>NZ_JAMQGP010000004.1 GCF_023703465.1 Echinimonas agarilytica | reverse complement strand
GCAATGCGGCTCGAATCGGGCTTTTACGGCCCAATTCGCCCTCACCAAGAAGCCGTGCTTTGGCATTCGCTGTTGGGTAGTAAGATTTGTTGCTATGCCAGTGTTTATCGCCTTTGGGGCGGAATCCTACGTCACCTCGAACACGGCCAAGCCAAAACCAACCTTTGGCTTCAATCGCCCGAAACCAAGGGTTGCGGTAGCCTGCGTCGGTGACAACCAAGGGACAGCAGTTGGAAGGAATTAATATTATGAGGGGATTCCTAATATGCGGGCGTTAGTTGCCTTATCAATATCGCATGTTCAATTTACTGTACAAGTATATGAGTGAAGACTATACTTGTTCCATTAAATGTACATGTGGAGATTCTTATGAGAATTGTATCTTTTACTGAAGCTAGAAATGGTCTCAAAGCTGTTTTAGACGGTGTAGTTAATGACGCAGACACAACAGTCATTACACGCCGTGACTCTGAAGATGCCGTGGTTATGTCTTTAGACTACTATAATAGCCTTATGGAGACAGTGCACTTACTACGCTCTCCTCAAAATGCTGAACATCTAAACCGTTCAATAGCACAATACCGTGCCGGAAAAACAACTGCACGAGAGTTAATTGATGAGTAGTAGTCAACGTTTACTATCGTGGACTGATGAGGCTTGGGGCGATTACCTGTATTGGCAAACCCAAGATAAGAAAACACTTAAGCGCATCAACAAACTTACCAATGATGTGAAGCGTTCTCCTTTTGAGGGTATTGGTAAACCTGAACCGTTAAAAGAGAACTTATCTGGCTTTTGGTCTCGCCGTATTGACGACACTAATAGGCTGGTTTACGCAGTCGATGATCAAGCGATAACAATAATCTCATGTCGTTATCACTACTAAATCAGGCTCAGCGGTCGAGCATCTAACAAACAATTCAAGCAGACCCTCAACGCTTGCCATTTTTGGTTTGCAGGAATTTCAGTGGTTACGGCACTATGCTCAAGCTTTTGTAGAGCGTTGCGGGCTACTTAATGGGGCGTTATGCTTCCAAGTTACCCACGAAAAGTAGACACCCTGTATAGTTATATTAACCCTATATGGAGGTGCTCTCATGGCACGCAAAAAACACCAACATTACACCGAATAGTTCCGAAAAGAAGCCATCAAGCGCTCCGAGCAGCGGGGCGTTACTCCAGCGCAGGTTGCCAAAGCGTTGAGTTGTGCTGGTTCACATTGGCCCTATACAGGAACGTTGGATCTGAGGGAATGTTTTGAACATTGCACTGTTTGATTTTGATGGAACTATTACCCATGCAGATATGTACACCAAGTTTCTGCACTTCTCGGCAACCAAGCGACGATCTTTAATCGCGAAGATCGTATTGTCTCCATTTTTTATACTCTATAAGGTCGGTGTTCTGCGTGCTGCCAACATGCGGCGCATCGCTAGTTTTGTGGCTTTTTCGGGGCGAAAGGTTGATGAGGTGGTTGCGGTTGGGCAAGGGTATGCAGAAAATATTGTGCCTCAGTTCTTGCGTGAAGAGGCGCTGACTCAGCTGAGTTTACATACACAAAATGGCGATCAGATCGTTATCGTTTCTGCTTCTCTCGATGTTTATTTAAAGCATTGGTGCGCTCAAAATGGTTTTGCCTTAATTTGCAGTGAGCTTGAGGTTAAGCGTGGCAAATTTTCTGGGGGGTATGTAAACGGTGATTGTAGTGGTGTGAACAAGTCGAAATGGATTTGCGCTAAGTTTGATTTAGGACTGTACGATCGCGTCTATGCGTATGGCGACACCCAAGAAGATTTGGCAATGCTAAGCTTAGCTGATGAAGCTTATTTAAATTGGGCGCGGTATTGTGTTGATGCAGCGCGCTAATGGGGGCTTCACTTCGCGCTCATACACGATAAGGATGCCGTAAATGACTCCATTAACTGTTCCCTATACCTTCTGTATTACCGTCTCTGATGTGACCCAAACTCAAATGTTTGGTGAGCGAAGTGTTGATTACATCAAGCCGATGATTCATCAAGAAATGCTACAGATGCTCAATCGTTTTAGAGTGGTAAAGGAGGTGGCGTTGCCGGTGGTGTTAGAAGCGTCAATGGCGATCATCGAAGGCAAGAACTCAGGCGTGAGCAAGCGCGGGGAATTAATGTCGCGCGTGCGGCAGTCCTCAGGAGTTGAGTTCATTGCTTTGCCTGCTGATTTTAAACGCTATTTAGACGACGAGATTGCGCCTTTAGTCGCCGCTCAACCTGAAATTCTTGATCTTTTTCGTCCCAAGGATGCATCAGATTCCCCGTTCAATCCATTGTACAGCCACGCGGTGAGCCATGATTTCGACAAAGTCAGGCTGGAAATGGATGTGGTGGAGCGCACTTTAGAGAATATTCGTTTTTTGGGTGGAACCTTGTTGGCGCTGTTTGAAATTCAGTCTTTGCATGACTATCAGAAAACAATTCTGACCGACAAGCTCTCCCTTCATCCTCAAATTGTTGCGGCTTTTCATCGGGCGTCTCTGGTTGAAGAAGCCTTAGCTGGGCTGATGGGGGAATATAACGCGAGTAAGATTGAGCCCATTGCTGTTGGGTTTGATGTGGGAACCATTACCCTCAATAGCCCCATCAACGTGACGGTGAATCAACTTTTTATCAACATGAAGGGCGATAAAAGTGAGCGTAGCGAAAACGCTGAGCACATCAACATTGCCAAGCAACAACGAAATATTGCGGTCGTCATGCTGGTACTTAGCCTCGTTGGCCCAGCGGCTTCTGATCATGTGCCTGTTGCTGTGCAACCCACGGATAATCTCGAAGACAAGTACATTCAGGATATTAGAAAGGGCATTAAAGACGGTGACTGCCGAC
Organism: Echinimonas agarilytica; assembly: GCF_023703465.1. Taxonomy (NCBI): domain Bacteria; kingdom Pseudomonadati; phylum Pseudomonadota; class Gammaproteobacteria; order Alteromonadales; family Echinimonadaceae; genus Echinimonas; species Echinimonas agarilytica. The sequence continues at coordinate 351,145 of NZ_JAMQGP010000004.1, read as the reverse complement.
TCCAACAAGCAATGTTGAAAGAGCTGGAATACTACAAAGGGCCAATTGACGGCGAATGGGGAAATGACTCTAAGAAAGCCGCCGGTGACTTGTGCCGCAGCATGGGAATGGTATGTATAGATGAAGATTCTGAGATCTTAATCTTGGCATTGTCTAAAATAATGGCCTCTATTCAAACGCCAAAACAGGATTGAATCCACTTGGGTGAGCCTGTTGTTGCTTATAAGATCACGGCCTTACTTGACGTCGTATCTGAGTAGCACTTCATTATCCAGCACTACATTCGTTGACCAAATAAAATGAGCGCCTGCGCCGCTAAATTGCTCAATGAAATTCATATACGCCTTTTTATTATTCACGCCAATCTCGTCTTCTGTATAGCGTGTGGCTTGAGGCCAGTCGCTTGAATCAAACTCTTGCTCCATCCAATTTTCGGGGGTCTCCCAGTGTGCGGCGTAGGCATTTTGTCCTTGGTCTGTGCCTTCTATAGAGCAGCTTTCTGACAGGCGTTGTCCCAGGTTTTCTTGCAGACAAGCGAGGTCGTAAATAGGAGCGGTGTAGAAGGTTTGGGCTTGCCAATCTGAGTTCGTGACGGTGCCGTCGCTAAAGCTGGCAATCAAGCCGCCATCGCCGGGGTGGTAGTCGTTTCCGCGATTGTTTTCAGTGCCTAAACCTAAATGCTCCTCCCAATCAACCACTTTAATGGCAATGCTATAAGGCGTGTTGACCTTGAATTTCACCAGGCTCGAATTAAAGGGCGTGAACGGTACTGTGTCTACCGCCACAAGAGAGCCGTTGATATACAGCTCGAAGTAATTGTCGGCAAAGATATAACCGGTGATTTCCTCGCCGTCTGAATCGATGATGGCAACCGGTACCGATGCTTCGTCAACCTCTGTGAGATTTTTGGGCGTGATGCCTGCACACCCTTCATAAAGGTCGGCAGCTTTGGGGCCACTGACAAAATTGTTCGTGGCGGGCACCGTCCAAACGTAACCCTCAGAATCTTTGATGATGCCCATGCCTGCCATTCGACTGCGCCCGTTTTTACACTCAAACAGGGTGTTGGCCATGGTTTGAGCCGGACCTTGGGTAATGCGGGCTGTACCCGTGTAATGGCTATCGCTAGTTGCCCAAGGCATATCTTGTGATGGGGTGCAGCCTGTGGCAACTATGGCGAGACTAAAAAGTGCAATAACGAGCGTTGTGTTGGCGCGCATTGGGGCTGTGTCCGTTTGTTGAGGCGAGTGACTTTAGCCTAGTTTGAAACACAAACGAACACAAAACCACACCGCGGCTACCCTGTATCCTAAGCGGCATCACAAGCCTAATTCGCTAAGACTTGGGTAATCCTCGGGTCTTACGTCATCTGTCCAAATTAGTGTTCGGTCGGATTTATCAATAGCCACATCATTAATGCTGGCGATTCTGAGCTCCATTAAGCCTTGTTGATTAAATTGCCAATTTTCATTGCCGTAGGAGCGATACCATTGGCCGTTTGTGTCGTGCCATTCGTACGCAAAGCGAACAGCGATACGGTTGTCTGTGTATGCCCACAGTTCCTTGCATAAGCGGTATTCAAGCTCTGTTGCCCACTTGTTGGCAAGGAACGCCTCGATCTCTGCTCTGCCTTGAATGAACGCTGAACGGTTACGCCACTGACTCTCTGGTGAATAGGCTAACGCCACGGCAGAAGGGGTTTTGCGATTCCATGCGTCTTCAGCTTTACGAACTTTGATGGCTGCTGAGTCGACATCAAATGGCGGAAAAGGGGGGCGTGATTCAATTTTCATGGAGTGCTCCGGTTGAATTGGAAAAAGGCTCAGTAGGGGACTGAGCCGACTGTATTACCATGATTTGTAGGGAAGGAACTTGCCGTTGAGCGTGAGCAGAACGCGGTCGCCTTTGGGGTCTTCAATTTTGTCTACTTCCATGGAAAAGTCGATAGCGCTCATGATGCCATCTCCAAATTTTTCTTGGATCACTTCTTTGAGCGTATCACCGTACACGCCTACAACTTCATAGAGGCGGTAAATGAGGGGGTCGGTGGGCACTGCTTGGTCCCATATTTTAGTGGGAAATGCAGCGAGAGCGGCGGCAACTGAGTCGTCAAGCCCGAGATAGCTGGCAATGGCAGTTGCTTTCTCTTGTGGAGCGGAGTTCATGCCTAAGCATGCGGATGCCAGCCAAACCGGTGACATATTGAGATCTACCGCCATTTTTTCCCAGGTTAGCCCAAGTTTTTGCTTGGCGGAAACGATGGTGTCGGTCATTGTTTCTTTATTCATAAAACCCTCCTAGGGGCGCTTATTTGAGGTGGTTAAGCAGCCGGTTGGCTACTGGCTTCAGCTTCATTAATGGTGTGCAGCTCTGATGTTTGTTCAGTGTCTACCAGCGGGTCCACCGTCAGGGGCTGCGAGTTGCGTTCGGTTTGTTTGCCTGCAAGTTGTGCCGAACGGTTAACAAGGAAATTCACCAAGTGATTTCTAATTTTGTAGTATCCCGGGTGCTGAATGATCTCAGCTCTGGAGCGCGGGCGCGGTAAGTTAATAGACACCGATTCAGCCACGCGCGCGTAAGGGCCGTTGGTCATGAGTAATATTCGGTCGGCTAATAAAATGGCCTCGTCCACATCGTGTGTGATCATAAAGACGGTTTGCTTCGATTCGCTCCATATTTTAATCAGCTCTTCTTGAATAACCCCCCGCGTGAGTGCATCTAACGCTCCAAAGGGCTCATCGAGTAGTAACAATTTAGGTTGAGTGGCAAAAGCACGTGCAATGCTAACTCGTTGGCGCATACCGCCTGAGAGTTGCGAAGGCTTACGCTCAATCGAGTCTGATAAACCCACCATATTGAGGTACTTGATACTATGCGCTTGAACTTGCTCCTTCGACCATTCGGGCCAGCGTGCTCTGACCCCAAAGTTTACATTTTGTAGTGCCGACAGCCACGGCATGAGACTGTAATTTTGAAACACCACGCCGCGTTCAAGGCTGGGCCCCGAAACTTCTTTACCGTCCATAATAACGCCGCCGGACGAGGCTTCATCTAGCCCTGCAAGAATGTTGAGGATGGTAGATTTACCGCAGCCGGAATGGCCGATGATGCAGATAAATTCGCCGCGTTGAATGCTAATGTTCACGTCTTCAAACACGACCAAGTCATCTGCTTTGCCTGATGATGGGAAGGTCTTGGTTAACCCTTCAATGGATACAAGTGGTTTTTCCATGACTTACTCCTCGTACTGAACTAATCGAGACGCGGCCGACAATGCCATGTCTAAGGCCATGCCGACGATGCCGATCATTAAGATGGAAAAGATCACGCTCGTTAGGTCGAGGTTGTTCCATTCATTCCAAACGTAGTAGCCAATTCCCGTACCGCCAACCAGCATTTCTGCTGCCACAATAACCAACCAAGCGATCCCAATGGAGATGCGCATGCCGGTTAAAATGGTGGGCGCTGCGGCTGGCAAAATGACGGTGAGTGCTGTTCGTATTTGGCTAAGTTCGTGAGTTTGAGCTACACGCACCCAGTCACTTCGAACGTTGGCCACGCCAAACGCGGTGTTGATCAGCATGGGCCATATGGAGCAAATAAAGATGACAAAAATAGCGCTTTGTTCGGAGTCTTTAATGATGAACAAGGCGAGGGGCATCCATGCGAGTGGCGAGATGGGCCTTAGCACTTGAATGAATGGATTCAGTGCTTTGTACATGAGCGGCGACATGCCGATCACAAACCCTAGCGGAATTGCGATGGCGGCCGCAGCTAAATACCCAGAGAGTACCCGATACAGCGAGTAAGCTAATTGAATCCCTATTCCTTTATCGTTGGGGCCTGCATCATAAAATGGATCGCTGAGTTCTTCCCAAGCGCGCACAAGCACGCTGGAAGGTGGTGGTACTCTGGCTTCTTTATCGACGCCCCCCATGAGCAATTCAAACTCGGTGAGGGCTTCTGTTGCAGCGGGTGGTTGATTTAACCCCTCCCATAACCCGAGCAATACAGCGAGAAACACAAATCCGACAAGGGTTGATTTTTGGTTGAGCGTCATTCGAGTTACCTCTTGATCTCAAAACTATTCACATAGGCGTCAGGCTGTGTGTAATCAAACTTTTTACCCATAATGGTGTAGTTCTGATAAGTTTTGGAAGGTGCCTCGTAGCCCAAGTCTTTCATCACTTTTGCGGTGTCGGATGCCACATACACTTGCTCGGCAATTGAGTTGTAATCAACGTCACCTGAGATGTAGCCCCAGCGCTTCATTTGAGTGAGGATCCACACCGCCATGGAGTGCCACGGGAATGGGTCAAAGTCGATACGGTCGGGCACATCCAATACTTTGTTTTCTAAACCATCCACATAGCGCCCGGTTAACACTTGTCGGATCACAACCTCTGGTTGGTTCAGGTAGTTTTTAGGCGCAATGGCGGCTGAGATCTCCGAGCGGTTGGCGGGATTTGCTGAATAATGAGTGGCATCCACGATGGACTTGAATAGTGCAGCGTATGTATTGGGCATTTCGGTGGCAAACTTCTGGCTACAAGCAAATGCACAGCACGGGTGGCCTTCCCAGATTTCTTTGGTGAGTAAGTGAATGAAGCCCACTTTTTCATACACGGCGCGTTGGTTAAATGGGTCGGGAGATAAGTATCCGTCGAGGTTGCCTGCGCGTAAGTTAGCGACCATTTCTGGCGGTGGTACAACGCGGATCTGAATGTCTTTATCAGGGTCAAGGCCAAACTCTGCCACGTAGTAGCGCAGTAAAAAGTTGTGCATCGAATAGTCAAACGGCACACCAAACTTAAACCCTTTCCATTGTTTCGGGTCGCGTTTATCTTTGTGTTTGTTGTGTAACACAATGGCTTGGCCATTGATGTTTTCCACTGCTGGCATGAGGTAAGGTTCTGCCGTTGACCCCGCGCCCATTGTCATGGCTAATGGCATGGGAGTGAGCATGTGCGAGGCGTCATATTCTCCATTCAATGATTTGTCGCGAGCAACCGCCCAGCCTGCTGTTTTGATCACCTCAACATCAAGCCCGTACTTTTCGTAGAACCCCATGGGATGCGCCATGATAATGGGGGTTGCGCAGGTAATGGGTACAAAGCCAACCTTGAGCTTAGTTTTTTCTAGTGGCCCCATGCCTTCTTTTACGGCGGCTTTCACTTTGTCCATAGGAATGACTGAAGCTAAAGCCGCTGCGAGTGTGCCGCCGCCAACGGTGCGAATGAATTTACGGCGGCTTTGGTCGTGCTGTCCAAATACACCGCGCACAATGGCATTTTCAATGGCTTGATCCATCATGTCTTCAGACGATGGGAATGCTGTTTGAGATTGAGCTGTTGACGTTGGCTGAGTCACGCCATCGGCTTGACGCTCCATCAATTCAGAGCGCTGTTTTTGTGTGAGTTGAATGCCTGCTTTGCTGGCAGCACAGTCCGCGCATTCGCACTTTGAGGTGTGAGTTAAACCGACTTTGTCGTCGTATGGGTTTCCTAGGCTTTTGATTGGCATTGCTGAGTCCTTCCCTTCAATAGTGAAAGCTTCGGTGATCAGAGGACGCAACAGGTGTGGTTAATTGTTGTGCAAAGTTTGTGCTCTGTTGATCTGATTTGGAGCAAATACGCTTTGCGTTACTTCTTCAACAAAGTTGCCTTCCTGTTCACCAAGCTGAATTGATTACGATATAAGTGGTGTTCAAAACAGAAGTAGCAATACCAATGCCATGTGTTTTTATATGGTTAAGTTGTTTTAAAACAGTGGCTTAATGAATTTTTTTGGGTGGAGTGAAACTACGGTATTTCGTAATTTACGAATCTTCGTAGTGAAGATTACGAACATTCGTAGTCATTGGCTTAAATATTGAACAAGTTAAAAAAACCGTATCGAACTTGTTGTTGGGTTGTACGTATGCAGGACTCCATTGAGCAACTAGCATTTTGGCATTCACCGATTCCTCAATTGATGATTTGCCCTAAAAAAAATGAAATTAAAACTGCGAATCAAGCCGCATGCTGTTTGTTGTCTATTCGTATCGAAGCGCTCAATTGCATGACGGTGACTCAGTTGTTTCGCAACTGTTTGGCTGAACTCATGGTGTTTACGCAAGAAGCACTTTGCCGAGGTAATGCTTGGTCTGACACGCTTGTTGCTACGCCAACAAATGATGATGACAGCATTCGATTAGAGATTTCGGCGAGCAGTATGTCTGTGGCCGGAACGCCTTTTCTGCAACTGTCATTTCAAGATGTAGAAACGGTTGATCAATATCGCGTGCGGGCAGATGCACACAGCCACTATCGTTCTGGTATTGCGCATTGGCAGCGTATGGCACGCGTATTTCAAGATTTTGAGAAGGAAAACAGACTTATCTTGGAGGCCGCAGGCGAAGGGATTTACGGCATTGATGCAAATGGATCTACCACCTTTATCAACCCTGCAGCCGAGCGAATTTTAGGCTGGAAAGCCGATGAAATAATTGGCAAAAATATTCATACAGCCATCCATTTTAAGCATGCCAACGGGCAGCACTATCATGTTGAAGATTGTCCCATTTATCACGCCTTTCAGGAAGGCGTTGTGCATACCATCGACAACGAAGTGTTCTGGTCAAAACAGGGGGCGCCAATTGATGTGGAATACACCAGTACGCCCATCAAAGACAATGGTCATGTGATTGGCGCTGTGGTGATATTTCGTGATGTATCACACCGGAAATTAGCCGAGAAGCAATTGCTCGCTGCGATGAATCAAGTTGAAGAACTCCGGCAGCAACTTGAATTGGAGAACGCATATTTACAAGAAGAATTGTCGTCTGAATTCAACCATCATCAAATTATTGGTAAGTCCGCTGAGCATTCTCAAGTGATTCATCAAATCGAGTTAGTGGCGACAACAGATGTGACAGTTATGATTACGGGCGAATCAGGCACCGGCAAAGAGCTCATCGCACGTGCCATTCATGACTTGAGTAAACGTAGCGACAGACCTTTGATTCGAGTGAATTGCGCAGCGATCCCGGGTGACTTATTTGAAAGCGAGTTTTTTGGTCACTTGAAAGGGGCATTTACCGGGGCAACTAGCGATCGCCCTGGACGCTTTGAATTGGCCAATGGCGGGACTCTATTTTTGGATGAAGTCGGTGAAATTCCATTGGCACTTCAAGGAAAACTTTTACGAGTGCTGCAAGAGCAGCAGTTTGAGCGGGTTGGTGATTCAATCACACGGCATGTCGATGTTCGAATTATTGCGGCCACTAATAAAGACCTTTCGAAAATGGTTCAGAGCAATGAGTTTCGTGAAGATTTGTACTTTCGGCTTAATGTGTTTCCTGTGGAATCTGTTCCATTACGTGCTCGCGTTGATGACATTCCGTTGTTGGCGCAACACTTTTTAGAGCGCGCGAGTATTCGTGCCGGTAAGCCCAACGTGAAGATATCATTGGCCCAGCTTGAACACTTAAAGCAGTACCATTGGCCGGGTAATATTCGTGAGCTGGAAAATGTGATTGAGCGCGAAGTGATTCTGGCACAGGGCGAGTCGTTGCGCTTTGAACGCTTGTTGCAAGAATCGCCCTCCACTAATCTGGTTGAAGAAGCTCCCGCAGTGGTGTTTACCGAGTACGATCAAAAGCAGCAGCAGCGACAAGCGATCGTTCGTGCTTTGCAGACTTCTCAAGGCAAAGTATTTGGTAAAGACGGTGCAGCTGAATTGTTGGGCATAAAACCCACCACACTGGCATCGCGCATTAAGAAGTTGAAATTGAATCCGGCGAGCTTTAAATCAATCAAATAACGCTACGTATCGAACTTTGCAGAGCATTTTTTGATTCACCAAAGGGCGTCCTTGCCGCTTTGATTTCACGTTATTTGGCATTCTATCTGCAAAGACTTTGTGAAAAGTACCTTGTTAAAAATACTTCGCCCACGTTGAATGACCTTGATGTTTATAACGCCCAAACGCGCGAGTTGGGAAGTACATCGCAAAGCCGAGTGTGGCAGTCATGAGCCAGATTTGCCACATTGCATTGAAGCCGAAATAATCGCCAACGTTGGGCCCAAAGGCGGCGAGCATCGCCCAATACAACAACAGCAATACGTACAAATGAACAATGTAGAAGAACATAGGCGCGCGGCCAAAGGTTCTTAATATTTGCCAAACTGGAGATGACCAATGCTCAAACACAGCCAGCAGCAATAGGCCGATACCTACAGTGAACAATAGAAAGTCGAGTGAGGGCGGATATTTGGTGAAATTCAAAAAATCCATGGTGGTTAACATCAAGTTGGCTTGTGATTGCCATGCAACAGTCTCACCGTAAATATTAAAGCCGCGCAGCAGCAATAAGCAGGCTAATGCGCTTAACCCTAAAGCCACCAACCATGATTTTCGTTGGCTTGAAGGTAAACTGGCTTTAAACAATGGGCCCGCAAAGTAGCCCAATGCAATGACTCCAATCCACGGCAGAACCGGATAAGACGCTCGCACGTTAATGACAGCGTCGGTGACTAAGTAGTCTCGGTCATGCAGAATCGTCCACAGCCAATAACCTGTTTCGTCGGGGGCGAATGAAATAGGCGTGAGTGCGTTGTGGCCGAACACAATGAGCGCGCCAATAACGCCAATCCATAAGCGGGGCAGGTAGCTCAACGCGGCCAAGCTAATCATGCTGATGCCAATGGCCCAGATCACTTGAAGGTACAGCGTGTGATAAGCCCCGAACCATGAAAAGTTCACCACCGTCATTTCAAGTGCAATGAGCAGTAAGCCGCGTTTCAGCAGAAATTGACCCACAGGTCTGGGGGCGCCTGTTTTGGGGTTGGCATAAAGCCAAGCGGATAACCCGGTCAGAAACACAAAAATAGGTGCGCACAAGTGGGCTGATAAACGGGTGAAAAATAGGCTCGGATCAGTGGCTTGAATATCCATTGGATCGGCCACTTGTTGATGAAGATAAAAACGCTCTCGCACATGGTCGATGAGCATGATCAGCATGACTAGTCCACGGAGTACGTCGATGGATGAAATTCTGGAAGGTTTGGAGGTTGAGGTCATGGCGTTCCATGTGGATTAAGTGGGTTGTGGTGGTGCTAATGGGCATCGCAATTAAACGTGATATGAACGCGGAGGCGGCCGGTTAACTGCACACCAAGCAGTGTCTACAGTTTTCAATAACAGCTAAACTTGTGATTGAACAGGTTGCCTGGGCACAATTTGACCATGGGCTGATTGTTTACTGTGACGAAACCAAACAAGCATACCTAAGTATAAGACGGTTGGCTTTAGTCCGGATCAATAATTTCGCCTGAACGATCACCCACATCGGGTGTGTTGAAACTGAGCTTGGCTTGATGATCAGCAAGCGCAGCAATGTGCTTTGGCCGGCATAGGTGGATTGCTTGAGAGTGTGAGATTTGACGCTTTATGAAGGCAAAGCGAGCACGGATGTCAGTACTCACCTTGCATTGCTGTTAAATTACGAGGGTCTGATGCGTTTCATCAAAGTCTTCACTAGACCCGCTAACTTAAGCCAGCCTATGGTGATGAGGAGCGGCACACCAATGAGCACTATTTCTTTAACGAATGGCAGAATATACATCATATAAGATGGCATATTACGCTTGCCACCTTCTGCCGGCCCCTGTTCTTCCGCTCCATGAGAATAGCCAACTTGGTTGATATGATCGGCCCATTGCGTGTTCTCTAGTGCAATCATGCACACACTCACTAGTACTGAAATACACATCACAATGAGGGTTCGGCGCTGCCAGCTTTGTTTGAGGTATTTCATGATGAAACCTCCTTGGCGAACATGCGTTTGGTAAGCTTCGCGATCCAGCCCCAATGCAAGGCCAAATGCACACCCAACATGGGCATTAGCAGAGTGCAGGAATCGTGGTGTATCTTCGACCAAAAATCCTGAATATGAAGATCAATATTCAGCGCAGGCAACAATGCCACTGAGACTAAAAAGCCACTCACAAAGCCGAGTATCATCATGAGGTAAAGCAAATAATTCCAAACAATGTTGAAACGCTCTTTCGCAGGGAGCTTGCCAAATAAACGGCGGAAGCTTTGTTTAAACCAATCCCAATGCAATAAAATATGAATCGCAAAAGGAATGATAAATACAATGCTCAACCACTCATGAAGCGGCACACCGGTGGCTTGCGGAGCTGAGATGATCATAAAACTGATGAGCAATAGCCCATCCATCACGTATCGTGTTTTTTGTAAACTCTGTTTCCAATCTGACATTAAGAGTTGTCCTAGCTAACTTCTATCGAATGAACCAAGTGTTGGAGGGATATAGCGGGGAGCACCACCTTACTGATTGTGTTTCACAACATCAACTTAGCTCAGGCATTGTTGTGTCAAGTAGTGTCAAGTTACGTCAGTTTGTGTGGTTTTATCTTCGATTGATTGAAAATTTAACGTTTTTTGATACGAATGAATTCGCTTGGAGCAAATCACTTTAATGATGAATTGGGTGTTGTGTTTGATGATCAATCTGTAAAAGACACTTAGGTTGTCAAAGGCAGTATCGATAAATTGATGGCTCGAATGCCCAATTGGGCCAAGAAAATTATAGAAGCCATTATGGAAGCGTTGCAGCTAACACGAGGTGTACGTTAATTCAAATCAAGTACGAAGTGGACTGGGGGTTGATGGGCGACTGTTTGGTGCAGGAGGCACTATAAAAACGAGCGCCAATAGCATTAATGCCATTGGCGCTCATTGAGTACTTAAAGTACTACAACGTTAGCAGCTTGAAGACCTTTTTGGCCTTGCTCTACGTCGAAAGATACTTTTTGGCCGTCAGCAAGAGTTTTGAAGCCTTCAGAAGCAATCGCACGGAAGTGAACGAATACGTCAGCGCCGCCGTTGTCTTGAGTAATGAAGCCGAAGCCTTTCTCTTCGTTGAACCACTTAACGATACCAGTTGTTTTATCAGACATGTTCTGTCCCTTATCTATATTTGAAGTAATAAATCTGTCGCAATAATGCGTTGCGCTGAAAAGGTTGAATTATTGAATGACGATGAAGCTAAGGGAACCACTGAGGATAACAACAATAATGAAGAGATTCTGAGGATTTACTTTTACTTATTTTTCATTAATAACTCTGAATTACAGAGCAAACGCGCATACTACATTGTGTGCGAGAATTATCAAGGATTATTTGACAAAATGAAATGAGAGTCAATGCATACTAGGTAATAATCTCAAATACTTTGTATTTTTCTGCATTTTGATTTCATTTTAAGATCATCTCAGTGGTGCCATTCTGGATTTAAAGAAACGTAAAGTAGGAAGATAAACAGTGGCTAAGCGTCTACAATTGAAGGCTCATGATTACCTCCGAGCTAGGGTTGTTACTTCGGCTTGTATACCCAGAGTTGGGACGTTGAGCTGAATCGTTTAGGCATAACCTTCGCTCAATAACTCTAATCTTTTTAAAGACTTTGGGATATAAAAATGAGCCAGTCAGACCCTGCATCAAAATGTCCAGTATTACACGGCGCCAATACACAAATTGAACCTCAGCAACTTGTTTGGTGGCCTAAAACTCTCAACCTCGACATTCTTCATCAACACGACACCAAAACTAATCCATTTCAAAGTGACTTCTCTTACCCTGAGGCCTTTGCTGATCTCGACTTTGAGGCGGTGAAAAGTGATTTAATTGCCCTCATGACGACAAGCCAAAATTGGTGGCCTGCCGATTGGGGGCACTATGGCGGCCTTATGATTCGTATGGCATGGCACTCGGCTGGAACTTACCGAATTGCCGATGGCAGAGGCGGCGCTAGTCGCGGTAATCAGCGATTCGCACCGCTTAATAGCTGGCCAGACAATGGCAACCTCGACAAAGCTCGTCGTTTACTTTGGCCCATTAAGAAAAAATATGGTGATTCATTGTCGTGGGCCGATCTGATTATTCTTGCCGGGAATATGGCCTACGAATCAATGGGGCTTAAAACTTTTGGTTTTGCCGGCGGGCGTGAAGATATTTGGCATCCAGAAAAAGACATTTACTGGGGCGCAGAGAAAGAATGGCTAGCAGAGAGCGATAGCGAAGGCAGCCGTTACTCCGGTGAACGTGATTTAGAAAACCCACTTGCCGCGGTCATGATGGGGCTAATTTACGTGAACCCAGAAGGCGTTGATGGCAAGCCCGACCCGATTAAAACAGCGCATGATGTGCGGGTCACGTTCGCTCGAATGGCAATGAATGATGAAGAAACAGTGGCGCTAACCGCTGGTGGCCACACCGTTGGTAAAGCGCACGGTAACAATAGTATGGAACACGTGGGCCCAGAACCTGAAGCGGCTGAAGTTGAAGATCAAGGCTTAGGTTGGCTTAATAAAACCACCCGCAGTGTGGGGCGAGATACGCTCACAAGTGGCATTGAGGGGGCTTGGACTACTCATCCAACACAATGGGACAATGGCTACTTTCATCTATTACTCAATTACGATTGGTGGACAACTAAAAGCCCCGCAGGCGCTTGGCAGTGGGAACCGGTGAACATTAAAGAAGAAGATAAGCCAGTGGATGTTGAAGATCCGAGCATTCGCTGTAATCCGATTATGACTGATGCTGATATGGCGATGAAGTTTGATCCCGAATATCGGAAAATCGCAGAACGTTTTTACAATGATCCCGCTTATTTTTCAGAGGTGTTTGCTCGCGCTTGGTTTAAACTCACGCATCGTGACCTAGGGCCTAAATCTCGTTACTTGGGGCCTGATGTGCCCAGTGAAGATTTAATATGGCAAGATCCTGTTCCTGCACATCCCACACACATAACTGACTCTCAAATAGCGACATTAAAAACAGCTATTTATCAGCGCGATATTCCAACTGCCGACCTGATAGCAACGGCATGGGATAGTGCGCGAACATTCAGAGGCTCCGATCGCCGAGGCGGTGCAAATGGGGCACGTATCCGCTTGGCGCCACAACTCAACTGGCAAGGCAATGAACCCGAGCGCTTAGCACGAGTACTGGCGGCGCTTGAGGCCATAAAAGCCGAACAAGGTATTGATATCAGCATTGCCGACTTGATTGTATTAGCAGGCAGTGCTGCGATCGAAAAAGCTGCAAAAGCGGCAGGTTTTGAAGTGCAGGTGCCATTTTCTGCTGGACGGGGCGATGCAACCGATGCCATGACTGATGCCGAGTCGTTTGATGTGCTAGAACCGCTTCATGATGGCTACCGCAATTGGCTAAAAGCTGATTACACCGTCACCGCTGAGGAACTTATGCTGGAACGGACTCAACTGTTGGGGCTGTCGGCTGTTGAGATGACCGTATTGGTTGGTGGAATGCGGGTACTCGATACCAACTACAATCATGCTCAGCATGGTGTATTTACCAACAATGTTGGCGTATTGAGTAACGATTTCTTTGTTCATTTGACCAGTATGGAATACAGCTGGGAACCCAAGGGCAACAATTTATACCATTTGGTGGAGCGCGAAACTGGCGCGGTTAAATGGACCGCCACCCGGGTTGATTTGGTGTTTGGATCGAACTCTATCTTGCGCTCCTACGCTGAACATTACGCACAAGACACCAATAAGGCTAAATTTGTGGAAGACTTCATTGCCGCATGGGTCAAAGTGATGAATGCTGACCGCTTTGACTTGAAATAACCTCTAAGTCATTGAAGGTGGAGCAATGTCTGAGTTCCACCTTCTATTAAATTCGCAATGGACTAGGCCTGTTTGTGCGTTTTTTTTTTGCTAACTTGCTCTGGTTCATTTCCGTAAGGCGGCGTAGATAGTATTGTTAACCGGTGTGTTGTGTTGGAATTTCAGTGTTAGCGAGCAACTATGAGTAAACAAACGAGCCAAAGCCAAGGGTTACTTCACTTTTATCTCACTTCAAATCAACTGTTTGCCATTGGCACCATGAAGGTCAAGGAAATTGTGCCTTATGTGCCGTTAACTAATTTACCCAACTCGCACTCGCATGTGATTGGTTCCGCTTCGATGAGGGGCATCACCGTCTCTGTGGTTGATTTGGCGGCGGCTGTGGGTTTTCGTCCCGTTCCGGCGGAGCAAGTGAAGTCATGCTTTATTATCGTGGTGGATATTTGTCGCCAAACCGTGGGCTTTTTGGTGCGGAAAATCGACAAAATCAGTGAGTGTCGCTGGGATGATATTAAGCCAGCGCCTGTTTCTGTAGGTGAACACGCATTTATCTCCGGTGTCACTCGTAGCGACGACAAATTAATTCAATTGCTTGATATTGAAATGATCTTAGAAGCGACCTACCCAGAACAGTTTAATCAAACAGACATTGAATTAACGCTGCCAGAACAAGCCTTATTAAGCAAAATGAATATCTTGCTGGTGGATGATTCTGCTACAGCTAGAAGGCAACTCAGTGGTGCGCTTGATAGTATTGAAGTGGACTACAAGGTGACAGATAACGGCAAAAGCGCACTGGACATGATGGAGCTCGCAGCGGCTCAAGAAGAACCTTTTCAAATTGTAGTTTGCGATATTGAAATGCCACGGCTTGATGGTTATGAGCTCACGTTTGAAATTCGCTCGAATCCTAAATTGAGTAATGCTTTTGTGATTCTTCACACCTCTTTGTCGAGCGAGATTAGTGTTGACCGCGCCAAGCAAGTTGGAGCAAATAATGCGTTGACGAAGTTTGACGCTCACGAGCTCACACAAGCCATGGTGAAAGGAGCGAAGTCGTTTACCAGTGACAATTCTAATGCAGCGATGACAGACCAAGACGCAGATATCGACTCACTGTTGTAACCCAAACAATAAGAGGCCCGAGCAAGATTATGCATGATCTTGCTCGGGCCTTTTTGGGCGTGTTTATTGAGGTTTTTGCCCTTTCACAATCGCCTTTAGATTCAACATAAAGGCTTTGAAGTGAGGCATGAATTCGACAAACACCGGATGCTTTCGATGCGCCATCATCATTGGCCCTAGCAATCTCAATGCAACCCCGACCTGAGTGGACGTTTGTGCGTCGAGGCCGCTGGTTTGCTTGAGCTTTTCGATGAGCGTAAACATGTCTTCTCGGTCGAGCGCTTCGAACTGCAAAGTCTGCGCGGACTCGCCATCATTGAGGTTGGTTTTCTCAATGGTGATTTGATATGTGTTCATTCGTTTAGATTGAGCATTCATAGTCTTCTCCAATGGTTGGCGGGTTAGCTTTTTAAGAAGCGTTCGATTTTGGGTTTAATGGTTAACGTCATCATCATCATCATGGTTAAGGCAAAGGGAAGTGCTACAACAAATCCTTTCAACCAGGCTTGTGAAAATACTGCCATGTCGGTAAATCCAATGTTATTTGCCGCGGTGGCAAAGGCCATGATCAGCTCCATATGAATGGCCATCGCCAGTCCTACGAGTACGTTTTTTTGAGTCTCAGATGCATGAGGTAAGACTCGATGAGCGAGCTTGGTGAACAACGTCATGAGTACCAATCCAGCGGGCATTAAAAATAAAGCAGCAGTGATAAACGAGCTGACCCAGTCCGCATAAAATGTGTTTGTGAGCCCCACATTCATGTAGGTCATAATGCCCGTGAGTGTACCGCCAATGAGCATCATCAAAATCATCATCAACAGCACCTTATAAATGAGCGGAGTTCTGGTTTGTGCTGGTAACGGCGTTGCGAGTGTTACTTGTGAAGTCATCTGAGGGCTCCGGACTTGAATTGATTCAGAATAAGGTTGATAATGTCAACTATATATTAATAGTTGATAATGTCAACTAGTTTGTCCGGGAAGGTTGTGAAATGAGCCAGTTACGGTCGTTAGATGATGTGTTTTTTTTGGTGCATACTTTAAAGCGTCAAATGCATGAACGAGTAGAGCAGTTGGGTTTGAACATTACTCCTATGCATGTCCGAGTGATGAAAGTGATTCAGCGTAAATCGCCCTGCACAGCGGTGGATGTCGCTCAATTTTTACACCGCGATAAGGGCCAAATTACGCGGTTGTTAAACGCGTTACTGGAACTCGAATTAGTTCAGAAAGTCCCTAATCCCGAGGACAAGCGGAGTCAATGTCTGCTGATCACAGACAAAGGTGAACGTATTTTTAAACACGTGGCCACGATCGATACGCAGGTGCTGGATAAAATGACGCAGAATATTACGCCTGAAGAAATCGCTGAGTTTCAGCGTATCGCGAGCCGAATGGCAGAGAATCTTGCTGAATAAATGCAAGCCAGAGCGAATGTCTGCTCTGGCTTTGTTTTAGGGTTGCTTCGTGGCCGACGCGGGTTACCAAGCAAACGTTTGAATCACGTTTTCTTGGGTGATCGGGTTATGCGCAATATTTTCATTAATACGCTCTAAAAAAGGCAACCGAGAAGACGGAAAGCTCCCTCGCATGGGTGAAATGTTATTGCCATGATCCCCCCAGTAATAACAGTCGAAATCCTCTAGGTTTTCGAGCAGGTACTTCTCTTCTTCGAGAATTTGTAGCGGTGTTGGCAATGTAAACTCGCCGCGCTGCATTTCGCGCTCTAACTCAGAGCCCGGTTGTATTGCTAGCGCCATCGGCGCGATCGCATCTGGTTTCATGATATTAATCAGGCTGGTAGTATTCACTGCATGTTCGTGCGAGCGCTCTTTACCGCCTAGACCAAAAATCACCGATGCCAAGACCTTAATGTTGGCCTCGCGTGCCATTTCCATACCTTCAATAGCATGTTCACGCGTCATTCGCTTTTTAATGCGTTCAAGCACAATGGGGTCACCTGATTCTAAACCGGAGTAGGCCATGCTCAGTCCCGCCGACCGAATCTCTTTGAGTTCAGTGATGGATTTACGACGAAAGTCATTGAAGCCAGAATATAGCGAAATATTCTTAATTTCCGGAAAGGTCACTTTGATCTGATCCAGAATGGCGATTAACTTCTCGGTGCGTATTGCCATGACATTTCCGTCCACTAAGAATATAGATTCAACGTGACGGTAGCGTTGGCGCGCTTCGACGATATCTAAGAAGATGTCTTCAAGTTCTCTGACCTTGAAGCGTTTGTCGTCGAACATGGTGCAGAAGGTACACTGATTGTTGCTGCAACCTAATGTGGTTTGAATCAGTAAGCTCTCTGCTTCCATCCAAGGGCGATAAATTTTACCTTCGTAATGCATATGGATTCCTCATTAGGTGAATGGTGATGCGGCAGAGCTTATCAATCTTGGCTGCGATTGATAATGAGCGGCTTAGAGGAATTAGTATTAAAAAATAATTAATAATCAGGTCAGGGGGTATAAGGGATCTGCCGCCCTTAAAGAGTTAGGGCGGTGAATGGTTTTCTGGAACATGAATGCTATAAATTGCTTTTTTGTAAATAATAAAGCGATTCATTTATGCGTGATTGCACCATGTTATGCCGCGATTATACGTTGATAAAGCGAATCTTTGAGTACCGAGCGGTTGTGTTTTAAGGTGTGCATGGCATCGTCTTCGATGGGAGCGCCTTTGAGTTCTAGCTTTCGAATTTCTTCATCTAATTGGTGGTATGTCTTTGCATCTTTGGCAAACGTTGGATCGGCGCTTATGAGCGCGTTAATCGTATCTTTTGATTCTGGGAAATCGTGTATGAGTGAATGACTTTCGCCTAACATAAGTGCTTCTCCTGCATCGTGGTTGTTCAATTGATGAAAGGGCGAATTGCGCCCTTATTGTGTTTTATCTTCGATAACTTGTTGAATGATAGAAACAAGTGCTTGGCATTTACTGACATTGAGCGCGTCGGAATGGGGGGCTGTAAAGCGGCCTGAATCATTGTCGAAGTATTTACCGCTGGCGTTGGCAAAGTCGTCGTCTAATGCGGCGCGACATAATACTTTAGCGCCAATTTGCAGGTCACCTCCGTCAACTCCATATGCCTCTTTGACCATTTTGCTGCCTAAAAATGAGGCTGGGTTTACGGCGATCACCGCAGGCCCTTGAGTGCCGAGTGAGGCTGCTAAATGGGCAGACCACATGGTTAAGGCAAGTTTACTTTGGGCGTAAATAGCGCTGTCGTTTGGCCCTGCACTACGACTGACAAGCGAGGCAAAATCAACCGGTGATTGTGCTGCTGAAGACAGGTTGACGATACGTCCTGTGTGGTCAAACAACGGCTGTAGCTGTTGAGTGAGTAGGTAAGGCGCAATGGTATTGACCACAAATCGCACGTCTAGATCATCCACTGTGGTGATTTGAGAGACTTTATACACTCCGGCGTTGTTAATGAGCACATCAAGCGAGTTGTGTTTAGCCTTTACTTCGTCTGCTAGATTTTGCACGTCGGCGAGGTTTGATAAGTCGCTCACGTAGCTCTCAATAGGATTTGCACCTTCGATGCTGGCCAGCTGTTCGGCAACGCCTTGCAATTTGGTGGGGTTACGTCCATGAATTAATACATGGTGCCCCTGCGATACCAGCATTTTTGCTGTTTCAAATCCAATACCGTCAGTTGAGCCGGTGATAAGAATCGTTTTTTTCATGCTTGGTTGTCCATTCTCGCAATTGACCGTGGTAGGTCTTCATCAATAAATGTGAGTGTTCACTCAATAAAAAGCAGGGCTGAATATCAGCCCTGCATGATGAGTGGGTTCAATGCTGGCGCTTTTGTTGCTTTAAGTATAAGTATGGCCGATTAAAAAAGTTACGCATGCGCTGTGAGTCAGTGATTGGCTTGACTAAGTAATGTCTTGAACATCCATCACTAATTTTTCCCAATTTCTTTGGTTGTCAAGCGAGTGCTCTAAGCCTTGTTCGTCAGCAATGCCAAAACGTTTTACCGCTGGAGTTTTGCTGGTGGCTTGATAAAGCCAATAAGCTTCCGCTTTGAGGGCCTCATCAATGGGTTTATCAATCGACTCATACACGGCTTTTTTACATGCATTAATCGATTCTGCGGGAAACTTGGCAATGCGTTTGGCGAGTGTATCGACATATTCACCAATCTCGTCTGGTTCAAGTGCTTTATTAATGGTGCCATAAGCTTCGGCTTCGTCGGCATCAAAGTCGCGAGCGCTTAAGATAATTTCTAGTGCGCGTCCCAACCCAACTTGTCTGGCCATACGCGATGCTCCGCCACCACATGGCAAAATGCCCATCGCAACTTCCATTTGCATGAGTTTGTATTTACCACGAGCTGCGAATCTCATGTCGCAAGCAAGTGCGAATTCATGTCCGCCACCGCGGGCAAAACCTTCAAGTTTGGCGATGGTTGCCTGTGGCAATTTACTGATGCGCTCAAGAACAGATTGCAAATCGAGTAATTGGACTTCTTCTCGGCTTACGGCCTCGCAGGACATATCTTTAAGGAGGTTTGTGTCGTAATGACAAACCCATATTTCTGGATTGGCAGACTGGAATACCACGACTTTAATATCACGGTCGCGCTCTAAGCGCAGTGCTAGGCCATTGAGGTCGGCTAGCATTTCTTGGCCTTGAACGTTCACAGGGCCAAAATCAAATGTGACGGTCAAAATGCCATCTTCTACGACGGCGGTAAATGTGGTGTAGCCTTCATAAGCCATGGTGTATTCCTTGGTTCAATGGTGATGAGTAAAGACAGCGAGACCTTAATCAAGCTAGCAACAGTTTTGTAACTCAACAATTAATCAAAGCAAGAAACAGTATTTAATAATTGTTAATAGCCAGTTGTATTAAAGACGGGTGGTTTCTATTTTTTTAGTTGATTTTTAATACGTTTGATGGATTTTTAAGGTGAGGGAACTGAGTCTGTCGTAGTGGGGTAATATGAAATTTACGCTATAATTATTTAATATTTGTTAAAAAATGTGCGAGCATCTCATGGTCATTGAAGGGCTGGGCGAGCCTTCAATTCACTCTAAAACAGTAAGTGACCCGTCATGAATATTGAGCATCTTCGTTTGTTTGTGCGCCTTGCATCGACGCACAATATTAGCCAAGCAGGGCAAGAGCTGGGCCTATCGGCTCCGGTATCGAGTATTCACATTAGTAAGCTCGAAGAAAGCTTAGGCACACGGCTCGTTCACCGAACAACACGTAAAGTGTCTTTAACCGAAGAAGGCTTAGAATTTCTTCCGCATGCGAAGCAGATCCTGGCGTCTGTTGATGCCGGTATTGCCTCTGTCGGCACCGGTAATAAGCTGCCCAAAGGTGTCCTTCGTATTACGGCTTCAGCATCTTTTGGGCGAATGCATGTCATTCCTGCATTGAAAGGCTTTTTAGATCAGTACCCTGATTTATCCATTGATATTTCATTAACGGATTCGATGGTTGATTTGGTGGACGGCGGTTTTGATATTGCGATTCGTAACGCCAATCTGCAAGACTCAAGTTTAATTGCGCGCAAGCTGGCAGAAGACAAGCGCATCATTTGCGCGGCGCCTGCTTATTTGGAAAAGCACGGTATTCCTAAAACGCCAGAAGATCTGAAAAAACATCAATGTATTCATCATGCTGGCCTGTCGCAGTGGACATTTGAAACCGCCAAAGGACGTGTGAGTTTTAAAGGCAAAGGTAATATCAGAACCGATCACGGCGAGGCGGTGCGCGATGCGTGTGTAGACGGGTTAGGTATTGCCATGTGCGCCACTTGGATTGCTTACAAGCACTTGCAAAGTGGTGCCTTGGTGCAGGTGTTGGAAGACTATCCTTTGATTGATGACGCGTCGATTTGGGCGGTGTACCCCACCTCGAAATTGTTAGCGCCGCGAGTGCGCGTCTTTATCGAGTACTTTTCGCAATACTATGGGTCGCCTCCCTATTGGCAGTAAGATTAAGGAAGGTGTTGAGTGCTACACGAAGAAGGCCGCGATATTGATATATCACGGCCTTTGAACAGCTAAGTTGGTTGAGAAAACCTGACTTACTGCTTGGTGATGCTGAAATCATCTCCCCAAGATTTAAAGGCTTTATTGCCGCTTGCGAAAATGATTTTCGCAGTCGTGTTATTTGAGCCGGTGGTAAAGGTTAAGCTCTTCTGCGTATAGGCGGTGGATGTAAATTTAATGGTTCTATTTGAGCCACCAAAATCTTTTGCCATCATTTGAACATTTTGACCTTTCGCAGATACTTTACCCCAGCCTTTGAGGGTATAAGTGGTATTAGGTTCAACTGCAATAATTTGCACTGCACCACCAGAACCATTCAAGTACACGGCCTTGCTGCCACTTTTAGCGTTGTTAGACACAACCGATACATTGCCCCAGCTTTTGTTCCAACGGTTCAGATTACCTGATTCAAAGCTGGCATCTTCAATACCGCTTTCAGCAGGAGGCGTTGTTGTATTGGCGGTGACCGTCACATTGGTAAAATCTGTAAATGTGCCATCATTTGTTGTGACTGTAACGCGAGTGGTTCCCTGCTTTTTTGCGGTGACTAGTCCTCCATTATTCACGCTCGCCACACGGGTGTCGTCAACGTAGTAGTACACCGACTTATCACTGGCATTAGAAGGGCTGACTGAGGCATTGAGTTGCTTCGTGCTGCCTACCGATAAACTCGTATTAGCGGGTGTAAGATTCACACCTGTTACTGATACATTGCCAGTGTTTGAGCCGGTGATTTTAATGTCGGCCACCGCGCTTTGCGCATAAATAATAGAACCATTCGATGACTTAAATACCGGAGCTAAGGCATAGAAATGACCCGACGGAAGCTGAGCTGTAGGTGTCACGCCCGATAAGTTAATGGTTAACTCAGTATCGCCTGCGTACTTTTTGGCATCGGTGGTTGTTGATGCATCGTTTACGCTTTTCACAACTCGCACTAAACCATTGGCATTTTTCTCGATTAGGTTGAGCGTAATACCATTGTAAGTGTCATTGCTGACGAAATAATCGCTGCCGCCATGATAAGACACGGTGACGTCCATCGAACCGGTATTTGAATATGACGTGCTTTGATATTGGTTGGGTTGCTCAATCCAAACGGATGGTTGCGCTTTCCATACCTTTACGTATTCCACCTGCATGCGCGCTTGATTTGGGAAGCCTGCAGAGACCACATTGTCAGGGTTTGGGTCGGCCCGTTGGCAAGCCGCATTGTATTTAATCAGCTGACGACGAAGCCCTTGCGAGAAAATCATATGCATGGGGCGGTGCCACCATTTGTTGACCTGTGAGCCGACTTCTTTGCCGTCGACATACCATGTGATGCGGTCAGGTCTGTTTTCAACCGCGTAGGTGTGAAAACCTAAGCGCGGATCAAATGGTGCTCGGTAATGCAGCAATTGATCTGGATTTTGCTTTGGACGCTTCCAAACAATTTGGCCATTTTCTTCAACACGGGCATGGAGGTTATGGTCCATGTCGAATTGGTCATCAACGTCAGTCGGTGAGCGCCAATCTGCTTGTTGTAATTCAACAATGTCGATTTCACTGTAGTCCACATATTGGCCGGGTTGATTGCGATCACCAAAAGGGTGTCCGTCACTGTAAAGCCAAAATGCAGGGCTCAAGCCCGGAAACATTTCTACGCCTTTAATTTTAGCCTCATAGAAACCATACACGCCTTCTGCTGAGGTGCGAACAGCGCCAGATTTGTAGAATAATTGGCGTTGTACAGTTTGAGAAGAACCACCCGCTACGCCGTCCCAACAGCTGTCTTGAAACGCCCGAGTATGGGTTTCTTGAGTGGTTTCAATTACCAGCCTGCCATTGCTAACGTATGCGTTGGATGGGTCGAATGTCCATGCGCCTACATTTAAACTGGCGGGGGCGTTTTGCCAAATACTCGGGTTGAGTGAACCACTTTCAAAATCATCACTTCGATTGCCTTGCTCTTGCCAGCGGACTTGGCCTGCAGTAGAGCCTGTAGGGCGAATGACTTCGGCGGTGACAGCCGTGCTCGCAAGAAGCAGTGCGGCGGCATTGAGATAGTTATTGGTCATTGTCTTCAGCCTGTGTGTTTTTGTGAATAGCCTCGATTGGGCCTTTGTTGTGTGTTTTTTTATTCCAAATGAAACGATGCCTCATTTCATTTGGAATAAAAAAAGGCGGCCCCCAACGAGCCGCAAAAATGGAACATGACTCAATGGTTTTTGTTATTTCAGGGGATGTTTTTTACGTGCAGCGCCAAGCATCATGAGCGACAAGCCAACAAGTGCCCATGCTGGTGGTTCTGGGATTTGCGTTTGTTCAATGGTGTTGCCATTTGCATCTTCGGCTGAGAAGTAGCCCAAACTCGCGCTTGGTATTGTGTTGGCCAGCGCAGAGAAGCTTGCGGTACCGAGTTTAAAGCTGCGAGAGAGTGCGTTGTCCCAACTGTCTGCAAACTCAACACTAATGGTCAGCGGAGCGGCTCCAAAGAAGTCGTATGCATCGGCGTAGAAACTGCTGTTGATCACCTCTGACGTGAAATCGAACTGCTCAAATAAGAGTTCGGTATCATTGAATTCCAAGTCAAAGTCGAGCCACATGATGTCTGGGTTCGCAGCGTTCACGAAGACATCCATTGCGACATTGTCGCCTGCAGCATAATCAGTTTGATCAAATTCAGTGCTGATGACAGACGCAGTTGCGCTGAATGATGAACATAGAATGAGTGCCAGTGGCGCCCAAGTATTAATATGATGACTCATTATTTCACTCCACAGCGGTTGCGAGTACAAAGTTTGGTGAGTTCCCGTACGTCTCGGCGATCGATGCGTTGATCACCATTTAAGTCGTATACAGGGTGCAGCTCCGTATGGCCTCGAAGGGCGTGGCTAAACGCTCGGATGTCCATCGAGTCAACATCTTTGTCGCCGTCTAAGTCGCCCAAAATGCCAACGCGAGCATCGAGAGGTAAGTGGTCGAGTGCGTCGTCAATACCGTCGTGATCGTCGTCTGTGTCGGTATTATTGCCAATCGAGTCGTCATCAGTGTCAACGGATTCTGCAGTGTTGAACGGAAATACATCGGTTGTGTCATCAACGTTATCGTTGTCGTCATCGTCATCAATGTTATTGCCGTCGAGGTCGCCATCATGGTCGGCCCACTCTGATGGGTCGAATGGGAATGCATCAGAATTATCGCCGTAGCCGTCGTCGTCTGAGTCCATGGTTTCGTTTTTGTCGTAAGGGAAGGCATCGTGTTCGTTGAGCACTTCATCGCCATCGAAGTCATCTTCAAAGCGATTTCGAACACCGTCACCGTCCATATCCCATGCTTTTTCTTCTGCCCAATCAGTTGCGGGTCGGCCATTTAACAACCGAGCGTCTTGTCGGTATAACACGAGGTTTTCATGCTCAAGTGGTAAGTATTGCGATGCCTGAATATCGGCTTGGCTAATGTCGTATTGCCAGCGCCCTAAGAAGCGAGAACCTGCATTTTCTGCACGATCGGAAGAAGCCATCAGCACCGGTGCCATGGGCTTGGTTTCGCGGCGTGCTCGGTCTTCGGTTGGTGACAGTGGTAAGTC
The DNA here is from genome assembly GCF_023703465.1 of Echinimonas agarilytica. Classification (NCBI taxonomy): domain Bacteria; kingdom Pseudomonadati; phylum Pseudomonadota; class Gammaproteobacteria; order Alteromonadales; family Echinimonadaceae; genus Echinimonas; species Echinimonas agarilytica. Next base: position 326,751 of record NZ_JAMQGP010000004.1, on the reverse strand, counting down.
GCTATAAATAGGGTTGGTGTTATTGCGGTTACCTGCTTCATGATCGGCCGCAGCCAAGGCTTGCAGTTGTTCTAGGTGACTATCCACAACGTAATATTGAGATGATGGACCTATATCTGCGCGTGTTTCGTCATAGGTTTGATCAAGTCGAATGACTCCGTCGATTTTAATGTCTTCAAAGCGCCCTCGTTGAAAGACTTTCGAGTCGCTGGAATTCGACATTACAGCAAAGGCGCTGTCGGTCGCAGTGATGTTGGTTGCGTGAACTTGCGAAATTATTTTTTGGTGTGACTTGAGGAAAAGCGCAGCCATACCGTCCGAGTTGTGAATATTGATCAGGCGAATTTCTTCAATGGTGCCGACTTGTTGACCTGCTCGGTTTAACCAGTCATTGGATTTTCCGCTGCCGGGCTCTAAGCGAATGGTAAGGCCGCCTTCGGCATCTAAATCTTTCATGTAAATGCGTTTGCCGCTGAAGGGCTGCACAAGAGCATAGCCTGTGTGCACTTGATCGGAACTGGCGTTTACAATTGCGCCCTTAAACGAGGTACGATCGTAGGTTAAATTGCCTTCTTCTTTGCGGTTGTCACTGTCGGCAACAATGAAAACGGATGGGAAGATCGTGTAGTAATCGTCAACATGGAAATGCGACAGTGCATAGTTGTACACGTAGCCCACACGGAATGGGATAGCATTTCTTTTTTTAACGGTTTTGTTGACGTTAATGGTGAACTTTTCACCCTGCACCATCGAAGTCACTTCGATATTCTGTTGGCGTTCAGGATAGTAAAAATTACTGGCTCCTCGGCCCATGTCAAACAGCACTTTTTCCATCATATCGATGGTGGCATTGGGGTCGACTTCAACTCGTACGTTATCTTTGAGTTCAATATGACCTAAGCGAAATTGCGCACCAACAAGCTGAACGACTCCTCCATTTACCTCTTGCGATGCTGCATCAATTGCCGCTTGTACCCGAGCCGTTTGCTCGGTCCAAGTTTCACCTGGTATCGCAGTAATGACTGTTGGGCTCGCATCGTTCACCAAGTTCACAAAGTATTCTTTGTCTTGGTCAATAATGGATTCTTGGTAGGCACCTGCAAGCGAGTCTGCTTGAACGGGGGCAGCAAGACCAGCGGCGCATAAAGAGACCGCCAATGCTAATTTACTGAGTGAGTGAATTGCCGTGATATGCATTTCTCTTCCGTAAACACTAAGTGGTTGTGCGTGTTGTTTTTATTCTGAATCTCCCTTGTTATTCCAGCGAGTATTCAGTCGTTGTTGGGGGCTAGTATGGAAGAGGGATGGGGTCTGATCAATTTAGTGTTGTTATTTTGTTAAAGGTGTCACATTAATAAAGGTATGACGTTTACTTTTGGTGTGAAGGATCACTTATTTCAATTCTAAGTTTGGTTTCGAGTCGCCTTAAAGAGCTGCTGTTATTGGGGCAGGTTGCGCATATAACCCTTTGTTTAGTGTGGTTTATTCTTTGAAGGCAGCGAAGCTTGTTAGAATAATTGGGCGGATACGCCTACAGTATAAGGTATTGCATGACTCTTTCAGCGTGGCCAGCCTTGTATGTCGAACCGAGTTCTTATTTTGTACGCACACCCTTCAACGCATCGTTCTGAGATTAATCGCCCTTTATTCGAGGCATCGTGCCAAGTGAATCATGTAACGGCGGTTGATTTATACGCCGAATACCCGTCTTTTAGAATTGATATAGACCTCGAACAGCAGCGTTTGCGTGATCATGATGTGATTTGTTTTATGTTTCCGCTTTACTGGTACTCGACACCCGCCATTCTCAAAGAGTGGCAAGATTTGGTGCTGGAATACGGATTTGCCTATGGCGCGGATGGACGTGAGTTGACGGGCAAAAAGTTTATCTGCGTGTTGAGTGCTGGCGGAGCCGAAAGTGCTTATCAAGCAAGTGGCCTGAACCGCTTTACCTTGCCCGAATTGCTGCAACCGTTAGAACAAACTGCAAACCTCACCGGCATGACGTACTTACCACCCTATGCTTTATTTGGGGCTCGTACTGCGAAAGAGGACGGAAAGTTGTCTGATCATGTGCTGGAGTGGCTGCTTTGGCTGGGTGAATTCTCAAAGCCAGATTTTAATTTCGATGCGCTTCGGCAATACGATTTGCTGAAACTGGCCCGTGATCATGTCATGGAGGTGACCCCGTGACCGGTTATTTACTTCATGCATTTGTGTATTTATGCGCAGCGGTGATCGCGGTGCCTATCGCCAAACGATTAGGCTTGGGTTCGGTGTTGGGTTACTTGGTTGCCGGTGTGGTGATAGGGCCTGTACTTGGTTTTGTAGGACAAGAAACTGCAACTATTCAGCATTTTGCTGAATTTGGCGTGGTCATGATGTTGTTCTTGGTGGGCTTAGAACTTGAGCCCAAAATGCTATGGGCAATGAAACATCGTCTGCTGGGGTTGGGCGGGTTACAAGTGACGCTCTCTACGCTGGTATTCAGCGGTTGCGCATTGTATTGGGGGATTGCTTGGCAAACTGCTGTGGCGATTGGCTTACTGTTGTCTTTGTCATCAACCGCCATCGTGTTGCAAACCTTTAATGAAAAAGGGCTGAGTAAAACCGACGGAGGACGAAGCTCATTTTCGGTACTGTTATTTCAAGATATTGCTGTGATTCCGATGTTGGCGGTGATTCCGTTATTGGCCATTCCTGAGCTGCTCGAAACCAGCCAACAAGTCGCGCAAGACTCGCACGGCGATTCTTTGAGTTTGGTGGCGCATTTAACCGGCTGGCATTATGCGCTCGTGGTGGTGGGAGCGATTGCAGCCATCATTGCTTCTGGGCGCTTTTTAAGCCGTCACTTATTCCATTTTATCGCCGCATCAGGCCTTCGAGAGGTGTTTACTGCGGCAGCCCTGATGTTGGTAATTGGTGTTGCGACTTTAATGGGCTTGATTGGTTTATCCCCCGCATTGGGTACTTTTTTGGCCGGAGTGGTGCTGGCAAACAGTGATTTCAGACATGAGCTAGAAGCCAACGTCGAGCCCTTTAAAGGTTTATTGCTTGGGCTATTTTTTATTACCGTAGGAGCGGGCATTCAATTTTCGGTGTTAGTGGATGAGTTTGCCATCGTCATTGGGATTACGCTTGCGGTGATCTCGATTAAAGCCGCTATTTTATTTGTGTTGGCACTGATATTTAAAGTGCGCTCAAGTGATGGTTGGCTATTGGCATTGAGCCTCTCTCAAGCGGGTGAGTTTGGTTTTGTGTTGATTAATTTTACCGTCGGAAATCATGTGCTGCCCCCAGAGTATGCGCAAATACTGTCGCTGGTGGTGGCGTTGTCTATGTTTCTAACACCCGGCTTATTTATTCTTTATGACCGCCTTATTTTGCCGCGATATCAGCAGCAATCGAATGCCGCTGAACAAGACGTTCCAGACAGTCAGGGTCAGGTGATTATTGCGGGCGTGGGACGTTTTGGGCAAATTGTGAATCGCTTGCTGGTGGCGAATGACATTCCAACAGTGGTGCTAGATGCTCAAGCTGGGCAGGTGGATTTACTCAGAAATATTAATATTAAAAGCTACTTTGGCGATGCCACACGCCCTGAGTTACTAGAAACTGTAGGGATTGATGAAGCGTCACTTTTTGTTGTGGCCATCGACAATAAGATTCAAGCTGTGGAATTGGTCACTTACCTTAAACATGCTCATCCTCATCTCAAGATTTTGGCTCGTGCCTTTGATCGCGGCCATAGCTATGAACTTGAACAAGCAGGGGCCGATGTCATTATTAGCGAAACCTATTATTCAGCACTTGCAGCGGGTGAAAAAGCCTTGTCGCTGAGCGGTATTCACCCGTTTAGGGCGCAGCACCTTGCGCAAAGTTTTGTTGAAATTGAGCAATCTCATCACCAAGAACTTTATGAGAGCTGGCAGCAAGGGCAAGTCAATGGTGAGACGTTTGCGCGCTACCGTGAGATATTTAAACAGCTGCAAGCGGCTCTGGACGAGGGCATGGAAGGTGATCGATTAGATGGGCACTCTGATTCGGAGCGCGGTTGGACGCCGCCGCCAAAAGGTTACATCGACAAATTGTAGGCGGCAGTGGATTGATGGTTTGAGAGGATGTTTACATACCCTTTTTAGCGCTTCATCAAATGGATTTATGGGCGCTAATTGCGTCAATATAAATACCTAGAGATGAATTGTGATTATCGCCGACCAGGGGCACTGCTTTATTTACGGTATAGAAAAATCGAAACCTAATTTCGTCAATTGGGCCATTGCTTGGATCAAGGTCTACCGAGTATTGGTTCCAATGGGGCGGAACCGAATAGCTCAGTCTAGTGGGTGGTTGCGGCGAGTAGGTCACGGTGCCATTGTTATAAATCACGACCAGTTCAAATAATACGCTGCCGTGACTCGATAATTCTGAAGCATATTTAAAGTTCACTTTGTCAATCGACGACCATTTGCTGTTACCTGTTAAATCTGGAGAGATTAAGTCAACGATGTAATAGCTGTTTAAGTCTTGGTGGGTGCAGCGCGCTTTGAGGCTGCCAAGATCGACGTAGATAGAGCCAAGGGCTGGGTTATTGGGAGCGAGGCTTTCAGCGGTGCTGCGTCTTAAAAAGTTTTGTAAACGTGTTTCGTCGCACGTTGATACTTGCGCGCCATTGGGCGCTATGCCGTTATCTTCAGTGATAGGTGTTTGGTCATCATAAATACCTGCAAGGGTAAAACCTGCAGTGCCTTCACTCTCATCATCAAATAAATATAAATCACTTAAACTACATGAGCTGAGTAGCAGTGCTGCCGTTATCCATAACGCTCTCTTAAATAGGTTCATATCGAAGTCCTCCAAGTTGACTTAGAACCTTAAGGGTAGAAGCTTTAATAGAGCTGTCTAATATTTGTACAGTTGAGCTTTGAGCCTGTGATGAATAAAAACAAAAAAGCCCTTCATGTAGTGAAGGGCAAAATGGAGAATTAAAGTGTTAGTCGAGCCGCTTCGGCACGCGATATTTGTCCATGCGGCTTACGTCATAGTGCTCGTATTTGCGCTTCAGCAACCAGCGTGGACGCTCAAGTGTGAGTTCCCACTCGAATAATTGTTTGAACATACGCTTGACGCGTTCAGGTTCTTTCGCGGCTAAGTCATTTTGCTCGCCAACGTCTTTGCTCAGGTCGAATAATTCTGCTGGGCGATCTGGGTGGCGCACTAGTTTCCAATCACCATCGCGGATCACGGCGCGAGTTTCTTTCTTCCAGAACATCAGTTGATGAGGGCGGTTTGAGTTCTTGCCCGTTAAGTGCGGAATAAGGTCAACTCCGTCCCAGTTTTCCTGCATTTCGATGCCACCGGCAGAGCGGTAAAATGTTGGCATTAAATCAAGTGTGCTGACAGGGTAGTTGTATTCACCGGGCTTGAGTTGGTCGGGCCATGTCATAAGAAATGGCACACGAATACCGCCTTCTAAAAAGTTCGATTTAGTCCCGGCAAGTGGGTAGTTGCTCGATCCATTTTTGTCCGATGGCCCTCCATTATCATTGGTAAACACGATGAGCGTGTTGTTTGATAAATTGTGCGCTTCGAGGTTATCGAGCACTCGTCCAATGGCTCGGTCCATTGCCCATGTCATTGCTGCAAGTGTTTTGCGCTCGCCTGTGAGTTCGGGAAATAAGGCCAGATCTTCAGGCAGTGCTTCCATTGGCGTATGCACCGCATTGAATGAAAGGTACACGAAGAAAGGATTGTCTTTGTTGCGGTTAATGAAGTCGATGGTTTCATCGGCCAACACATCGGTTAGGTAGGATTTAGGCTCTTCGTAGTGACCGAAACCGCGTTCAGTTTTCTTATCGAAGCTGGCTTCCATCGACATTAATTTGTTTTCATCGTTGTACTCGAAGTAGCTACGGTCGCCGCCTCTGAAGCCATAAAACTCATCAAATCCGCGTTTGAGGGGATGAAAACGGTCTGCATCACCGAGATGCCATTTGCCAAATACAGCGGTTTTGTAGCCTTGTTTCTTCAATGCATCTGCCAGCGTAGTCTCCTCAAGCGGCAAACCCATTTCTGCACCTTTAACGCCGGACACGGGGCTCATGTATCCTGGAATATTAATTTCTTCGTAACCAAAACGCTGTTGATAACGTCCGGTCATCAAGCCTGCGCGTGAAGGACCACATGTTGCGTCACTAACGTAACCTTGAGTAAACCGAACCCCCTTTTGTGCAAGGGTGTCCAAATTTGGAGTCTTGATTGACTGACTACCTTGAAACCCAAAATCTGCGAAACCAGCATCATCTGAGAAAATAAGAATAATGTTCGGCTGCTCAGCAGCTTTAACCGAAGTTGCAGCACACATGATTGCTGCAACGAGTCCGCCTAATAGCGATATCTTTTTCATGTCGTTCCTTCGTGGGTGTATCTCGATAAACGATGAATTGAATTCATATTACGGATATAAACATATGATGTTTGTTAAGGCAATGTGAAAACCTTTAAAATTAAAATTTTTGTGATATGTGTAATGCGATCTGAGGTTTTGCCTAAAATACATGTAGGCGCCCTAGGTCGTTCAGCTAAGGTCATCGATTACTTGAGTGGTGCCTCACATGGCAGTCGCTAGGTTTATATCGACGCTCGCTGTTACACTGGAAGGCTCACAATCCATCCCCAAGAGAATATGATTCGATGAGTATTTTGATTGTAGGTTTAATTTTACTCGCGCTTTACAGCAGCTTGCGCTTCGCCACATCGACCATCGATAAGTTGGGTTCTGCAAAGTCAGTGAGCGCTTATCGAATTAAGTACATTACTAAAACTGTAAGTTTGGCGTTGATGGTATTTTATGCCATTGTTTTATTGAGCTTTTTAGGGATTGAATACTCTCAAGTTTCGATATTTTTATCATCTATCTTTGCTGTGTTAGGTGTTGCGCTATTCGCTCAGTGGTCCATTTTGAGCAACATTACCGCGAGTTTAATTATCTTCTTTGGGTTTCCATACCGAGTGGGAGATAAGATCAAAGTAGTTGATAAAGATGATGATATTAGTGGTGTGATCGAAGAGATTGCTATGTTTCATGTGTTAATTCGGCGTGGCAATGAGCTGATCACATACCCCAACTCACTTATTTTACAGAAAGCAGTGGTGAAGCGTTCGGCTATTGAAGCTGTGGATGAGGCATCGAAGTCGGAGCAAGTGCTGGATGAATCGGATCTTTCGATTGAAGCGGAAGTGAGCGAATTGCTGTCCGACAATAAGAAATAGCAGATGGTTTTTGGCGCAAACCCTGACCTATGAAAAAGCCGAAACACATCCGAGTTTCGGCTTTTATATTGGCAGACTTACTAAGATTCGGAGTGAACCTTGTCTGACTTTCGCCGGGCGATAATTAGCATGGGCACAATGATCAATGCAGTGCCAACAACCATGAACCAGTCTGGTACTTCGTTGAACATGATAAGACCCACAGCCACGGCTCCTAATAGGCCACTGTATTCTGCGCTGGCAATTTTGTTGCTTTCAATTGACCGATACGCAATCACACACGTTGCTGCGTAAATCATAATAAAACTACTCGATCCCGCTGCCATTGGAAATACACTCCAATCCATAGGTGTCCCTTCCCACAACATGAGCGCAGCCGAAGCTGGAATTCCCACTAAATTTGTGAGCATGAGTGTTTGTGGTACGGTTTGGTGTGTGGGTAGTTTACGCACCAGCAAGTTGTTCATAGCTAATGTAAGCGCCACCACAAGCGCTGATATTGCTGCCCAATCAAGCTCCGATGGCCGGATGATCACAAGTACTCCAGCAAAGCCCAATACGGCTGCTGCACAGCTAGTTTTACTGAGCTTTTCTTTAAACAGTAACATCGCAAGTGGCAGCATCATCAAAGGGGCCGCGTAAAATATGGCGTTAGCCGTTGCTAATGGCATAGAACCAATTGCAACAACCATGAATACCGCACCTAAAAGCCAAATATGGCCGCGCAAAACATGCCATTTTAAACCTTCCCATAAGCTTTTTTTGCTCATGCTGAGGCAAAATGGAATAAGTATCAGAACGGCTGCCAATTGCCTGAAAAACACAAACTGAAATACCGCGACATCGTTGGCAACGACTTTAATTAACGCATCTGAAAATACCGCAATTACATTGCCGAGGATCAATAGCCCCATGGCAGAGCCAACTGTTAATTTTTTCATGAGAACCTCCTTCTGTATTTACGGTTTGAAGAATGATAAGTGATCTAATAGGATGAGGTTAAGTGATATATATATAATCAGTATGAGATATTTAGATGGTTAAGTTGCCTCCGCTTCGGGCGGTTCAGTACTTTGAATCCGTGGCCCGTTTAAATAGTTTTTCTAACGCAGCGCATGAGCTGAATGTGACTCAAAGTGCGGTGAGTCATCAGATTCGTTTGCTTGAGGAATATCTAGGTGAAGCGCTATTTATGCGACAGGGGCGGCTTCTTGAGCTCACTCAATTGGGTGAACACTATTTAGAGGAAGTTGGTCCGGCATTGGCTTCAATTTCTAAAGCCAGCCAACAGATGAGAGAAGGAACTAAGGGCCAGATTCGATTGGCTGTATATAGCTCACTGGCGGTGAAATGGTTGGTGCCTAAACTTGAAGATTGGCGGCGTCAGCATCCTGATATCGATTTGACCTTGAACATGGTGGCGGGCGATCCGGCACAAACCGACCAAGAAGGTGACTGTTTCATTACGGTTCAACCACCGGCTCGAAACTTTGTGTCTGAGTTGCTATTCAAAGAAGTGTTATACCCGGTATGCAGCCAGAAAATATGGCGTGAGATTGAAGGATTACCGTTGCCAGAGGCCATGTGGAACTATCCGTTGTTGTCGGCAAATTCTATTTTTGTGGAAAAGGGCGGAGATTGGATTCGTTGGGGCAAAGCCGGAAATGTCATCATTCCAAATGAAGTGGATATGCAACATTTTAGTCATGTGTTGCTCACCATAGAAGCGGCTCGCTATGATCAAGGCATCACATTAATTAATGATTATCAGCTGTCTGAGTCCGACCGTGAATTTGGCTTCAAACGTATTCCATCTCATGTGTTTGAAACCGGCGATAGTTTTCATTTCACCTATAAGAAAAGTCGGCAGAAACAAGCTGAGATGATTAAATTGTCGCGTTGGCTCAAGCAGTTGTGCGAAGACGTGGGAGATGTGCACTAGCATTACGAAGCCGCATTGCAACCAATACGGCTTCGCTACTACTCTTAAGATTCGCCGGTGTAGCGCGGTTTACCTTGCCAGAAGGTACAGAACGGACAATCGCCTCCGGCCATAAAGTCTACGCCCTCTTGGTGTGGGCAACCCACCACAGAGTCCGTTTGGGTGACGGTTTTGGCTTGAGCGCGCTCGATGATTTTCAAAATAGTGGTTTGCACAACTTCATCTTTGCGAATGTCTGAGCCTGTTGTAAAAGACTCAATTTGCGGCGCAGCACCTTCTTCTGCGACGAATTCTAAAACAACCTTAGTGGCTGTTTGATCATCAGGGCCGTAATAGGCAACTGCGATCAGGGGGTATCCTTGAAATCCTTTGCTGGTACGTTTGGCGATTCGTTTATTGGACTTATCGAGATGCATAGTTGTTGCTCTTCATATGAGGTGACTGAGACGATTCCCTGTGTGCTGCTGTTCAACAATACACTGAGGTTCAATCATGGCGGTGCCAACATAAAAAAGCCAGCACGAAAGCTGGCTTTTCATTGATCCTGTCGTTTGTTGTTAGTCTTGTTTGCGTTCTTCGGGGTCGATCACTTCAATCAACTTGGTTGAGCCGCCATGATGTATTTCGCGTCGGCGTTGAATCATGGCGTAAAAACCAGGAATGAAGAAGGTCCCCACGAGCAGTACGCACAACAAGCCTCCAACCAATGAAATTCCGAGAGAGTTCTGCCCCATATGGCCTGCACCACTTGCCAGTACTAATGGGATCATGCCAAAGATAAATGACCATGACGTCATGTTCACCGCTCGAAACCGCAATTTTCCACCTCGAACCGCAGAATCATCAATATTTTGACTGCGTTCTTCTCGTTGAATACGCGCGAATTCAACAATCAAAATGGCATTTTTAGCCGCGAGAGCAATGAGTAACACCAGTCCGATCTGAGCATATAAGTTCATCGGTAGTCCGGCGATTTGCAGCGCTAAAAATGACCCCAGAGTGGCAACGGGGACCACCAGAATAATGGCTAAAGGTATGGTCCAACTTTCGTACTGGGCCACCATGAATAAATAGATGAACAATAACGCTAGCCCGAACGCATAAATGGCAAGATTGCCGGCTTCTTTTTCTTGATAGGCCAGACCCGTCCATTCGTACTGATAACCATTTGGTAAAATCTCAGCGGCGATTCGTTCCATTGCTGCCAGAGCATCACCCGATGAATAGCCTGTAGCCGGCTCACCTCTGAGTACCGCTGAACGATACATGTTGTAGCGCCATGCAACATCGGGGGCATAGACTTGTTCGAGTTGTACTAGCGTATCGAGCGTTACCATGTCGCCGTTTGCTGCGCGCACATGAAATAGCCCCAAATTATCTAGGGTTGCGCGATACTCGTCTTCGGCTTGAATATTCACTCGGAAATTTCGGCCGTACAGCGTAAAGTCATTCACATACATTGTGCCTAAACTGCCTTGCAATGTGGCGAAAATGTCACCCAGTGGAATGCCGAGCTGTTTGGCTTTTTTACGATCGATATCCACAAAAAAATGAGGTACATCGGCACGAAAAGTGGAAAAGGCTCCAGTTATTTCTGGCGCTTCATTGGCGCGCTGAGCAAATTCCTGCATGGTTTCGGCCAAGCCGCTGCGTGAACGTCCCAAGGTATCTTGCAGTACAAATTCAAACCCTGAAGCGGTTCCCATGCCGGGAACTGCAGGAGGTCCAAACGAATACACCATGGCATCTTGAATACCCATAAATGCAGCTTTATTGATGCGATTTGCGATAGCGTCGGCGCTATGTTCGCCGTCCATGTTGTTGCGCTCGTTCCAATGTTTGAGCTTAATGAACATGGTGCCAGCGTTCGACTGAATCGAGCCTGCCAAAAGTCCATAACCAGTAATTGCGCCAACGGCCTCTACCCCCGGCTCTTTCAACACAATGGCTTCAACTGCCTGATTGACGTCACCCGTGCGATTGAGGGAGGCTGAGTCGGGTAATTGTACATTTACCAGTAATACGCCTTGGTCTTCTTGTGGCACAAACGCGGTGGACGTATTGGCGTTAAGCCAATACACACAGCCCATTGCGAGGCCAAAGAACAACAGTAGAATTGAGCTTTTGCGCACCAAATAGCCTGCAGCTTTGCCGTATTGCTCGGTGACTTTCGCTAGGCCTTGGTTAAAGCGATTAAACCAACCTGCGTGCTGTTCCTCGCCTTGTTTAAGTACTAACGAGCAAATAGCGGGTGACAAGGTGAGGGCGTTAATCGATGAGATCACCACAGAAATACAAATGGTAATGGCAAATTGCCGGTACATAACGCCAGTGATCCCAGGGAGCAGCGCAACTGGTAGGAAAACTGCGAGCAACACCAAGGTGGACGATATAATTGGGCCTGTGACTTCTTTCATGGCCCTAAGTGTGGCTAACCGTGGCGAGATAGCTGGATCTTCGACCATTTTTACATCGACGTTTTCAATCACTAAAATGGCATCGTCAACCACGATACCAATGGCTAAAATTAAGCCGAATAAGGTAATGGTATTGATGGTAAATCCAGTGGCCAGCATGATGGCAAAGGTACCAATGAGTGACACTGGAATTGCGATTACAGGTACCAGAGTGGCCCGTAAACTGCCTAAAAATAGATAGGTGACAGCGATCACCAACAAAATTGCTTCAATCAGTGTTTTGATAACATTTCGGATGGACTCATCAATGAATAAAGTGGTGTCGTAGACTACATCGTATTGTAAATGTTCAGGAAATTCAGACGATAGATTCTCTAGTAGCGCCATTGTGGCTTGGCCACTTTCAAGTGCATTGGCACCGGTTTGCAGTGACATTACCACTGCCACAGACGGTTGTCCGCGGTATTCGGCATAGGCCATGTAGCCGCGTTTGCCTAATTCTATACGAGCTACATCTTTGAGATAAACGGTTGAACCATCGGGGTTCGCCAATAACACAATGTTTTCAAAATCCTCCTCGGTTTCCAACCGTCCTTTAGTAATGAGATTGAATTCAACATCGTTAGTATCGGCATTAGGAGGTGCGCCAATTGAGCCTACCGCAACTTGCGCATTCTGCTCTTGCAAGGCTCCTCGAATGTCGTTGGTGGTCAGGCCTAGGTTTGCCAATTTTTGAGGGTTTACCCAAACCCGCATGGCATATTCCGCGGCGCTAATAATACGCGCTTCACTAATGCCTTTGACTCGAGCAAGTTGATCCTCAACATTGAGCTTTACATAGTTGTTGATGAGGCCGTCATCGTATTCGCCATTGGGTGAATAGAAATTCAGAACCATGAGTAAGTCCGGTGACTGTTTGCGCACGGTCACGCCCACTTGCCGGACTTCAGCAGGAAGCTTCGACTCAATTTGAGTCACTCTATTTTGCACATTAATTTGTGCCATGTCGGGATCTGTTCCCAACTCGAACGTGACGGTTAAGGTGTAGGAACCGTCATTTGAGCTTTTAGAGCTCATGTAGAGCATGTTTTCAACGCCATTCACGGACGCTTCAATGACTTCGCCAACTGCTTCTTCAACGGTTTCTGCACTGGCCCCCGAGTAGCTCCCAGAAACACTCACCGACGGAGGGCTAATTTGAGGATACTGAGCAACTGGCAACACCAACAGCGCAATGCTGCCCGCCAAGCTCAATAATATGGAGATGACTAATGCAAATTTCGGGCGTTGAATAAAAAAACGACTTAACATATCGGCCCCTACAACGCTGCGGTTGAGTGTTCAATAACGTTCGCAGTAAAGCCCGGACGAGCGCGTTGCAAGCCCGACACAATGATGGCTTCATGGCCCTCTAATCCGGCCAATATCACAGCACCTTCCGCTACCACGGGGCCAAGCGAGACGTTGTGCCGCTCGATCAATTTCTGTGAATTGACGCTCAGCACATACTCCCCTTCTAAATCACTTTGTATAGCGCGTCGAGGCACAACATGAGTCATTTTCGCGTCACTTGCGGTGACCACAACCTCAATAAATTGCCCCGGTAGTAGTTCGTGGGTGGTATTCGGAAATTGAGCACTTAAGCTCAATGTGCCGGTTTGAATATCAATTCGGTTGCCCACAAAATCGATGAAACCTTGTTCATCGTAGTGCGTTTGATTGCCCAAATTGAGCGAGACCGATGTTGCGTCTTTATCTGAGTGTTGTGCTTTATCTATTCCTAAACTCAGCCGTTCATGTTCACTAATGTTGAAGCTTGCTCGAATGGGGTCGAGACTGACCAAAGTCGTTAGCGCGCCGTTTCCTGCGGTCACTAAGTCACCTGGTGACACATTGCTCCGCCCTATACGGCCACTGAATGGGGCTTTAATTTTCGTATGAGCGAGGTCGACTTCGGCTACTTGCAGTTCTGCATTTGCAGCTTCTAGCTGGGCTTTGGCCGATAAACGTTGAGCTGTCAGTGCATCGTATTCTGCATGGCTAATGGCATTGGTTTCGAGCAACGATGTACCGCGTTTCCAATTAATTTCAGCATTGGCTAAGTTTGCTTTCGCTTGCGATATGTTCGCTTTGGCAGCTGACACCGCAGCTTTGTAACGAACATCGTCGACTTCATAGAGAAGTTGTTCTTTTTCTACAAGCTGACCGTCTGTAAAGTGCTGATGGTGTAAGTAACCATTGACTTGAGCGCTGATCATCACGTCATCATATGACTCAATCCGGCCAATAAATTGGTTGGACGCTTGGTACTTTATGTGTTCGACTGCTTGGGTCTTTACAAGTAAAGGCGGCTGTTGCGGAGTTTGCTTGTGATCAGATGTGCACCCCACTAACAGTGCAGCGCCAACAAAGAAAATCGATAGATGAAATTTGTCGGTTGCTGGAGTATTGGAGTTCATTCATTTTACCTGTCGTCAGTGCGCAATAGGGGCATGCTCATTATCAACATGGAAGTCTTAACAAGACCTGAATCAAATACGCAATCTTGTGATTGCTGGCGACGGACTTGAATCTGGCGGTATGCTGAACTGACTGTGACCACTTAGAAGCGAAGAAAAATGAACCTGAATCAAGTGACATTACCTGTCCGGGATATGAAGGCGGCGACTGATTTTTATGAAAAAATGGGGTTTAATCTGATTGTGGATACACCGCATTATGCTCGTTTTGAATGTCCGATGGGAGAGTCCACATTCTCGCTAGCACTAGAGCCGAACCTAACGCATCAAGGGGTGGTTATTTATTTTGAACACCCCAAATTAGATGATTGGGTGAATGAGTTAAAGCGCCAAGGAATAGAGTTTGATCAGATGCCAACGGATCAGCGTTATTTGTGGCGCGAAGCTATGTTGCATGATCCCTCAGGGAACAAAATCAAGTTGTACTGGGCTGGCGACAACCGCTTAAACCCACCTTGGCGTAAAGCTTAACGATGGGCATACAGGGTGCCTTAAGCAAACGCGACCCAAATGCTTATGTTATCTGCCTTTTTGGCCAATTTTGAAAGTGCCATCTGAACTAAACTGCACCACTTCGTCACGTCTTTTACCAATTAACAAAGCGCCGTCGTCCATGAATAAGAAGTTTTTCCAGCAGCGCTGAAACACTTCCCAACGACACTCAATCACATATTTTCGATTCACGCAGTAGTACACCACGGTATTTATGTCCCAATTTAAATGTTCTTGAATCAGTTCTGGAAGGGCGGGGTCGTCACTGTCCCAAGTTGACTCCCAGTTGTCACTGTCTTTCCATGTGTTGTTGTTGAAAGCCCAGTCGCCTTGCTTAAAAAAGTCGGGGTGATCCACTTGTTTGCTGACAAAAGTATCCCAGAGTTGATTGGCTCTTGGTTCGGTAAAAGGCTTGATGGCGGCACGGTCAGACGCCTCGATAGGGAGGCTATTGTGTCTGAAAATCCAAGCGTTTTTTAAGTCATCAAGAGACATATAATTCATGGCGATCACTGTGGTTTGATTGGGAATCGCTCAGAGTGTACCAAAGCTAATTAAAATAGGGAGCTGGGTTGGTGAATTGTGCGGATAATTTTACGGGGCCAGACCTATTTTTAGTGACGGGTATGCGATACAAGCGGTAAAGTGATCCGAAGTCATTTTTTTATAAAAAAATTTATTTGACCTTTTTCTCGACCTGCATTTTTAAAATGCGTTTTTTAAAGTATGTAACGGATGCTTTGCATGCAATGTATCTATATGATTATATTGATTTTATTTGTTGTTTTTGCCGCCGTCTAGCCCCCTATGTTGTGTCACAAGACTGTAATTAATGCGCAAACAAGAAGAATAATGACTCTTGATACGCCAACTAATTTGGTTGAGATGCGAAATTGGGAGGTAAAACCGCAATCTTCGTGCTATCTTGATGCCGTGCCATTTAGGAAGTGTTTTAATTTTCACTCTCTTCGGGCGTCGGATTCGTGAAACCGCTGGCTGCAAATGCAGGCGCTACGCGAGGACAGTGAGGTTTAAATTTAGCGCCTTGTTTTAAGGTGTTAAACAATACCATCAATATTGAATACAGATAGGAAAGACAGAAAATGAGTAAAGGTACAGTTAAGTGGTTTAATGCAGACAAAGGTTACGGCTTTATCACTCCTGAAGACGGCGGCAAAGATTTGTTCGTTCACCACTCTGAAATCAAAAACGGCGGCGGTTACGCTACGTTGAACGATGGCCAAGCGGTTGAGTTTGAAGTAGGTCAAGGCCAAAAAGGTCCTTGTGCTACTAACGTAACACCTGTTTAAGTCATACTTAACTAGGTCGTTTTCGAAGTGATTCAGTAACTCCCAGTTACGGTTATATCCTTAAATCGAAAGCGCACTCATTTGCCAAATGGCATGAGCGACAAAAAGCACCTTCGGGTGCTTTTTAGTTTTCTGGCGTTATAAAATACCTTTTGCTTTGACTCGTCCTTTTCTCCGCCTGCCTCTTTTAACTCAAAGCAACGTTGATTCCGGTGCGTTTCTCTTACCCCTTGGTTATAGTATTGATAAATCGTTGAAAGCTTTAACTGTGAAGATGACTAAGATCTCTCGCGTAACTCATTTGAAATTCCCCTGCGAATGGCCGCGATTATGAAAATCGATGTGAAACACATTCACGATGAGCCTGAAATCACATGCTCGAACTGTGAAGCGTGTTGTTGCCGCCTTGAAGTAATTATTTTGACGGATACGGGCGTTCCTCAGCACTATATCGAGATTGATGAATGGGGCGGGGAAGTGATGGCTCAGTCAGAAGACGGGTGGTGTGTAGCGCTCGATCGAGATACGCTTATGTGCACGATTTACGAGAACCGTCCGCTCAATTGCAGAGTGTTTGAAATGGGCTCTTACGAATGCATCGAAGAGAGGAATATACACTTAGGGCACAGCGTATAAATCCGTTGGCCGTGCTGGTTGATATAATGACTCCAGAAGGCTTTACTGAAAAAGCGCTCTACTTGTTTGTTGACGGTTCGTTGAGCACACGCTTAGCACCAAGGGTGTTTTGTATCTTAGCCTAACTCTTTGTAGTAAATTTAATTTTTCTTTAAACGCGCATAAATATCTGCACCTAACTGTAATGAAGTTATCTATCGCTTGCTGAACCTTGTATGATAGCGCCCCCTAATCCATACGGTGACACCATGAAATTACTCATTCGCAACCTTGCTCGTACCACGACCGAAGAAGAGATCCACGCCTTATTTTCTGAGTTTGGTCATGTTCAGTCATGCAATTTGGTCATGGATAAAAATTCAGGTGTATCCAAAGGCTTTGGTTTTGTGGAAATGCCAAAACCGGGTGATGCAAAAGCGGCCATCAAAAACCTAAATGGTAAAGATGTTGCGGGCAGCGTCATTCGCGTGAAAAAAACCGACCCTAAACCTGACGAAGCGAAAGCACCTTCATCGGAGGCTTAGTTCGACATGAGCCCGTCTGATAATCGTTCACAAAATAATGGCGCAAGTGCAGACCCCATGCATGGCGTCACGCTTAAAGATGTAGTGACTAAGCTAGTCGAACATTATGGCTTTGAGCGCCTTGGTGAACGGATTAAGATAAACTGTTTCACTAAAGATCCGAGCATAGCGTCCAGCCTTAAGTTTCTGCGTAAAACACCTTGGGCTCGTGAAAAAGTTGAACAGCTATATTTAGATTTAGTTCTGGGGCGAAAACCCAAAGGATCTTCTGCCCGCAGATCAGCCAAGTCACCTGCCAAAAATAAGCCGCCACACAGTGGCGAAAGTATATGGGCGAATCGAACTCATAAGCCCGAAGCTGATTAACCAATCGCTTGGCCTAATTGGGCAAAGTAACGTGTCATCGGTTCGGACATGCGTTGCAGATGCTCCGGCTGAGGGTAGCCTCCTGCTTTGGCTAAATCACTCTGCTTGGTTCCACTGACTAAGTATTCATTTTTAACCGTGTGCTGGCTTTGCACCCAAGCCTCGAACGCGCGTGCCATCATTTCTGTGGGAATGCTGTAATAGCGACGCTTGGTTTGACGATCGAGCGCAATAGACCGTTTCACAAAGTCATTCATTTCATGGCCATCATTGTCTAACAACACTTCAGCGAATACTGCGCTGAGTTGGTGATTAAGCGGATGTGGGCGAATTGCATCATCATTAAGCCAACGTGTACTGGCAAAGCTGACGGGGGAGATAGGAGGATGCTCGAACAACTTGGTTGCCATATGGTGATCAAATGCATGCCACCATTCATGGGCTAAAGCGCCAGCACCTGCGTTTTTAGCCAAAGCGAGAGTTTGCGTCACAGGTGCATAGTGGGCCTGAACAGCTCGTTGCCCTCCAGTACCGAAAGCTAATTTTAATGCGCCTCTGAGGCCCAATGCAGTGGGTGGGATATTGAGTAAAAAGGCTAAGTCGGCAAGTGCATCGAAAACCACGTTGGCAGCAATTTGTTTCTCACTTTTGGTGACCCAACGTCCCACTTCAAGACCACCCAAACTAAATTGATGTTTAATGTCTAAGAAATTGACATTGTCGCCATTTCGGTAATCAGGGCCACGGCGATAAAAGTTGCGATGCAACCGCCCTTGCTTTGGCGCGTTTGATGGTGCTGCTGACTGACTGCGTTGTGCATCATCGGCTGGTGAAGGTTCGGACGGAGAGACTGCGATCAGCGGTTTAGAGGGAAGTCCGTTACTCATGTTCCACAGAATCTGTTGGCGTTTGCTGATCTTGTTCGGCTTCGAGTGCTAATTTTTCGCGTTCAGCTTTTGATATATAACGCGGTTTATTGCTTTTATGCAGCTTCGCATTTTGTTTTTTGAGCTTCTTTTTAAGTGTCTCATTAATCTTCTTTTTGCGATTCATTGCAGCAACTCCGCGAGTGTTTGAGTGATAGTGACGGGGAACTCTCATTGGACTCAGCCCTAGGGCATTATAAACCACTCGCAGCGCATTGTATCGAATCACACGTCAAGGTGTTGTCTGTCGTTTTGATGGGTTACACTCCGCCGCCATTGAGAATTATTAAGAGCACTGTAGAGGCTTTATTTCAGGAGAGAATAATGACAATCGAACGCATTGAAACTGGGGCTCGAATGAGCCGCATCGTAAAGCACAACGGCGTGGTGTATTTGTGTGGGCAAGTGTGTGCAGATGCGACACAAGGTATTGAGCATCAGACACAAACCATGCTGGACAAAGTCGAAGCTTTTTTGGTCAAAGCCGGAAGTGACAAAGAGCATATGCTATCGGCCACTATTTACATCAAAGATATGAAAGACTTTGCTGCAATGAATGCGGTATGGGAAGCATGGGTGCCAGACGGGTTCGCGCCGGTTCGAGCGTGTGTTACAGCTGATATGGCGCGAGAAGCACTTTTGGTTGAAATCAGTGTGGTGGCTGCTGAAATTGAAACTGAATAAACGGCAGGATTCCATTCCACTAGATGATAGCCGAGGCATTACTGAAGGTGTTTCGCCCAATTGCCATTTGATTGATTTTCACATGCTTGTTCGGAGTCAAATTGAATCTGTTGGTTTGGCTTTTTTAACTGAATATTAAGCGTTGTTAATTCGTCGATAATGTTTAGTACCAACTGCTGACCAGCCAAGCTGTTCGAAGCGTGATGGCACTGCTCTTCAGTGGTAAATACGCAAATGATGTTCAGGCTTGATGACACGTTTGCATAGTTGACGGTGTGAGTGAGCCATTCAAAGCCGTCAACGGTTTCAAGCGCTTGCTCACACACATCGGTTAGGCGAGCGCGAATTTGGTGATCTAGTTTCTTATCGGTTTTTTTCATCAGCCAATTTCACTTTCACATTGTTATTAATATCTCGGCTCGATTTGACTAGTTCATCCGTTGCATTCGATAAATCTGACTTTGCCAGTCGATCGTACAGCACTACATTGACCGAGGCTGCTAAGTTCATGCATCCAACGGTGGGTACATACACGGCATGATCGGCGCGATCGAGCAACTCTTGGCTAATCGTGCCGTCTTCAGGTCCAAATACGTAAAGTGCCGATGCTGGGTGCTCGAAATGGGGTAAGGGCGTCGCCCCTTCAATGAGATCCACGCACACCACCTGCATGCCTTGTGGTAAATCTTCCAGAATATCTTTCATGCCGGTCAACGGGATGGCTAGGCGAGCGTTATGCGTGTCGGTATGGTATTTCGCAGCACGTTCGTAGCGCTCGCCAGTGTAGCGAACGGAGTTGACTTGGTAGCAACCTGAAGCCCGCATAACGGCACCGACATTGGTCGCGCTTTTTGGGTTAATCAGGCCAATTGAAACATGGGGTGTGGGTGTGGTGGTCATAACTTTAATGCAATTGTATTAGGAACTCGCAATCATATCATTGCAAACACTGTAAGAACGAGGGAACGGCGCTTATTGATTCGAAATTGAGTGACTCGTTTTACCGTGATTGGAATAACGCTTATTCCCAAAAAACATGCGGGTTTGGTTAATCTTTGTTCATCGGCTTGCTGAGCACATTGGGTACTTGATGAGCCTTTGGTTGGTTTTAGGAGGTCACATGAGTGAATTCTTTTCGTCAATTATTATCTCCAGCATGATTGCTGCTGGGTTAGGTACGTTATTATATTGGACGGTTTGTCGTTTGATTAAAATGCGCCCAATGGCACGTCGATTTTTCTTAGGATTGGTTGCCATTGTGGGCACTGTTCAAGCGGTTGCTGCTTGATGTGAAATGAAAGAGGGGGCTTTATTCGAAGCCCCTTTTTGTCGTTTACAGGCTTTGCAAATATTGGGTGTGAGCTGGAATTGTCAAAGATTTAGGGCGAATAGACTTCACCGCCTCAGTTGCTTTTTGCAAGGGCACGCCCAGTGTCTTTTGAATGATAGCGGCCATGAGCCCTGTCCGTCCGGTACCGCCTTTGCAGTGCAGGACCACTGTGCCGTCGTGACTTAAAATTTCAAGCACATCGTCTTTTTTCTCCGCCCATTGCTCTTCAAATGCAGCTTCTGGCGCGCAATCATCTTCAATTGGGAAGTTGAACCAACGTAGCCCTTGCTGGTGGCATATTTCAGGCAACTGAGTCACGCCAAAATGTTCCATTTCTTGCTCAGGCATCATGGTGACAACTGCCACCGCTCCAGCTTGCTTCAGTTGTTCGATAGATGAGGGTAAATCAACATCTTTGGTGCCCGGGCAAGGGGTTAGCAGTAAAGTTCCAAATTCAGGTAATGCTAAAGGATCAAATGGATGAGTGCTCATTGCAAACTCCTCAAGTTGTTGGGCCAATGTTGTTGAGTGCATGGTTTGGTATCGACAAGACGGCTGACGATGACAGCCATAGTGTCGGGGCTTTATTGCGCCAAGATGAATAAATTATGACGGACACTGATTTTTTGAATGCCGTCATTGGCATGTTCGACGCTCGTATTAGCGCTACGCCCGAGTTGGCGCAGGCATTAGTTCAACAAACTCCGGCCAGTCTTGGCGGTGATGGCGCTCCGCAAAAAATTCTGCCATTCGCTCGCCTTCTGAAATAACGACCTTCCAATAATCTAAGCGTTGTTTGACAGAGAGTCGCTTAAAGTCATTTCGGTCCGAGATTTTACCATACGGCAGTGTGTTGACTAACTGAGGACTTGGCGCGGCTATCACAACATTGTTGTAATGCTCTGGTTTTGCTTTTCGCCACCAAAGCCCTTTGTCGAACCACCCCGGAGTGATGTCTTTGTAAAAGTGAGGGTAGAGCACGATGCCCGTTGATTGATTGGGAATGTCGAAGTGATAATCCACGATTCCGCCATCACTGTAACAGCCTTTTCCGGGGCCGCTGATATCACGTTGAGGGTCGATGACCATGGGAATTGCGCCCGTGGCTAGCAGTACTTGCCTTAAGTTATGTTCGGTTAATTTGTAGTTGCGAGTTGGATAGTCATTGAGCCGCAAAAAAGGGCTTGAGTCTGATGCATTGTGAAACAATATTCGCTCGAATGTACTGGGCAGCAGTTTGCGGCTGATTGTGTTGGCCGCCGCGCCTATGGCTAATCCAACCCATTGAGCTGTATTACTTTGCATGGCGGCAAAGTGTTTAGCTCTTGCCACGACAACATGCAATCTAAATGTAGGGTGCTGCAATATCTCTTCGATACCACTAAGGCCTAATAAATCATCGACCATAGCAAATGCCTTTTCAGTGATTTCTGGTGCTTTTGCATGGCTGGAATACACCGTAGAGGCGTAGTGCTCTATAAATCTTTGGGTTGCTGCAACGGGCTCTTTTTGACAATAACAGGCAAAGCGCCAACCGCCTGCTGATGTACCAAGTAAGTTCAATGGGGTGTTACGGTTGGCAAAGAATTCGCCCGAAAGGTATTGGTCTAAATGCGATAAAATAAACCATTTAGGCCCTCCAGAGGCGCCAAGTAATGTTGAGATATCGTTTGGTTGGAGCCCATTTCTAATGATATGGCTATAGGCTTTTGGACCCGCCAGCAGTCTAACGTTTTGTGTGGTCATGAAATGGTCTCTTATTGATGGTTTCCCCGCTCCCTCGATGGTGCTCGCCATACGAGGAGATGTCAGCAGTTATCTCAATGATTTGTAGTTCAGTCCAGTATTTCTGATGTTCCTATGGGTTTAGTGATGAGGGCCTACCTGACAATCCGCAATTTGCACAAAATGTGTGCTCTAGGTTGCATTGTTAATAAACGGTGAGCAGCAAACCTAAGAAATTTTTCAAATTGGTCAGATATTGACTTTAATTCTTGGGTTAAATCAATTGAAAGAGGTTGCTGTAGTGCCATACTTCGCCCGCTCTGAAATGTATCAGATCATTATTTCAACAATATAGAACAATGTTGTTGGTTGACTCTCAATGATAAGAGCAGCAATCACACTTTGATAGATGAATAGGACACATTATGAAACGCTTTTTATTGGCTGCCCTGGTACTGGTTGCGCCGTTCACACAAGCCAATGGGTTGGTACAGTGGCAAGACAATAGTCTGAGTTACCTGTGGGGGAATAATTTTGAAGTGAACCCCGAAATTCAACAAACGGTTACATTCGAGCACGCCAGCGGTTGGAGTGTAGGCGATTTATTCGTTTTCGTTGATTACATCAATTACAACGGTCAATCAGATTTCTTGAATGGCAAAAGCACTTATTATGGTGAATTTAGCCCGCGTTTTAGTTTCAGTAAAACTCTTAACAAAGATGTGTCGGTCGGCTTTGTTAAAGATGTGCTGGTGGCAACCACTTATGAGTTTGGTGAAGGGGATGTGGATTCCTTTTTGATTGGTCCAGGTTTTGATCTTGAGATTCCCGGTTTTGATTTTTTCCAGCTGAATATGTACCAGCGTTTTCCTGATGGCCGAGACGGCGATACATTCCAAATTACACCCGTATGGAAAATGACATTCCCAGTGGGTAATTCAGCCATTATTTTTGATGGTTTCATGGATTGGGTGGTCAATAGCGACGGCGATTACGAGAAGAACTTGCACTTTAACCCTCAAATCAAATACGACTTAGGGGTTCAACTAGGCTTACGTGAGCGCTCGTTGTTCGTGGGTGTTGAGTATGATTATTGGAAGAATAAATACGGTATTAAAGACAGCAGTAGCTTCAAAACCGATCAAAGCGTGACAAGCTTGATGGTGAAATACCATTTCTAAAACGACTTAACGAAGAATATAAATCGGCAAAAGCGGTGGCAAATATGAATGTATTTGCCACCGCTTTTTTGTGTGTGCTTAGCGTTTGTACACGCTTCATTCAGCGCGCTTGGTTCGTCAGAAATGTGTGTTGGATCAAATAGACAGGCGGAACGATTGATAGACTTTAGAAATGTTATTAGTATGTATGCAATCATCATATGTTTGATGTGTTGTTTGATAAAACAATGTTTCAAACCTGCTAGTCATTCAATAGGGTTCATCGATGTCGAGATTTATGAATAGAAAAACAGCCACAGCAATGTTGGTGTTTGGTTTTTTCACCACGGGGATCTCGGTGGCTCATGCCGCAGGGCCATTGCCTTATTCCGATCCAAAAAATGAGGGAGAATGGGTTCTAAACACTGAAGTAAGTGACGAATTTGAAACCGATACGCTTGATGAGAATCGTTGGTATATTGTGGGTAAGTTTGAAGATGGGGTTCCTGTGTATAAACATCCCGATAAGCCCAATAAGAAAGTGTGGAAGGGACGTGCGCCATCTCAGTTCTCGGGTCGAAATTATCGTTTAGAAGACGGGAAATTGATTCTTGAAACTCGTTGGGAGCCGGATTTTCCGTTTAGCGATGAGATTAAAGTGCCGGTATTCGGTGATCCTTTGCCGTATGAGAACATCACAACAGCCTGTATTATCGGCCGACAGGAATTTAAGTACGGCTATGTAGAAATCAAGAGTAAAGCAGCCGATGCAGAGATCACCAGTGCTTTCTGGGCCATAGGCAATAAGCTTGAAATAGACTTTTTTGAACAATTTGGCGATCACCGCGATCCTAAAAAAGCAGATCTTGATCGAGAGTTATGGTGGTCTATTCGTGATTGGAGTAAAGATACGGGTAAGCCGGGTAAACCAGTGTACACCGAGCACAAAGATTTAGGCTTTCGCGTGGCCGATGACTTTCATGTATATGGTTTTGAATGGCACGAAGGCGGCGTTAAATACTATGTAGACGGCAAGCTTATTTCTGATGTGAGTGTGGAAGACGTTAGAAAGTGGGCATTGGAAAACCGCGAAGTGAATGACGATTATGATGCTTGGGTGGCCAATCGCCCTATTAGTATCTGGCTCGATCAGGAAACGTTTCCTTGGCACGGCATCCCAGATAGCAAAGAAGATTTGGAATTAAATAGCTCTGAAGGGGAAAAAGACGACGGTATTGTCGACTTTGAAATTGAATACGTTCGGGTATGGCAGCAAGCCGATTAGTCACCCTGCTGTTCGAAAAAGTGGCGAGGTCGTGATGGCTACGCCACTTTTTCAAATGTGATCACAAGAGCAGCCGCATATCAATATTCTCTACATCGGTTTGAAATATTGTGAATGCCTCAAATCCATGCTTCTGATAAAAGTGTCGAGCCAGAGCATTGCCAGCCTGCGTACCGCCCATCAGCACAAAACTTCTCAATTTAATGGCTCGGCCGTATTGGATGAAATAATCCATCACCAAGCTGGCATATCCTAGACTTTGGAATGGGTCTGAAATACAGGGAGCCAACAGTGGATCGACTGTTGGGTCAAGCTTTATGCCCAGCGCCTGATATCGGTGACCTTCGTGAGGGGCGGGCGCGTATTCCAAAATAAAATAGCCGATGATGCTCTGAGCTCGAATGAGCACAAAGCGGTCGGCACTATCGGTATCGATGGTTTCACACACCAATTTGCTATGTGCTGCGGTGAGCGGGTGAGGCCCAAACAATTGGCGCGTTGAATCGCCTAACGAATCGAAAAAATCAGCAAGAGCATCGCCATCATCGTCATCTAAAGGGCGGAGTAGGCATTCAGTGCCGTCGTGTCCAGTGAAGTGATATGGAAACATTGATTGCCTTTTGCTACCCAACTAGTGGTGTCGATTATCGGAGTGCTCGGCGAGCTTAGATAATAGCTTCTACGAGAGTGCTACCTATTTTAGTCACCCACAGGCAAGTGACCGGTTTTAACCCAAATTACAGTTTGCTGTTCAACAAATGGATGATGACGACTCATATGAGGGCTGCGAATCCAACTTCCTGCTGGGTAGCTGCCCAAATCATCTTTAAACTCACCCGATAGCACTAAAACCTCTTCCCCGCCAAAATGGCGATGTGGCTTAAACTTCTCATGCGCGGGCCATTTCACCAGAGCTACGTTTTCATGCTCAAAGCTGTGCAACGGCATCACTTGTAATCCCCCTTGTCCAGGTAGCCAAGGTGTTTGCTCGGTAGCAATCCGAACGACCTTGCTATCGCTTGGGTTAAACTGGTGGAGCTTTACAAAAATAACGCAACCTTCAGAGCTATAAGGTGCGTGTTGAGTACCCGGAGGATTACGGATATAAGTTCCTGGCCCATAATCGCCAGATTCATCAGAGAATATGCCTTCAAGTACAAAAATTTCTTCGCCTCCTGGGTGCGGATGCGCCTTGAATCGAGAACCTGCGGCATAGCGAACAATGCTGGTTGCATGACCTTGCTCTTTGTTTTCACGGGCAAGGGGCTTACGCTCTACTCCAGCAGCAGGACTGGGCTGCCATTCTAAGGCATTTGAATGGACAACGACGCGTTGCTCAAAGTTCATGTTCAGCATTGAAATACTCATGGTGTTCGCTTAATTCGTTAAATGTATCGTATACATCTGAATTAGAAAGGCATTGAGAAGATTGTATTTCAAATATTTTGGGAATGATTGTATTCAACACAGGGATTGTTGAATCAAATGCTCAGAGATGGAGCGGAAGAGTTTAATGGGAACGGAGTAGCGCAGTGTTGCGCTACTCCTATATTCCGCATTCTTGCCTAAGGACTAGGGCTTATAAGAAGTTGCCAACAACGTTAGAAGAAACTTTAGAAGTCGCGTATTTTTCTGAGCTGTAACGACGAGCGAAAGTCGATACTTTAACACCGTTGCAGATAACTTCGCTGTTTAAGCGAATTGGGTGGATGCCTTGTTCTTTCGCAGCTGAGCGTGCAGCAGAATAACCTTCTTGAGCAGCAATCAGGCAGATGTTTGTTTCAGGAGCAGTGTCTTTTGCAACAAATTTATAGCGGTTAGAAACTTCAGCAGATGCTGTTGAGCTGAGAAGAGTTGCGGCTGCGATTGCGATTGTAGTAAGTGCTGTTTTCATCATGTATCTCCGAATGCGGTAGTCTTAAATTTGATTACAGGCTGTTTGCCTGAAGTACGGGAGCAATTATGAGACATTCGTCACAAAAGTCAACATAATGTGACGAATGTCACCTTTTTATTTGTTGAATAGACTTCGAGAATGCAGCACGAAGGTGGGCTTAAGTGATATTTAAATTATTAAATTCAGTTGGTTATAATTTTTTGAGTGGTATTGTGAAAGTTTTGTGTCTGTGCAAAAAAAGTACAACATTTTCAGTTTTAGAGTGTTTTCAATGTGAAGAGTGAGACATGTTTATGGATAAATTGGGTAATTCTCAGGATGAAATTAACGATTCTGTTTAATAAAAAGGCTCCCGAAGAAGCCTTCATGTGAGACGGTCTCACATTACATCTTTTTGACGAACTTGGTTAGAATCACAATGCGAACACCATTCACTCGGCCTTCAATGTGTTCTGGGTTATCCGTCAAACTAATTCCACGAACAGCCGTACCTCGCTTGCCCACAAAACTAGTACCTTTAACATCAAGATCTTTAATGAGCACTACATTGTCGCCAGCTGCCAAACGCGAGCCATTGCTGTCTTTGTGAATAACGGAGTCATCTTCATCGGAATCCTCTAGCCCAGACTCTGCCCAAGCTTTGACATCATCTTCTAGATAGAGCATGTCGAGCAAGTCCGTTGCCCAGCCTTCGCCTTGGCGCGATAAACGCGTGAGGATACGCCACGCCATCACTTGTACAGCAGGCACTTGCGACCACACACTGTCGTTCAAGCCTCGCCACGCATTGGGATCTAAACTTTCAGTGCTGTTGATTTGGGCCAATAAAGCTTCATTCACCAAAATGGCATGATCGGAAGAAGGTTCTACTGGAGGAACTTCGTATACGGCTAAGTTTTCTGTCACAGCAGAAAGTTCGCATTGACCGCCGCTGCGGGCAATTAAAGTTTGTTCAATTGACATGAGGTGACCCAATCAAAGCGTGCATTCGAAGCAACGCAACTAAGGAATTTAATGAGAGCCCAAAGTGGGCTATTAGCATTATTTTTCAGGCGGTTGATAGCCTTCAATTTCAACGTCTTTGCCTTCAAATAAAAATCCAACCATTGACGTTTCAAGCAATTTACGATGCTCTGGGTCCATCATGTTGAGCTTATGCTCGTTAATCATCATGGTTTGTTTCTTTTGCCATTCAGCCCATGCTTCTTTGCTGATGTGATTAAAAATTCGTGTGCCAACTTCACCTGGATAAAGTTGAAAATCTAGGCCATCAGCCTCTTTCTTTAAATATTCGCAGAAAACGGTACGTGCCATCAGAATCGTCCTGATTAAAAAGTCTGTGTGGTATTTTACATTTTACTCGGCCCCTGCGCCATGCGCATGAATCTAGCGCAAGAGTTGTCATAAAAAAGGTGGAAGATTGTCACTCAGTTGCAAGACGTATGTCATCAGTGGCACGTAGCTTAGCATCGACAATATTTGAGTGATGTGTAGAACCCCCTAAAATGGAATGAACCATGTTTATTTTCTATCGCTTTGTAATGATGGTGTGCGCATTTTTGTTGTTAGGCGCATGCGACGATAATGATACCGACGGCTCAGTACTCCCTGTGAGTGCTGCGTCTGGACGTGCTGTTGTGAAAACCGCTCAGGTTGGCGTTCGCCCCATATTTTTGGTGAATGATATGGACGACGGAGCGCTGAAAGCTGCATTGACTCAGTGCACGGATGGCCCGTTTTATAAAACCGACTTTTCAATTGGTCATCGCGGTGCGGCCATGCAATTTCCTGAACACACGAGAGAATCGTACGAAGCTGCAGCGGCGCAAGGTGCCGGAATTGTTGAGTGTGATGTGACGTTTACAGCCGACAAAGAACTGGTGTGTCGACATTCTCAGTGCGATCTCCATACCACCACCAACATTTTAGCTATTCCTGAGTTAGCGGCCAAATGCAGTACACCATTTGTACCAGCGGATCCTGCCAACGGTGTGGCTGCTCAAGTTCAATGCTGCACATCTGATATCACCTTGGCCGAATTTAAGCAGCTCAAAGGCAAGATGGATGCGGCCAACCCGAATGGTACAACCGTCGCGGAGTACATGGACGGTACACCGAGTTGGCGTACCGATTTGTACTCATCCAAGGCGACTCTCATGACGCATGCCGAGAGCATCGAGCTGTTTAAAAAGCTGAATGTGAAGATGACACCTGAGCTTAAATCTCCGAGTGTGGAGATGCCATTTGATGGCTTTAGTCAGCATGACTATGCGCAAAAAATGATTCAGGAATATAAAGATGCGGGGGTCGAAGCTGACCAAGTGTGGGCGCAGTCATTTAATCTAAATGATGTTTTGTATTGGATTGCAAATGAAGCTGATTTTGGTCAGCAAAGTGTATACCTTGATGGCCGATACAGCGACTCCACATTCGATCATTCCGATGCATCTACATGGTCACCCAACATGACAGAGCTCGTGAGCCAAGGGGTAAAAGTGATTGCGCCACCTTTGTGGATGTTGGTCAAAGTTGATGATGACAACAATATAACCCCGTCTGATTATGCGGTGGCCGCAAAAGCGGCAGGTTTGGATATTATTACTTGGACGCTTGAGCGCTCGGGGCACTTGGCCAATGGTGGCGGTTGGTATTATCAGAGCATTGCTGATGTCATCGACAATGATGGTGATCAATTCGAATTGCTGCATGTGTTGGCTCAAGATGTGGGTGTATTGGGCGTGTTTGCCGACTGGCCAGCCACAACAAGCTATTACGCAAGTTGTATGAAAATGCCAGCATCACAATAAATGTGTTGCTGAAGGCACAAACAAAGCGCTTTGTGCAAAACAAGGCGCTGCTTATTCAAAGTGTTTATCGATAAAGCTTTGTATGGGTTTAGGGAGGCCAATGTCCCTGAGTTCTTGCTGACTAAACCATTGCCCTGTTTCATCACTTACTGGTCGATGAACCACAGTTGCATCAAGCTTGTAGTGACTAAAGGTGTGCTTGAATTTGCCCACTGATTTGGCTTTTTCTTCAACTTGATTTTCGTCACTTTCCGGCAAGCACCACAAGCCCCCCCAAATACCGCTGTCGGGGCGTTTTTGTAGAAATATTTTGTGGTGTTTCACATGCCAAATAAACTCAACATTTTTTGTTGGGATCACTTTCTTAGGCTTTGGTGTGGGAAGCTCTGTCACTCTATCTTGCGTTTTTGCAATGCAATCATCGGCAAAGCAACAACGTTCGCACTTCGGCGATTTGGGAGTACAAAGGGTTGCTCCCATGTCGAGCAAGCCTTGAGCAAAATTTCGGTTTCGAGTTTGGGGCGTGTAGTGTTCTGCTAGTGCCCACAAGGTTTTAGTCACCGCGGTAGAGGTGGGTAAGCCGTCAATGCCGAATAAGCGGCAAAATAATCGCCTTACATTGCCATCAACTATCGGGCCGAAATTGTCGTAAGCAAACGACATCACGGCTCCTGCTGTATAGCGCCCCACACCCGGAATTGCTTCTAATCCCTTTAAATCATTTGGGAACTGTCCGTTGCAGCTATCCAAGACATATTTAGCGGCTTTGTGCAGATTGCGAGCTCTGGAGTAATAGCCAAGCCCTTGCCAGTGCGCCATGACTTGATCTTCATGAGCATTGGCTAATATTTCCACTGTAGGAAAGCTTTTTAGCCAACGCTGATAGTAAGGGATTACAGTGGCCACTTGGGTTTGTTGCAACATGATTTCAGAAACGAGCACTGAATAGGGAGTCGCATCGATTTGCCAAGGCAGATCATGTCGGCCTTGTTCGGCTGCCCATTCCAAAAGGCGTTGAGCAAATTCAGGTGCTGGGATATGTGCAATATCTGTAGAAATCATGAGGTAATTCATCAATTTTTTAGATCGGCAGTGTAACCATAAGGAAGCAACAAACCAAGACTCGCACGGGCTTTGCTTGCACCAAGCCGACGTGAAAGGGATAATGCGCGCAGTTTGATATCGGTGACCCCAATGACACAAAGCAAAGACGTAAATGAACATGAATTGAGTGAAGACGGCAAATACATGCGCCGAATTCGGAGTTTTGTTCGCCGCGAAGGACGACTGAGTAATCGTCAGGCCCGCGCTCTTGAGCAAAGTTGGCTAAAATTCGGCATTGACTATGATGGTCAATCGATTGATTTAGAAAAAGTATTTGGACGCAAAGCGCCCGTGGTTGTTGAAATTGGTTTTGGCATGGGCGCCTCTCTTGTGACCATGGCGACTGAAGCGAAAAACACCGACTATTTGGGGATTGAAGTGCATCGTCCCGGTGTAGGTGCTTGCTTGGCAGACGTTGAAGATGCAGGCTTGACCAATATTCGCACCATGGAACATGATGCGGTTGAAGTGTTGATGAACACATTGCCTGAAAATTCAATTGATCGCCTACAGTTGTTTTTCCCCGATCCGTGGCATAAAAAGCGTCATCACAAGCGTCGTATTGTTCAACCTGCATTTATCGCTTTGGTTCATCGTGTGTTGAAACCCGGTGGTGTATTCCACATGGCGACAGACTGGGAGAACTACGCAGAGCATATGTTAGAAATGATGACTGCAACGCCGGAGTTTCAGAATCAACATCCTGATACGCAATATGCGCCTCGGCCTGACTACCGCCCTCTGACCAAGTTTGAAAAGCGCGGCCAGCGACTCGGACACGGCGTTTGGGACTTATTGTTTGAGGCAAAAGCCTAGCCAAGGTTGGTCCTGTTACTCAGCTCCTCCTTTGAAAGAGCGCCTTGAAATAAGCGCTCTTTGTTGTTGCATAGGGCTTTTTGAGGGTTCAATTACCATGGCCAAAATGTGACGCGCCAGAGTCTTTCACTCATTGACTTCCCATTTGGGCTCAATCATCCATCAGTTATATTGAATTTCAGTGGTAGCATCGCCATTAATAAGGTGCCCGTAGTTAAACCTGAAGGAGTATTTCTGGTGCATGTATTGATTGCCATTTCTGCCGCGCTCATGCTGTGGCTGTTTTTGCCAAGCCTATCTGTGGCTCAAACACAACCTGAAAAAGATCCCATGTTGGCGCTTGAGCATGTCAAGCAAGGTGCGTACTTGATTGATGTGCGTAGTCCAGAAGAATTTAATAATGGCCATCTTGCGGGTGCAATCAATGTACCTTATCAACTGATTGTGGAAGGCATGGCAAAGTATAACCTGGGGCCCGATACGCCGGTAGTACTGTATTGCCGCAGCGGACGCCGCAGTGGAGTTGCTCAACAGGCCTTAATTGACGCAGGCTACACATCGACCTATAACGGCGGTGGCTACCTTATGCTGATGGAAGCAAAAAACGCCAACCTGTAGTGGATAGACCAAGATTGTTTTGAACTAAAAAGCATCGCCTCGATCGACGATGCTTTTTTATGCTCAGAGTTTATTGCAGCTTCACGTCGTTACTTCAGCGGAACACGTTGTTCGGTGTAGGTTGGCCCCGAACTTTTTAAGTTGCCGTTCGCGTCAAACCAGATGGGGTCGATCACGAGTGTAGGGTTCTTCCCCGGAATAATACCGTGGGCAGATAGCCAAAGGCGACCGTCCGGACCGGTGAAAACCTCATTGTGGCCCACTTGGTCAAAAGGATTTTCTGGGTTTCCGGTGTACTCAAAACCGCGTTTCTTTGCCAGTTCTTGATTCATTGCTCCGTAAAAAGGATTTTGGTCATGTTTGGTCCAAGGCCCGGTAATGTTTGATGCTGTGGCGTAGCCAATCTCGTAGCCGCGCGTCCAACTTGAATAGAACAAATAGTAGGTCCCTTCATTTTCAATGACATAAGCGCCTTCAATGCCAATGGAGTCCCAACTGTAGAACTTTTCTATTTTGTTTTTGAGAGCAGAGCCATCGTAATTCGGTTCTTGCACGATAGAGCCGTCTGCATTGTAGGCCCAATCAACTTTGCCCGGTCTAATGGCGGATTGAGGTTCGGTTAAAAATTTACCTGTCGCCAAATCAATTTGAGCAAAGCCAATGCCAAATTCCCGCCCTCGATTCCAAAATGCCCATACCTTGCCGTCTTTATCTTCAAAAAACGTCAGGTCGTTACCATGGGTTAATGGTGCCTCTTTGGTGACGACTTCATATGGCCCGGTGATATTGTCTGCGACAGCATAGCCCGGGTGCTGACCTTTAATGCCTATGTCTCGATTGTGTGCATTAAATAGCGCATAGTACTTGCCGCCTATGTTTTGTATTTCAGGAGCCCAAAAACGACGATAGTACCAATCTGTTTTGTCGCCACGTGGCACAATGGTGTTTACAAATTCCCACTCTGTCAGGTTTTTGGACCGGTAAAGTGGAACTCCAGGGTTAAACGTTGTCTCATCGCCCGTTGTTTCTTGGCGTTGCCAATGCGGATATGCAGTCCCTGTCATGTACCACCAATCGCCATCTCGCAATACCTGGCAGTCTCTTAAGCCTTGAGGATCAATGCCTTGAGATATAGGGTTTTGATAAACAAAGTAGTCTGTTTGGGGAACGATAGGGTTGCTACTGACGTCTCGTTGAACCGAGCAGCCAGATAGCAGTGCACAAGCACTTAAAAAGCTAAGATATTTTATCATGTTGAGTTTAAATTCTAAGATTGAGCCACAATATTAGAATGAGATGCTAGCCGCATTTTGGCAGGTTAAATGAGAGTAAATTCGGTGTTTAGCGAAGAGAGCCCAACTGGAACAGCCATTTAGCCAGAATAAACTAGGCATGAGCATTAATCGTATTTAAACAAATGCATGTGCGTGACTCAAACGCCATTCGTTTGTACAGTGAAGATCGTTTTTTGACGACATATGATTTCGCGAACCGCATTGCTGTGAGTGTCGCCTTGAGGAAAATTTTACCTAATGAGTCTGTTGATTCTATTTGTTGTTTTAGCCGTTGCGGTGTCTTTTTTGTGTTCTATTTTTGAGGCGGTATTACTCAGTGTGACCACGCCACATATTGCGCTGTTAGAAAAAGAAGAAAAGCGCAGCGGAACGCTGCTACGCAAATTTAAAGACAATATTAATAACCCGCTTGCTGCCATTTTAACCCTCAACACTATTGCTCATACTATTGGAGCTGCGGGAGCTGGAGCTCAGGCAACCCATGTGTTTGGCGACGCATACATCGGTGTGTTCTCGGCCGTGCTGACCTTTCTCATCTTAGTGTTTTCTGAAATCATTCCTAAAACTCTTGGCGCACAATATTGGCGACAGCTTGCTGGTATTACCTCACTTTGTTTGCACTACATGATTATCGCCATGTATCCCTTCATTAAAATGGCTGATTTTATCACCCGTATGATGGGCACAAAAATCGATCGCAAAGGGCTCACTCGCAACGAGTTTGTTGTGATGGCTGAAGTGAGCGAGCAAGAAGGCCAATTGGCAGAACACGAAGCGCGTATTTTGCAAAGTGTGATGCGCTTTAAAGACACTAAAGTCCGTGAAGTGATGACACCGCGTGTAGTCGTCTACTCTGCGAATGAACACCTCACGGTTGAAGCGTATTTACAAGGTCAGCCTAAAACCCAATATTCGCGCATTCCAGTTTACAGCGACGACAAAGAGAGTGTGACTGGCTTTGTGATGCGTAGCGACTTGTTACTGGCGCATGCAAATGGAGATGGGCATCGAGAACTTGCTGATTTTAAGCGAGAGCTATTTGCTGTGCTCGACAACACACCGTTGTTCAATGCATTTGATTTAATTATTGAAAAACGTAGCCACATTTTGCTGATTGTTGATGAATACGGACAAATGGTAGGTGTGCTCACTCAAGAAGACTTGGTAGAAACCTTGTTAGGTTTAGAGATTATGGACGAGAGCGATAAAAGCGCAGATTTGCAGCTGGTGGCCAAACGCTATTCCAAGCGACGCGCCAAGCGCCTCGAAATGGCCGCCATGACCTCGTCTGAAGAACAATCAAATAAGTAGTCTTTCAAGCAGACTGAAAGCAAGTTAGTTGATGCCATCGGTACATTTGAGCTTGCTTGCGCTGACGGAGTATTCGTGATTCTGACTGGACATTTCACCGTGCACACGATGAATGGCCAATTTGACTAAATTGTTGAGACTAACCCGTGCCAGAACCCCTCTGTATTTGCAGGAAATACGCGGCTGAGTATTGAAAATTAGTGATTCAGGTAGTTGGATTTAACACTGTTTAAGTATACAGTGTGGTCATGGCTAGCACGCTCAATACAATGACTTCACGTAAAATCATCCACATTGATATGGACTGCTTTTTTGCTGCCGTGGAGATGCGGGATTTTCCTGAACTTAAAAATCATCCGATTGCGGTGGGCGGTTCGTCTGATCGCCGTGGGGTCATCGCCACTTGCAACTATGAAGCGCGGCGATTTGGTGTCCGCTCAGCTATGGCAACTGCACATGCGATACGTCTGTGTCCGCAGCTCAAAGTGGTGAAGCATCGCATGTCGGTTTACAAAGATGTGTCGACCCAAATCCACGAGATTTTTCGCAAATATACCGACTTAATCGAACCGCTGTCGCTGGACGAAGCCTATTTAGACGTAACCGACAGTTCGTTACATCACGGCAGTGCGACTTTGATTGCACAGCAGATCCGCGCAGACATTCAACAGACCCTCAATTTGACCGCATCAGCAGGTGTTGCGCCGAATAAATTTCTGGCCAAAATTGCCAGTGACTTAAATAAACCCAATGGCCAATATGTGATTACGCCAAATGATGTTGCGCCATTTGTTGAAACCCTCGCTCTTGAGAAAATTCCCGGTGTGGGAAAAGCCACGCTTGAGCGTTTACATTTATATGGTTTAAAGACGGCAGCGGATGTTCAGAAAATGGAACTGGATGCGCTCATCAAGCAATTTGGTAAATTTGGCGTATCGCTTCACCACCGAAGCTTTGGGCGAGATGATCGTGAGGTGAACACTAGCCGTACTCGCAAATCTATCGGAGTGGAAACCACATTGCCCGAAGATGTATCTCAGATAAAAGATTGCGAGCAAATCATGGCGGGTTTGTTTGACGAACTACTGAGTCGCATTGAGCGAGCTGGAGCAGGAGCTAGAATTGCTAAATGTGGTGTGAAACTCAAGTTTTCCGACTTTCGGCAAACCACGGTAGAGCACCAACAGGCTGCTCCAGAACTTGAATGTTTTAAGCCATTATTAGCAGAAGCTTGGTCGCGATCGAAAGGCAAAAGTGTTCGGCTCATTGGCTTGTCGGTGGGGTTGCAAACAGAGGTTTCTCAGCAGTTAGATTTACCCCTGCCTATGGCATCAAACACGCAGCATAGCAACGCGCCACGAAGACTATAAAAAACGGCCCTAAGGCCGTTCGTCTGAACTATTTTGCTGGAATAGCTTCGAGCACTTTGACCAGTAGCTGCCAGTAGAGATCAACACTACCGATGTGTACCTTTTCATCGGGCGAGTGAGGAAAGCGAATAGTCGGCCCAATCGACACCATATCTAAGTTGGGGTAGGCAGTTTTGAACAAACCACACTCAAGGCCTGCGTGAATTACCATGACCTCTGGCTTGCGCTGAAAAACTTCTTCATAGGTGGTGCGAACCAGCGCCATGACTGCAGAGTCATTGTTTGGAGCCCATCCTGGGTAAGCGCCGCTGAACACCACTTCTGCACCGGCTAGCTTCCAAACACCTTGAATGGTTTGTTGTAAATTAAATCGAGCGCTGTCGAGTAGCGAACGCACAAGACACAGCACAGAAATTGAATCTTGCTCTGTCGCCACTACTCCTAAATTGCTAGATGTTTCTGTGACTTCATCAATTTCTTGGCTCATGGCAAATACGCCATTGAATGTAGCTTGAATGGCCAGCAAAAATGTTTGCAAGCTACTAAAGCTCAGAACTTCATTGGTGACTTCTGCCTGCTCTACAGTAATGGTTAAATCTGGGTCTGTTGCACGCAGTTCAGATTTAATGGTTTGCGCTAACTCTGCCACAATCCGTTTGACGATGAGTACTTCGTCACATTTGATAAACGCACTGGCATCTCTAGGAATAGCGTTGCGCAGTGAGCCCCCGTTAAAACTCTCCAGTTCTATCAGGTTTTGTTCCTGGAGCGCACACAAAATGCGGGTTAATACCTTGTTGGCATTGCCTCGTCCTAAGTGAATGTTCACCCCGGAGTGGCCTCCGCGTAAACCTCCTACTTTAATTTCTAAACCTTTGTGCGTGCGTGCAGTACAACGGGTGATAGGGAAAGATATATTGGTGTCTACGCCGCCAGCGCAGCCCATATAGACTTCACCCTCTTGCTCGGAGTCAGTATTAATTAGGATTGAGCCTTCTAACATACCCGGCTGTAAGCCAAAGGCACCTGTCATACCGGCTTCTTCGTCAATGGTGAGTAAGACTTCAAGAGGGCCGTGTTGAATATCCGTTGACGCCAGCACCGCCAAACACGATGCCATGCCAATACCGTTGTCGGCACCTAGTGTGGTTTTGTTGGCTGTGAGCCACTCACCGTCAATGATCGGCTCAATGGGATCCGTTTCAAAGATATGGGCGCTATCGACTTCTTTTTGCGGAACCATATCAATATGCGCTTGTAACACCACGGTTTTGAGGTGTTCGAAACCAGATGCCGCTGGTTTTTTGATGATGACATTGCCGACTTCGTCACGTTGCCAACACAAATCATGCTGTGTGGCCCAGTCGCAAATCCAAGTTGCAAGTTGCTCTTCGTGCTTAGAGGGATGAGGGATACTGCAGATCGTCTCGAAGAAATTCCACAATTGTTGTGGTTTAAGTGTTGATAATTCGCCCAATGTTGACTCCTGAACCTGCTATCGTTGATATAGTCATCACAATTAATACGCCAGTGTATGAAAGCCGCGCGACACACTCAATTTGAGACGGCATGTCTCAATCGTAAAGCGTGTCAGCTTTGCTTAACAGAGGAATTACAATGCCAATTGCAAGCCTATCTGTCACGCAGCATCTATCTGAAGCGCTTGATCATGAAGAAGATTATGATTGCTTAATCATTGTGTTAGGGCAAGGCTCATCCCCACCTGCACCTTATGCCGATGTTATTGCTGAACATGCTGAAATAGACAATCGAGTTGGGAAGTTACCGGTTCTGATTCGCTGTGCAACTGCCCCTGGTAAGCGCATCATACTGGTATACACAGGTCCAATTCATCGAGATTATGATGATGTTCGTCGCTTTTATGATGCAGGACAAGAATGCATCCAGTTAGCGTTGAGCGTTGGCGTGCGACGACCTTTGCTCTATGTGGTGAGCGAAGGTGCCGATGAACGTTTTCGTTTCGCGACATCAATTACTTGGCTAGGAACGCAGCAAGCCATTTGGCACCCACTCGAAGCACGAGAAAAGCTCGGAGAGCGGCTTGAACCTATTCGGCATATTGGGCTAGTGGGCCAAGGCGCATTGCCGCCTGAGCATTTGGGAGGAATTGAATACGGGTTGCGACTTGCAAGGGATTTAGCGGGTTCAGAGCCCGAGCGTATGACGCCACTGAGATTTGCCGAGTATTGTCAGCAGTCTCTTGAACCGCTTGCTGTAAGCGTGAACGTGAATCGAGATGTTGATTCGTTAAAGGCGCGTTATCCGTTACTCATGGGCGTTGCTCGCGCATCCCTCAATGTTGAGCGTCATCATCCTTGCGTGGTGCGTTTAGAATATGCTCCTGAAGGTCCAGTGCAGCAAACATTACTTCTTGCCGGTAAAGGTGTGACTTACGATACTGGTGGCGCAGATCTAAAAGTGGGGGGCGCCATGGCCGGAATGAGCCGCGACAAAGGAGGAGCCGCTTCGGTGGCTGGGTTTGTTGCAGCAGTGGCAGCAATTGCGCCTCCGGGTCTGCGTGTTGTGGCTGAACTGGGGCTCGTTCGTAATAGCATTGGTGCAGATGCCTTTGTTCCCGATGAAATTATCGAAAGTGCCGCTGGCGTTCGAGTCAGAATTGGCAACACCGACGCCGAAGGACGATTGGTATTAGCTGATTTGCTAACACACCTAAAAACAGAAGCACAGGCAGCTGCAAGTCCTGAACTATTTTCAGTCGCCACGTTGACCGGCCATGCAGCCCGCGCTGTGGGGCCGTATACCGCTTTAGTAGAAAATGGCCCTGCGCGCGAGCAACATTCTGCTCAGTATCTACAATTGTCAGGCGACTTGTGGGCCGATCCGGCCGAGATCAGCCGAGTGCGTCGCGAAGATTATGACTTTGTGCAACCGCGAACAACCGCCGATGATGTATTGAGCAGTAATAATGCACCGTCGAGTGTGACGGCGCGCGGTCACCAATATCCCATGGCGTTTTTGGCCATTGCCAGCGGCTTAAACAAGCATGGTTATCAAAGTGAGCAACCTTTGAGCTACACCCATATTGATATCGCAGGTAGTGGCGTTGAGCGAGGAGATTGGCAACACGGCAAGCCAACAGCTGCAGCAGTGTTAATGCTGTTAGGTCGCTATGTTTTAGCAACGAACTAAAATGAACTGATACAAATCAATATAACCGGCAACAGAAGTTGGAAAATCGCACCACTTGCGTAAGCTATGCGACTTTAAATCGCCAGATGAGAATGTAACGGAACGATCACATGTTGGAAAAATTGTTTAAATTGAGTGCCCATGGAACAAATGTTCGCACGGAGATCATTGCTGGGGTCACCACTTATCTCACGATGGCGTATATCATTTTCGTCAACCCAAATATCCTCTCAGCTGCCGGAATGGACAGTGGAGCCGTGTTTGTTGCAACCTGTTTAGCAGCCGCAATTGGCTGTTTAATTATGGGGTTGTACGCGAACTACCCCATTGCTCAAGCGCCGGGAATGGGGCTCAATGCCTTCTTCACCTATGGTGTTGTATTAGGCATGGGTTATGAGTGGCAAGTTGCGCTTGGAGCTGTCTTTCTCTCCGGTATCTGTTTTGTACTGCTGAGCCTGTTTAAAGTCCGCGAATGGATTATTGAAGCAATACCGCAACCTTTGCGAATAGGAATTGGTGCTGGTATTGGCTTATTTTTAGGGTTTATTGCACTGCAAAGTGCCGGTATTGTGGTATCTCATGATGCCACACTGGTATCGCTAGGGGATATCACCTCGCCAACGGTATTGCTTGCTGCGCTTGGCTTTGTGCTCATTGTTGCGCTGGAATACCGTCGCGTAAAAGGTGGTGTGATGATTGCTATTCTTGCGGTCACATTACTGGCGGTATTATTGGGTTATCAGCCGTACGGCGGCATTTTCTCTATGCCTCCTGATCCAAGCCCTACCTTCTTGCAGCTCGATATTATGGGCGCGTTCGACGTGGCCATGATCAGCGTGATCTTTGCCTTTTTGTTTGTTGATTTATTTGACACCGCAGGCACCTTGATGGCCGTGGCTCAGCGAGGAAAGTTGTTTGATGCCAATGGCAAATTGCCTCGCTTGAGTAAAGCTTTGTTGGCAGATTCAACCGCCACGGTTGCAGGTTCGGTATTGGGAACGTCTAGCACCACGAGTTATATTGAAAGCGGAGCGGGTGTTGCTGAAGGCGGGCGTACTGGCTTAACTGCGGTAGTTGTTGGCATTTTGTTCTTACTGTCGTTATTCTTTGCGCCCCTTGCAGGAATGGTTCCTGCGTATGCAACCGCGGGTGCGTTATTTTACGTGGCTGTATTGATGCTCTCTGGGCTGACAAAAGTTGCATGGGACGACATTACAGAAGCGGCTCCAGCAGCGGTTGTAGCGATTATGATGCCACTGACATACTCCATTGCGAATGGGATCGCGTTGGGGTTTGTAAGTTATGCCGCGATTAAACTGTTAAGCGGACGTCGAGAAGATGTTTCGGTTGCGGTTTGGGTATTGGCAGGATTATTCGTCGTTAAATTAATTATATTTGGTCACTAAATTTTAAGAGGAACCCAAGATGGGATTTGCTAGCAACAAGCAATTTTTTGTTTCCTGGGAAGAACTACATCGCGCGACACGCGAGTTGGCGCAGCGACAGCTGCCAGCATCACAATGGAAAGGAATTATTGCGGTAAGCCGAGGTGGCTTAGTGCCAGCGTGCATCTTGGCGCGCGAGTTAAACTTGAGGTTGGTTAAAACTGTGTGTATCTCAAGCTACACCGATCATTACGAGCAAAAGCAATTACAAGTTCTGCATGAAGCAGACGGTGACGGCGAAGGTATGCTCGTTGTGGACGATTTGGTGGACACTGGCGAAACAGCAAAAGCCATTCGAGAAATGTACCCCAAGGCTAAGTTTATTACTGTGTATGCGAAGCCAAAAGGCCGAGAATTGGTGGACGAATACGTCGCTGATGTAGAGCAGGATACTTGGATTGAGCTGCCTTGGGATATGCAGCTTAACTACATTGACCCACTCGAAAAATCACATAAAGCCTAACCGGTTAAGGAGGCGCTGCATGCCAATGGTCGATATGAAAGAAGATAGCCCCGCGACTATTAATTCAATGCAGCGCAAGCAAGCGCTAGAGACATCAGGAGTGGTCAATAGCGAAGCGGGCCAGCATTCGGTAAAACCGGGCTGGTACCGTGAAATGAGAGTCTTCAAATGGTCATGGCAAGGCCTTTCTCCATTGCTGATTCAGGAAGTTCAAGCACGGATCGCGGTGTCCAATAATGAGCGCACACATGCCGACCTTATCGATACTGTAAAGGGCTATCGTCCTGGAAACTGGATTTACGAATGGTCGCAAGAAGCAGCGCTTCGAATGATGGACGGTAAGCGAGCACTTGAGGTTGCCGACCTGGAATTGGCAAAGCACCATTTCTTGCAATCTTGCCTACTCTACACGGTGGCTGGACACCCCCATTTGCGGGGTGACAAGCTTGCTAATGATGCTCACTTGTTGGCAAATCAAGCTTATCAGCAGGCAGGACTGCTACTGCCCAACCCGCTCAAAATTGAACGCGTGCCATTTCAGGGACGCGAAGTTCAGTGCTATTTGCATTTGCCTAAAACCGATGATCCAGTGCCATTAGTGATTATGGCTGGCGGCGGAGATGCGCTTCAAACCGACTATCTTCGAGTGTTTCAAGACTTCCTAGAGCCGAAAGGTGTCGCCTTGCTCACGGTGGATATGCCTGGCATTGGTTATTCAGCACATTGGACGCTATCACAAGAAACATCAGCGCTTTATGAAGCGGTTGTTGAGCATATGAGTGAGTCGCCTTATGTATTAGCCGATAAGATAGCTCTGATGGGACTAAGAATTGGTGGTCACGCTGCGGTTCGAACGGCGGTGATGATGCCAGATAAAGTTGCCGCAGTTGCTGCCATAGGTGCGGTTGTGCATGATGCATTAGTTGAACCTAAAGTGGAGACCCGAGTGTCTCAAATGTTGATTGATGAAATCGCATCACGTTTGGGTGTTGACTCGGCTCGTCCTCATTTATTGGCAGCAACACTGACCAATTACTCATTGAGGCGTCAGGGGTTGTTGGGTCTCAGAAAAATAAATGTGCCGATGCTAGGTATTGCTCATCCGCAAGATTTATTTGGCACGGTTGAAGATGCAAAACTTATTGCGCAGAGCAGTTATGGCGGAGAAGTACATTTACTCAAACGGCCTACATTTGCTTCAGCCTATGATGCGGCTTTTGCAAAAGCATGCGATTGGATCACCCGTCACTTGACCTAGATTTCCTCCTTTAAATGTAAGGAATATCCTTGTTTTTATTATGGAATAACTAACTTTTAAAAAGCTTTTTTTCAACAGAAGGCTTTTCTAATTGTTAGCAATATGTAAAAGTGGCCATATAAGCTTGCAAAGCATAGTTATTCTGCTAGCCCGCAAGAATAAGAGTTGGGGTCATGGATTCATCAAACAGTGTCAAGTTAGACATTATCAACAATGCTAGTTCGCGTGTAAGTGGTTCACCAGATGAGGTGGGCGCTTTGGCGCGCAGAAATGTTGAAATGCTGGCCACCCGCTTTAAAAAATATGACGGCCGCTGGTTCGCCAGCTACAACGGCATCTCTCTTTATTCTTTACTCCAACCCATCGTGAGTTATTCACATCAACATTTTGTTGGCGTTGAAGCCCTAGTCCGTGGTGAAGATTCTAATGGCTCTACGATCATGCCATCAGAGCTATTTAAGCCAGATGAAGTGATGGAAGGTGAACTTCGGTTACTTGAGCGCTTGTCTCGACTGCTTCATATTGCCAGCTTCAAAGAGTGTGAGGGGTTTGAAGGGTGGTTGTTTATCAACCTGTCACCTCAACTACTGTCAATTGAAGAAGACGCTGAAGATTTGGCTGCAGCGCTACAATGGGCAGGTGTTGCTCCTGAACGTGTCATTGTTGAAGTGACGGAGCAAGCCACATATGAACCCAATGGCTTAGTGGAAGCTGTTGCACGGTACCGCGCTTTGGGGTGCCAGATAGCAATCGACGATTTTGGTGCAGGCCATTCCAATTTTGAGCGTATTTGGTCTTTGCAGCCAGATATCGTCAAACTAGACCGCAATATGGTACTAAGAGCCAATAACGATGCCTGTATAGGGCAGATGCTACCAAGATTGGTTGAACTTATTCATCAATCGGGCGCTTTGGTATTGGCTGAAGGGATTGAAACCGTTGAACAATCGTTAATGATTTGGGATTCGGGCGCAGACATGGCTCAGGGGTACCTGTTTGGTTTTCCGCGCACTGAACTGCCCGACAGTGAGCACCTTGCTTTGCAATTGGCAAATTTATCAAATCAGTCCCACCGCCAATGGAATCGAGATTGTGAACGTAGGCGTCGTTTATTTGATATGTTTAATCATCATATTAATCAAACATTACAAGGCCTTAAAGCAAATCGAGCACTACGAGAATCCTGTCGTTCATTATTGCGTTTGAGTCGTGTTCGCCGTTGTTTCGTACTTGACGAGCACGGTCGCCAGTTATTTCAAGAAAATGCGTCGCGCTGTACTTCGCATATATCGCCGTTAAGTGAAACCAAAAGCTGTAACTGGGGACGACGCCCATATTTTAGAGTGGCTGTAGAAAATAAAGATCGTATTCACATTTCCAAACCGTACCTATCGGTAAGCGACGGTAACGTTTGCCAAACATTGTCTATTTATTATCGTTGTGGCCAAGGTGCCCGTGTTTTGTGTTGCGATATCGATCCTGACTAAAATTCGCTAAATCTGAATAATTATGCATGTTGGGTGACTTAATTCTTGCCTGAATCCGCTCTATCGCATACCCTGTTGGGCTTATCAAAACCTTCTCTCTCTTATTCTGCAAATCAATTGGAAGTTATGGAACAATCACCTTATCGCCGCGTAGTCGTAAAGCTAGGGACTAGTGTTTTAACGGGCGGTAGTCAATCACTCGACAAGGCTCACATGGCTGAACTTGTTCGTTGTATGGCTGAATTACATCAAAGTGGAATTGATATTATCGTTTGTACTTCTGGGGCGATCGCCGCTGGACGGGAATGTTTAGATTATCCTGAGCTTCCA
The DNA here is from genome assembly GCF_023703465.1 of Echinimonas agarilytica. Taxonomy (NCBI): domain Bacteria; kingdom Pseudomonadati; phylum Pseudomonadota; class Gammaproteobacteria; order Alteromonadales; family Echinimonadaceae; genus Echinimonas; species Echinimonas agarilytica. Next base: position 282,791 of record NZ_JAMQGP010000004.1, on the reverse strand, counting down.
AGTACCATGAGTTCCAAACAGCTGTTGGCCGCCGTAGGGCAGAGCCAACTAATACAGCTTTGGGATCAACTGTTTCATGCATACGGTATTCACGTGGGACAAATTTTGTTGACCCGTGAAGATGTGGATGATCGAGAGCGTTTCCTAAACGCCAGAGATACGCTAGATGCTATGTTAGAGCACAGAGTTGTGCCCATTGTAAACGAGAACGATGCGGTTGCGACGCAAGAAATTAAAGTGGGTGACAATGACAATTTATCGGCTTTAGTATCGGTGCTAGCGGAAGCAGATTTATTGATGCTATTGACTGACCAAAGCGGTCTGTTTACTGCCGACCCCCGAAGCAACCCCGACGCTGAATTAATATGCGAAGTGAAAAGAATTGACGATTCGCTCCGAGAACTTGCTGGTGATAGCGGCACGAACTTGGGAACTGGGGGCATGGCCACCAAGTTGCAAGCGGCTGATGTTGCACGTCGCTCAGGCATTGATGTCGTCATTGCTGCAGGAGCAAGCGCCGAGAATGTTCTAAAATTGGCTGGCGGTATGCGGATTGGAACGCATTTTCCTGCATTGGATGAGCCTTCCAATAACCGTAAACGTTGGATTTTAGCCGGCTCCAGTGCCGGCGGAGACGTGGTGGTTGATGATGGCGCTGTGAAAGCTCTACAACAAACAGGCAGTAGTTTATTGCCCAAAGGCGTTGTGGATGTTGCCGGCAATTTCGTTCGTGGTGACACGGTTCGTATTATCAATCAAAATGGCGTCATCATCGCGCGCGGGATCAGCCGCTACAGCATGAATGATTTGAAAAAAATTAAACAAAAACACTCAAATTCAATTGAATCTGTGTTGGGTTATGAATACGGCGATGTTGTGATTCACCGAAATGACCTCATCTTAGTTTAAACACCAATTGCGAGAGAAAAATGACTGATTTAAATGCCATGGGCTTGTCTGCCCGCCATGCGAGCTATCAACTTGCCGAACTCACTGCGCCTCAGAAGAATGCTCTTCTGAACACGTTAGCTGATGAGCTTGAGAAAAACAGTCCCGCAATTTTGGCTGCGAATGCAAAAGACATTGAACAGGGCAAAGCCAATGGCCTAACCGAAGCATTAATCGATCGCCTGTTGTTAACTGAAGAACGCCTGTCGGCCATTGCGTCAGATGTCCGTATGGTCGCCCGGCTTGAAGATCCCGTGGGCGAAGAGTTCGACGCTAAAATTTTAGAAAATGGATTACGCTTGCGTAAACGCCGTGTTCCTGTGGGGGTTTTGGGAGTTATCTATGAAGCCCGCCCCAATGTAACCATTGATGTTGCTGCGTTAAGTCTTAAAACCGGGAATGCGTGTATTTTACGTGGCGGTAAAGAAACGACTCAGTCAAATGCGGCCGTTACGCAAATTATTCAGTCGGTATTGAAACAGCACGGCGTTGATGCCGCTGCGGTTCAGTCAATCAATGATCCTGACCGGGCTTTGGTTGCGCAGTTGCTTAAACTAGATGCTTACGTTGACATGATTATTCCGCGTGGCGGCAAAGGCTTACACAAATTATGTATTGAGCAAGCCACCATTCCTGTGATTACTGGTGGCATCGGTATTTGTCACTTGTTTGTGGACGAGTCTGCGGATTTATCTGGCTCTGTAAAAATTGTCGAAAACGCTAAGGTTCAGCGTCCGAGCGTGTGTAACTCGCTCGATACGGTACTGGTGCATGAAGCAGTCGCGGCAGAATTCTTACCCCAGTTAGCTGATGAGTTGGCAAAGTCAGCTGTCTCTTTACGTTTAGATCCTGCATCTCAGGTAATTTTGGCCAATCATTCCATTGACTCTCAAGCCGCGCAAGCGGAAGATTTTGATCAGGAATGGTTGTCTTTGGTGTTGTCAGTGAAAGTGGTGGCCGATCTCGATGAAGCGGTCAGTCATATCCGACAGCACAGTACGCAACATTCCGATGGCATCTTAACGTCCACATTGAGTGCTGCAAACCGTTTTGTAAACTCAGTCAATTCGGCTGCGGTTTATGTCAATGCGAGCACTCGCTTTACGGATGGTGCTCAATTTGGTTTGGGTGCTGAAGTTGCCGTATCTACCCAGAAACTGCATGCTCGTGGGCCGATGGGGTTGTCCGAACTGACAACCTACAAATGGATTGGTGAAGGCGATATGCTCGCTCGCAGTTAATGCATAGGGCTGTATTCATCACTTTTATCAAAAAGTAGATGAAGGCCCTGTTTATCGAGTATTTTTGACTGGCCAAAAATGTAAGAAAATGTAAAGAATAATCAGTCGCGTTTGTATATAGCGGGCGCGGCTGTTAATGTTGTTTACATATATTTAACATTTTTTTAGGGGTGGTGGCGTCCTTGGCTAGAACAAAGTCATTCGATCCAGAAGAGAAACTTGCTGATGCCATGAACTTGTTCTGGAGAAAGGGCTTTAATGCCACTTCTTTGGAAGATCTAGAACGAGAACTCAAGCTAAAGCGTTTTAGTATCTATAATGCATTTGGCGACAAATTGCAGCTGTATAGAGATGCGCTTCAGCTTTATATTTCTACTGTTTTCGAGCCTGCAATTAAAGGGTTGTCCGAAACCGGTGGTTTGGACTCAATTCAAGGTTTTTTTGAAGGCTGTCTAGACTTTTATGCAACTCAACCCCAGCGTTTGGGCTGTTTCATCTGCAACTCCTCTATTGAGTTGGGCTTCAGCGATGACAAAGTTTCTCGCCTGACCGCTGATGCTCATGAACAACTGCAAAAAGCGTTTTTCAATGCATTGATGATTGAAAAGCAAAGAGGGGGGCTAAGCGACGCAGTTGATTTAGACTCAGCCAGTCGTTTTCTCGTGACGCTCTATCGTGGCTTAGTGACCAGCAATTGCATTGAGATCACGACCTCGTGGATGGATGCTTACAAAGATCAACTGGACCTGCTGACGACGACTTGGCGCAAGCTGTAATGTGGTCTGTTAAAGATAAAAAATCCGGCTCAGTGGCCGGATTTTTTAAGGGTGAAATTTGAAGGTTAACCCCAGTTTCTTGTAGGGCCTGTATCTAAATGTAAGAAACCACTTTTGGGGTAGTAGCCTACACCTCCGGCTCCCATGGCAATTGCTGCCTTACGTGCTGAGGCTAGAGAGCTGCCCGGAAACGCCACATCAATTGCTTGGCCTTTCATGTGATAACTCTTCTTAGCAACACCTTTGCCATTTTTACGAAGCTGTTCATTGGTTTTGGGCGAACGGTATCCAGAGATAATATTTACAGTGCCTTTATGGCCCACCAACTGGCTGAGCAGAAATACTTGGTCTAGCACGTTATAGTCCATTGAGATCGACTCATTGGCTCTGAAATCTCGTAATAAATGGTTATAGCGATTTAGGCTATCGGCAATATATTCACCGTCCTCAAAGTAGGTGAGTTTTAGAGACTCGCCCGTATGAATGTTTGACATCGCTAATGAGCGTTGATTATTCGTCTTCCTTGTCTGAGCAGCCAAAGCTGCTGCGGGAAACATAAATGCTCCCGAGAGAACCGCACCACCTGCTCCGAGCATAAATCGGCGGCGCGAAAGATTAGTAAAACTCATAATTGCGCATGATCCTGGCTGTACTACTGAATCAGTCTGGCTCCGGTTATCATCCGGATTCTGACACTATCGATTGGAGAAAATACGGGTTGGTGAAAAATTAGTCAACCCATTGTTGTCATTCATAACTAGGGCTTTAGGCCAGTTTGAAGCCATTTTCAGCGAACTTGCATCGTATTGATAAATGTCATTTCGATAGCTGAATTCCCCGTTTTTTTCAGGCCATGCAGTAAGATAGGTAATTTGAATTATCGCATTTTGTTCGGGTCTCAAATCACTTGTTTGCATTGATTCTCGCCATTGAGTCCATTTTATATTTTGTGAGGGGCTCATCAAAAGTTCAGCCAATTGTTGGGCTTTTTCCACTCGAATGCAGCCGGAGCTTAACGCTCTATGATGATTTTCAAACAGCTCAGGTTGATTCGTATCGTGCAGATAAACGCGGTAGCGATTAGGGAAGTTAAATTTGATACTGCCCAATGCATTGTTCTTACCTGGTGCTTGTTGGAGCAGGAATGGGAAGTTTAGAATTGTGACATTTGGCCAATCAAATGATTCTAGCGGCACAGTTTCTGCTCGGTAACTGCGGTCACTATTAATCACGCGGAATCCACGCTCGGCCAGGTAAGAGGGGTCGTTTTGCGCTTTGGGAAGAATATCATAGCGCATGATTCGATAAGGAACATTCCATGCAGGATTTGCGATGAGTTGATCAATATGGGAAATCAACATTGGCGTTTTGCGAGATTTCTTACCAACAATAACCCGGCTGGCTATTTGATGTTCCCCGTAGCGCCAATAGTTGAGCTCAAATGAAGGCACATTCACCCATACCGTATTTTGAAAGTTAGTGTTGGGCGCGGCATGTAAACGTTGGCTGTTTCGGGCAAGTATAATAGCACGTGCAACGGGCGACATATTCAACCAATATCGAGTGTTTTGGCCTATTATACCGTCCACCTTCAGGCCGTGTATTTGTTGAAATTGTTGAAGTCCTGAGGTTCCTTTAAGTTTCCAGCGTTCAAGTATGAGATGCACTTGCTGTGTTCTGTTGTCTTGTGAGTTTAGGTCGAATAAAGGTCCTTCCTCGATGTGAGGCCATGGGGCGGCCGATTGACTCAATAGTTGAACAATCGCTTGGCGGTAGCTGGCGTACCAAGGGTGTGGTGGGCGCAGCTTGTGCGCAATTTGAATGGCGGAGTTAGACTCCATGGCGTCATTCCACATCGATAACTCGAGAGCGTTGGCGCGTGCATCGTGAACAGACAGCGTCAGCTTCATTTGTTCGGTATAGTTCGCATGTCGAAAGTGACGCTGTATTGCTGACAGGTACAGAGCCGCGTCAGCATAGACTTCGGGGGCCGTTGGGTAGTTGAATATATTATCTAAAATTTGAATGTGTGCTGGCGTGCCGAAAGCAAGCGACGATTCAGTCACCAGTTGGCGAATCTCTTGTTGGAGTTCTGAGTGTCGCCAAATGTCTGGTGATTGTTGGCTCAAGCGCTCAGCGCCAATTGAATGTAAAAGCTGTGGTGAGGCTTGGGACACAACAGGCAGGCATAAATGACATACAACCCAAAACCAACTTAACGCCCTGAATAGATGCATAGTTAATACCTTGTCAATGATGTTTAATTTTAGCCTTAAATCGCTATTTATGAATTAACAGTCAAAGAAAGGTTGATAACTTGTTGAAGTCACTGTGTAATAATACAGAGTTAGTGTTATGAGCAGGATCTAAGCTTTTGGAGAGGCTTTACCATCGTAATTTCGACTGTTCGGTGCATATTGGGCATCGCAACTTTGCGAAGCGCGGCTCAACAAACGAGTGTCGATTGATTAAAATAATCAGTGCTCAACACTGAAACCACAACAAATAACAAAAAGGATTCCAATATGGAACTAGAACAATACATGGATCAAGCCGTGAACTTAACAATGGCGTATTTGCCCAAAGTACTGCTTGCGATCGTTTTTCTTTGGATTGGTATGTGGGTGATTAAGCGTGTCACCAAACTGTTCGACATTGCTTTAGAGAAGAAAGATGTTGAAGCATCTCTTCGTGGCTTCTTGGGCAGTATGGTTTCGGCATTACTTAAAGTTGCATTAATTATTTCTGTGGCCACTATGGTGGGTATTGAAATGACGGCGTTTATTGCCGTACTTGGTGCTGCTGGCTTAGCTGTTGGTATGGCGTTGTCTGGCACATTGCAGAATTTTGCCGGTGGCGTGATCATCTTATTGTTTAAGCCTTTTCGTGTGGGTGATTTCATTGAAGCACAAGGCTACATGGGAACGGTAAGTGAGATTCAAATCTTTATTACAATCCTCAAAACACCAGACAATAAAACGATTATTATTCCGAACTCTCCTTTATCAACAGGTTCGTTGATCAATTTCTCTATTGAACAAACGCGCCGTGTCGATTTCAGCTTCGGTATTGGATACGGTGATGACATCGACCAAGCTCGTGGCATCATCAACGAGATTGTGCAAGCTGATGCTCGTGTGAAAAAAGATCCTGAACCTTTCATTATGGTGGGTGAACTTGCCGATTCTTCAGTGAACCTAACTGTGCGTGTTTGGGTTGATGCCGCTGACTACTGGGGCGTTCACTTCGATACCATTGAAGCTGTGAAGAAAGCATTCGACGCCAAAGGCGTGTCGATTCCATTCCCTCAGCAAGACGTTCATATGCATCAGGTATCCAACGGATAATTGTTTGCGTGTGTATACTAAACGGGTGGCCTCGGTCACCCGTTTTTGTATCTGTAAGGATTAGATGTTCCAGTTGAGAGAGGGCTCAATGAAGACAATCGCACTGGCAAAGTATTTACCCGGCGTTAGCCGCCTGTCATACGGGTGTATGGGGTTAGGTGGCCCACATTGGGAGGGTACAGATTATTCTGTTGATGACATCTCTCAGGCTCATCAAGTGATTGATACATTACTGGATTTAGGGATTAATCATCTCGACCATGCTGACATTTATCGCAGCGGAAAATCTGAAGCTGTGATCGGTGAAGTCTTCAAGCAACGGCCAGAGCTCAGAGAACAATTTTTTATTCAGTCAAAATGTGGTATTCGGTTTGCAGATGAAGCGGGGCCTCATCGTTACGACCAATCTAAAGATTGGATTTTGCAGAGCGTGGATGGCATTTTACAGCGCCTTGATATTGAGTACCTGGACACATTGCTCATTCATCGACCCGATCCTTTGATGGAGCAGGAGGATGTTGTAGAGGCCATTACAACCCTCACAGACAATGGCAAGGTTAGGCACTTTGGTGTGTCCAATATGCACGTGGGCCAAATTAAATTTCTGCAATCTCACTTGCAAGATCCGCTGGTAGTGAATCAACTGGAAATGAGCCTGAGTCAATTGGGGTGGCTAAATGAAGGAGTATTTGTCGCCAATCCTGAAGGTGCCAATGTGAACTTTGCTCCGGGAACGCTTGAGTATTGTCGGAATCGAGAAATTCAATTGCAGTCTTGGGGCAGCCTTTCGCAAGGGTTATTTTCTGGACGCGGGCTTGATCAACAACCCCAACACATTCATGCAACGGCGGAAAGGGTCGCGCATTATGCGGCGGAATACCAAGTGAGTCGTGAAGCCATCGTGTTGGCGTTTATTATGCGTCATCCCGCACTGGTTCAGCCGGTGATTGGTACCGTGCATTTAGATCGCATCCGGGCCTGTGCTCAAGCTAGCTCGATCCAATTAAGTCGAGAGCATTGGTATGACTTGTTCACGGTTGCACGGGGTGGTCAGGTACCATAAATCACCCAAAGAAGATGAATGAGGGGCGCGACTAAGTGGCCCTTTTTTCGTGATCCATCGCCAATTCGCATCATTTCTTTTACATCGTCATTCAATCCATTGATCCAATACAGGGTTGTTGCAACATTCTGGATTACATTGGACTGTAGAACAGACTCTGCACAACCACTGGAATTGCGCCTTACACGTGGAGAATAAGGTTCATATGTACGAATCCGAGTTAGCAAATAATCCTGCATATCAGCGTATCAAAGAAGTTTACTTTGGCCGTATTGACCGCCATTTTACGCTCAAAAGTGGTAAGACCTTATTAGAACAAGGTGAATACAACGACAAGCTTTACCTAATTAAGAAAGGCACCATTGTTGGATATCAAACCATCGAGGGGGAGCAAATTGAAATTTTCCGCTCCGGGCCAGATATGTTTATTGGGTTGCAGAGCTTTTTTGGACGCAGTCATAGTAGCTACTCAAAAGTTGTTGCGGAATGCGAATGCCAGCTTGCATACATTGAGCTGACAACACCCGCCGAAGATGAATATCAATACGGCTCTTTAATTGAACAATTTAATCCTGTGATTGTGAATGCGCTGGTCACACGCCAGCTACGATCGTCCCATGCGGCAATAGAGCAACAAAGAACTCAACGCCGCTTAACTCAAGCGGAGAAAATGTCGACGCTGGGTCAGCTCTCGGCTGGGCTGGCGCATGAACTGAATAACTCAATTGGCGTGTTGGCGCGAAAGTCAGAATATATTAGTGATTTTTTTAAAGCGTACTTAGCGGAGCACGAGCGTAAAAAAGCTGCATTTTTCAATAGCGGTGTTCAAGACGGCCAACGTCTCAATAGCTCCGAAATTCGTCAACGCACGCGTGAGTTTGAGCGCAAGCTTAACATCAGCCGAGAGTCAGCCAAGCTGCTGGCGAAAATGGCCTCATCGATGGAAGATGCCAGCGTGCTTGAGAAGAACGTCATTAAAAACCTAGATGAAGTGGCGCGTTTTTGGCAACTGGGTGTTGATTTTCACGATATGCAAGTGGCGGCCAAGCATGCGTCTGGCATTGTAAAGTCGGTGAAAATATTGGGAGGCGGAAATTTTGAACGTTCAGATGATGTCTCTGTTACTGAATCATTAGACCAAGCATTGTCGTTGCTCAAAAGTAATTTACGTTCGGTTCAGTTGGAATATGAAGCCACCGAGTTGCCAAGCATTTTTGGCAATATGACCGAGTTAATTCAAATCTGGGTCAACATCATTAAAAATGCATGCGATGCCATGGAGCAAGCCCATACGGAGGCTCCCATGGTAGCCGTAACCACTGAGGCTCGGCCATATCATGTCGATATTTTGATCACCGACAATGGCCCAGGTATTCCTAAAGAACTGCAAGACAAAATTTTTCAGCCGAACTTCACCACTAAAAAAGACGGTTTGTCGTTTGGTTTAGGGTTGGGATTGTCAATAGTAATGCGGCTTGTAGAAAGCTATGGCGGTCGAATTGTTGTGAATAGTGTGCCAGGGAAAACTACTTTTTCTGTCACCTTACCAGTGAGAGAAGGTTATGGAAAAAATTAACATTATATGTGTTGATGACCAACGCGAAGTGCTCAGCGCAGTGGTTCGAGATCTTCAACCGTTGTCAGAATGGTTCACCATTGAAGAATGCGAATCGGCTGATGAGTGCCTATCGTTAATGGAAGAGTTAGACGAACAAGGCGAGCACATTGCCTTGGTTATTTCAGATCATGTAATGCCGGGTAAAAGCGGTGTTGTGATGCTCTCTGAAATCGCAAATGATGCGCGATACCGACACACACGTAAGATCTTACTGACAGGGTTGGCAAGTCATCAAGACACGATCGACGCAATCAATGGTGCAGGTGTCGATCGCTATTTTGAAAAGACATGGAACGCCAACGAGCTAATTGTCGCCTGTAAGTCATTGCTAACTCATTACTTACTTGACGCTGGCCTTGATTATGATGCCATGATTGGGGTGCTAGACGTGCAAACTCTCTATCAGGCAGGGCGGATCTAGCCTTCTGCATGGGCGCATCTCGGTTTCGAGCTGACATAAAAAAGGCGACCATTCGGTCGCCTTTTAAGTGATGTAATGCTCTTGCTTTAGAAGCGAGCAGTGACCTTAGCGTGGAAGTAACGGCCCATCACGTCATACACTTCAGGAACTGTGTTCGCGTCGCTGTATGAGTACAAGTATGGTGGCGTTTTATCAAACACATTATCCACACCGCCAGACACTGACCATGTGTCATTGATGTAGTAGCGAGCTGATACATCGTGGTACGACACAGATCCTACTTCAGTTCTCAAACCATAGGCTTCTTCGTAGTAGTCGTCGGTCATGCCACCAATGTAACGGTAGCGCCACGAAGCTTCCCAAGCATCTTGACCCACTGTAAGGCTAGTATTGGTTTTCCACTCAGCCCAGCCGCCGTTCAGGCCGCTAATTTTTCCCGTGTAGTCAATGTCATCTTCGATGTACTCGATGAGGTAGCTTGAATCGACATTGGCACTCCAATCAAGATTCATCCACTCAAAGCCGTACGCGAAGTTCATATCTACGCCAGACGTTTCGATATTACCGATATTTGTCAGAGGCGATTCCATGTACGAGATTTCACCTGAGAATTCAGAACGCTCAAGGTTCAATACTTCACATGCTGATTCGACGCCTGCGTAGCAGTTGTTGAGGTACGCTTGTGTGTCAATTCGGCTAATCGCGTTCGTGAGCTCCATTTGGTAGTAATCAACTGTCGCTGAGAAACCATCCAAAAATTCAGGGCTGTACACTACACCTAAGGTGTAGGTATCGGCTTCTTCTGGTCCTAGCTCATCAGAGGTTAACCAAGTGTTCTCAATCTGTGAGTTTTCGTACTTGTAACCTGTATCCCCAATTTGCGCATGACAGTTTTTGTAGGTTGCAGTTGACGGATCTAAGTTGCCGTATTCTGAACAAGGGTCGGCTAAATAGTCGAATGAACCGACGCTTCCGCCGTACAACTCATCCACTGTTGGCGCTCGGAATGCGGTTGAAGCCACACCACGCACCATCAATTCAGAATTGAGACGCCATGTTAGGCCCAGTTTCCAAGTCATATCAGAACCAAAGGTGCTGTAGTCAAACCAACGTGCTGCAAATTCAGCGGTTAGCTCTTCGGCATAGGCCATGTCGCTTAGAAGCGGCACTGCAAATTCTGCATAAACTTGAGTGGTGTCGTAACTACCCGATGTTGGATCTTGTGCTGAGGCTGAACCGTCTCCGGCAACCGTGACCGCATCAGGCTGATACCAACCTTTCTCACGGCGATATTCCACACCCGATGCAAATCCCACTGCGCCTGCTGGCATTTCCCATGCATCACCTGAAATGTTGAAGTTCACAACATTCATCTCGTTGCCACCCGAGGCTTGGTCGGTGTAAGTGACGTAATCAACGAGATCTTGAGACAACTCGCCATTTGGTACGAACCAGTCACCACATGGAATATTTGGATCGGCGGCACAACGTTCATTGTCGAGGGTATCGCCCACTTTTTTAACGTTGATGTAGTTGTCGGAGCGGTCGGTTGAATCATTTCGGCCGTAAATATACGAGAAATCCCAATCGTAGCCCGAACCAATGTCGAGGTAACCTTCAATGCCGGCTACTAATCGAATGGTATCAACAGTTTGATCGTAAGCACGGTCGCCTGCTTCGGTCATACGACGGCGGTATTCTATGTCTTCACCGAATGGGTTGTATGCATTGTCGCCTGAGATGATAAGGCCGTTGATAGGTTCTGGTGCCATTTGTTGGTTCGATGTACGTTTGGTGTACATGGTTTCAACGAACATGGTTGTGTCGGGTGCAACTTCATATTGGCCATTGGCAAAAACGCTTACACGTTTCTGCGGCGTATACAAGTAAGAGCGTTCAGAGTAATTATAGTAGTTCGACTGGTCGACCCAGTCCGCTGGATTTTGCGGATCGCCGCCTGGCGTCAGCTCTTTCCAACCATCACCTGTATTTACTGTGCCGCCTGGAATAAACGAGCTACCTGACTGACACGTACCGTCTTCGCCAAAGGCATTATCTGGACATTTTGAAAAGTCGCGGTCGCCTTGTTTAGTTTGACCCCTATCAACGTAGCTCATGCCCATTACAAAGTTACCTTTGTCGGAGCTGCCACCGGTAATTAAGCTAACTTCGCCCGTATTACCGTCGCCTTCTTGTGAGCCAGAGTAACCTGCTGAAAGTTCTAAACCTTCAAAGTCTGATTTAGTGATAATGTTCACTACACCGGCAATTGCATCAGAGCCGTATACAGCAGATGCGCCGTCTTTAAGTACTTCGATACGCTCAATCGCGGCAATTGGAATGGTGTTCAGGTCGACTGAAGAATCAGCACCCACACCAGAGTTGACCATACGACGGCCATTCACGAGGATCAAAGTGCGCTGAGAGCCCAAACCGCGAAGGTTCACACGTGCAGCACCCACGCCACCATTGTTACTCGCTGCGCCTGTTGCGATACCATTTGAAGCGGTGCTTTGTTGCAGTACTTGCTCAACAGAGGTGTAACTCCCTAAAGAGATATCATCAGCAGTGATAATACTCACTGGACTGGCTGTTTCCATGTCTGTGCGTTTAATGCGCGAGCCTGTTACTGAGATCTGCTCTACATCTTCTACATTCTTATCCGATGAATCTTGTGCTGCTGCCGGGAGGGCGATAGCTGAAATACTGAATGCGCTGACAATTGCGACTGCAAGCGGCTTAAGCTTCACATTGTACATAGTTTACTTCCCTAAAATTTCTTTACATAAGATGCAATCGAATGTTGCATTGAGATTGAGTGTGTTCATCTCTGGGATTAAGTTCAATTGGAATAAAAGTTATAACTATCAGTGGCTTGTGAATGTATTGTTAATGAGTGGTAAAGGGTTGTTTAACGCGTGGATGAATGCATGGTAAAAATGCAAAGTGGCAACATAAACCGCTGTTCAATCTAGTTCGTGCCAGGTGAATATTCTGTTGCAAATGTTAACGTTCGTGGGCGGGTAATTTGACATGTTACGTGATCTAGATCACTTTTTGCTGAGTGCTTCAATTGATCTGCCCCAAATTATTATATGTGGATCACAACATTTCATCATGGTGTTACATCTTTATGGCTCGATTACCAAGGTGTTGCCATGTAGATGTATCGCAGGGGTAGCGAAAATGTGAGTGGGCTGCGTACAATGGGGTTCGCTGAAATCATACCACTCAGAGCGCAGATAAGTTTATGGATGAGAAAAAACGTCCGCTGTATATCCCATATGCCGGACCCGTGTTGCTTGAAACATCACTGCTCAATAAAGGTAGTGCATTTACCGAACAAGAGCGCAGAGACTTTAATTTAGAAGGGCTGTTACCGAGTGATATCGAAACGATTGAAGCCCAAGAAAAACGTGCATACAAGCAATTTCGAGGCTTTGAATCGGATGTTGATAAACATATTTATCTACGCAACATTCAAGATACTAACGAAACCCTCTTTTACCGTTTAGTGAACGACCATATCACTGAAATGATGCCCATTATTTACACCCCAACTGTGGGGCATGCGTGTGAAATGTTCTCTGATATTTATCGTCGAGCACGCGGGCTGTTTATCTCTTATCCCGACCGAGACCGAATTGACGACATTTTAAACAATGCAACGCGTCATAACGTGAAGGTGATTGTTGTGACTGACGGCGAGCGTATTCTTGGCTTGGGTGATCAAGGTATCGGAGGCATGGGAATCCCAATTGGCAAACTTTCTTTGTACACCGCTTGTGGTGGTATTAGTCCAGCCTACACGCTACCTATTGTGCTTGATGTGGGTACCAATAACCCACAACGCCTAGATGATCCTATGTATTTAGGTTGGCGTCATGAGCGAATTTCTGGTGATGAATATACCGAGTTTGTTGAGAAATTTATCCGAGCTGTGAAAGTGCGGTGGCCGGACGCGTTGGTTCAGTTTGAAGATTTTGCGCAAAACAACGCAATGCCAATTCTTGAACGTTATAAAAACGACATTTGTTGTTTTAATGATGATATTCAAGGCACCGCAGCGGTAACCGTGGGCTCTTTGCTCGCTGCATGTAAGGCCGCGGGGGGGCAGCTTCGCGAACAACGGATTTGCTTCTTGGGCGCGGGATCAGCCGGCTGTGGTATTGCCGAAGCGATTATTGCGCAAATGGTTGCAGAAGGGTTGTCGGATGAAAAAGCGCGATCGCAAGTCTACATGGTGGATCGTTGGGGGCTGCTGTTGGATGACATGCTCAACTTGCTGCCATTCCAACAAAAGCTGGTACAACGCAAAGAAAGCCTGAGTGACTGGAAGGTAGATTTTGCCAGCGTGTCGCTGGTTGATGTTATGAGTCATGGCAAGCCCACGGTTTTGATTGGGGTGTCGGGGGCGCCAGGCTTGTTCACAGAACAAGTGATCAAAACAATGGCTCAGCATTGTGAACGCCCAATTGTAATGCCATTGTCAAATCCTACGAGTCGTGTTGAAGCACGTCCGGTTGATGTCATTCACTGGACCGACGGACGCGCACTCGTTGCCACAGGCAGTCCATTTGCGCCAGTGGTGCATAATGACCAAAAAATAGAAATTGCCCAATGTAACAACAGTTATATTTTTCCGGGAATTGGCTTAGGTGTATTGGCTGCTGGAGCTAACCGAGTGACCGAGAATATGCTCATGGCGTCGAGTCGAGCACTTGCCGAATGTTCACCATTGGCTTTGAACGGTGAAGGGCCCTTGTTGCCACCGTTAGAATCGATTCAAGAGGTGAGTCGCTCCATTGCGTTTGCCGTAGCTAAGGCTGCAATGGCTGATGGAGTCGCGTTAGAAACCGATGACGAGGTGTTGTTGGCCGCGATTGAAGGTAACTTTTGGTCACCTGAATATCGTAATTACAAACGAACATCGTTTTAATGGGTAGGAAGGGAACTGAAAAACGCGGCCCAGAGCCGCGTTTTTTTTACCATCAACAGGATTAAGGTTGCGCGGGTTGCTGCGCAGATTCAAGCAAACCTTCGCTCATCACCTTCGCCCAACGCTTAATGATTTTTCGACTCTCACGCGCATTGGTGACACTGGTTTGCCATTCCATGCGATTCCAGTCCGTTGCTTGACGTGGATCGACAATTCGGGCAAGAATTTCACCCGACTGAGAATCTCTAACTTCCATCACTAGCGTCATTTCGCCTGCTGATTCTGCATAAATTTTGGTGTTGCCTGAAGCCCTCATTGGATCGGGGTTCGCCAAATACAAATTGATAATGGAAGGCGAGAGTCTTAAAACATTTTCACCCGCCGCATCCACAACCTTATACGTACCTAATTCGTTCATCTCTTCGGCATAAAGTTCACCGAACGATTCGCTCAACTTTTCTGAGGCTCTATCCATCCGCCTTTTCATTTCTGAGCGGCTTACACTGCTATTCGTTCTCAACACGCTCTTGCGGTAAGAGACTGTTGCGTCATCGAGCATTACAGCATCGTAATGAGAAAAATCCGCGCCGGGCTTTACATAGAGCCCACGTACTTTATCGCTTTGAACCCGGGTGAGTTGATCAAAGCTTACATCGGCTTCCTCGGCATTAATCACACCTGATAATGTGATCATTCCAATGCCAATCGCAGCAATAACGAAGGTTTTCATTGCAGACTTCATTTGTCGACTCCTTAGAGCAGGATATTGAGTGAACGAAAGATTGAATGTTTCTGTATTAATTATGGACAGCTCAAAAACGTGTTTGTTGCGTGATCAGATGAACAGAAGCTGAATCAACGCCGATTGATCGTTAAAGCACCATTGTGAGCAGGTCGCAATTGAGCTTCTTTTCAACTTGCCGATTGATGTGTTGCATGTGCCAAAATGAATGATGCTCACCCATGATCACTAAATCAGCGTGAATGGCGCTCGCGAGTTGAATTAGGTGCCCCGCAACATTGCCCTGAGTCATGTAAATGTGCTCGGGGGGGATGGGAAGATCGGCACACAAGTCTCTGAGCTGTTGCAGTCGTTTTTGCTGATTTGCTTCATGAACAGATTCTAGCTCAATTTCGATGTCTTCCAGCGAGTAGTTACTCACCCCAGGCTCAACATAAGTCACATGAATAGACGCGTTGCAGGTATTTGCAAAATCAACAGCACGTTGCAGCAGTGCCCGACTCGGCGCGGTTAAATCAACGGGCACTAAAATCATTTTGTACATGTTTAGCTCACTGGAGATTTTTGGAACAAGTAGTAGCCGGCCGCCACAGCAGCAAAACATAGCGACACGTTCAATATTATATTCAGCGCCAATTTAACGATTGCGCCTTGCTGGAGCAGGGCAAGATTATCCATCGAAAATGTAGAAAATGTGGTGAGGGCACCCAACATGCCCACTGAAATGAGTGCGCGCCAAGGGCTTCCTGGGATCTGTGACTGCTCTAAAGCAATGAACATCGCGCCCATGCAAAACGAGCCAATGATATTGACCGTTAGCGTGCCATAAGGAAAGCCCCGACCAAACATCGCTAAACTAAATTCCGAGATCAAAAAGCGCAAACATGCACCGATGGCACCACCGGCCGCCACAAAACTTAAAGTAGAGAGATAACCCATAATTCCATGCAGGTTATGAAGTGATGGTCTTAGTGTATGGGGGATTGGCAAAGTTTACCAATGCAGGTACTGGCAATTGCTATTTAACCGTGAAGTTTATAAAACTTATCAAGCAGTTGGTCTTCTGTTTCTATTCGGCTTTGATCCACTTCAATACAGTCGATTGGGCAAACTGACTCACACGTAGGCTTGTCATAATGTCCCACACATTCGGTGCAGCGATCGGGGTCGATTTCATAAATTTCATCGCCCAGAGCGATGGCATCATTCGGACACTCAGGTTCACACATGTCGCAGTTAATGCAACTGTCGAGAATTATTAAAGCCATAACGTCATCATTTCCAAATACACTAATAAAACCAACCAGTAATAAGGTTTTTAAGTTGCCCCTCGTTGTTACCTTGGTCACCCCCCCCTCTGAAACCCTCATGTTTTTTACTTGCTCAGGGCCACAAAATTTTAGCCAGTTCAAATAGGAGGCATGTATGTCATCTAGTGCTAATGGGGGTTGCGAAGGAGATAAGCATGGGCGAAGTGTATCACAAAGCAAAAAATTCCGACTCTGTCAGAGTATCAAGAAACCTTGGAAAATGGGTAAGCCAGTCTTTACAAGTTTGTACATGGAGCTCTGTGGTGCCCTTCACCAGTTCTAGTGGGTAACCCTTTCAAGAAAGCGAAAAGCCATGCATGATTTAACCAATGCAATTTGGTTGGATTTATTGACAGTTTGTGAAAGCCATACCTACTATTAATTAGAGCAAAGGAAAACGGCTTATGGATATGCCGCCGTTGCATTACAAAGAAGTCATTACTTACCGACTTCTCCTGCCTTATATTTTATCTGTTTTTATTTAACCATTTCATAAATTTGTCTGGGCTTTTATCGCTGTTCCCGTTTAATCATCAAGCCGTGTAAATGGTTTGGTAAATGGAGATTACCTGCGTATGTCTGCAAAAAATAAGCTTGCCGCCAAGTTCAAACCCGCCACGTTAAATGATGTTGACGTTGTGATTAGTGATGAACAAAGAGCATCACAATTGGTGTCTGATGATGTCACAATGAGGTTAACTCAATTGACGTTGCGCCCCGGTGAACATCACCGGTTTTCATTCAGGGCGACGCCTGACTGTGCTGTTGAAGTGATGTTACGGGCTCACCAATGGCTGAACATCTCACTACTGAATGCCAGTCACAGTATCCCTGTTGAACAAGAGGCATTTGCATCAATTGAACCCAGAATACCCATCACTTCCGAGACTCGGCTGACAAGTGAAGAGGCCATAATAGCAACGCCAACGCCCCCAAAAAGTTCTCCTTCACTTAAAGCGCCATCTATCGATAGCGTAGCCATTAATCAGCCTCTAACTGCTGATCTTGTGACTAAGGCATTGAATAAGTCTAGGCACGGAGCCCGAGCAATAGTACCTGGCAATACTGTTTTCGCTCCCTTTGATCCATTTGACCCCTCTGACCCGATCGAAGATACAGATCCGCCTGAGCGCATTGAAGAAACGCTTCCAGTCGATGTGGTGATCAGTGTTCGAGATGGCGATCAAATTCGTCGGGTTACCCTGCATGCAGATAGCAATAGCTTATCTCCGGCGAGAATGTCGGTCGAAGGCATTGATGTAAATGACATTATTGATGTGACCTTCATTAACCCAAATGAGGTTGGGGTTATTTGTCAGACCTGTGTAGTGCGTGTTGAACGCCAGGTACGTACTAATACCGTCAGTATTGATAATGAGATGCTGCTACGGGCATTTAATGGTGCTTTTCGCTCGCTTAGCCCGATGGTAAAAGTTGAAAACGGTTTGGCTGTTGCACAATTTGAAGGAGAAATAGCAAAAGAACTTGGCATAGAACGCATGACGAAGGAGTTACCGCTTGAGTTCGATGGCGGTGTGACATTCGCGCCGGGCGATATTGAAATTATGGGGCTGGAAGAATTGGTTGGGCAGGTATTGATTCTGCTGCAGCGGGATGTCGCCAAAGCGCTTAGCTCAGCCGTGAGTGAAAACAGCGACCGAATAGCACTTAGAACCCATCGTGATACCGTGGTTTTGTCTGATGACTTTATTAGGGAGTTACGAACAGAGTACTTTGAAGTCCAGCCCAAGGTTAAAGACAAACTATTGCGATTGGCGGCACCTGCCGATCTAACGACATCGATCCGCAATATTTTACTTGCTCAGTTAAGCGCCCTGTTGGAGAGCTACCCATTGCTCACCAACCTCAATCCTCATAAACCCGCCGATTTAGCCATGAAAGCCAGTTACCGATTAACTGAGTTACAAGGAAATGCTGGACCGATTAGCCTAGAGTTAGATGAAATTCAGGCGGTTTGTTTTATTGCTTTTAACCAAATATCACAGCAACAAAATGCCCCCAGTGGGGATTTACCTTATGATCGCCTGACAGTTGGAAGTATTAGACCTGCGATACATTTTAAGTTGGCGATTAGTGATATTGATTTGGATATTGATGTGCCTTTGCATCTCGATATTCTTTCCGCCGGCACTCTGACGCTCGGTGCGTTGCTGCTGGCTGAAGGCGGTGAAGCGCTGCTTAATGCATTCGCAGATGATCTGGAAACATCACTGCCCAAGGCGATATATGCAGTGATTGACGAGCATGGCGCTGCCTACGGCGACTTGTTAGCGGCAACGTTGACCCGAATTGCCAATCGCGATCACGTTTTTCATCGGATCGCAGCGAACCGTTCGGAAATTGTTGTTGCAACCATTAACCCTGCTCAGCTTAGCGTGCCACACGATCCTGACTTTAATCGTCGTCGCCCTGCTACAGTTGGTATTGAAGAATCACTTGAGCCTGTTAGGCCACTCGATCAGCCGCTTGGGGAGCAGCCAGAGTTCGCCGCAGTAACACCTAATGAACGATTACAAAACATTGACCATTTGGTGTTCATTATGATGGAAAATCGCTCATTTGATCATATGCTGGGTTACCTTTCTCATCCTGATTTCGGCGCACGAGACGATGTTGAAGGGCTTGATGGTCGCGCTCGAGTGTTGGGTGGAGATTTAACTGGATCTGTTGCCACGCCATTGGCGGGACCCAATCGAGCGTTTTTCCCTAACTTACCTCATGTTCATAAATCGATTGTGAAGCAAATCAATAACGGAGCAATGGATGGTTTTGCCTCTGAATATGCCAGAAAGTTGGCGCGAACCACTTCGATTAATAAGGCCGGATTGAATAATGACCCGCAGCGCGTGCTGAGGTTTCAAACCCCGAATATAGTGACTACGTATGCGCACTTTGCTGAACATTTTGCTGTTTGTGATCATTGGTTTAGCTCTGTTCCAGCCGGTACTTATCCTAACCGATCTTGTTATTACAGTGGTGTCACGCGGTCTCTGACCAATGACGAGATTATTGACGATTTTGGCTATCTTAACGAATTAACATTGTTTGACGTGCTGGATCATGTTGGTGTTGAGTGGAATGTTTTTGAAAGCGATATTACATTTTTGAGGGTGTT
The DNA here is from genome assembly GCF_023703465.1 of Echinimonas agarilytica. Taxonomy (NCBI): domain Bacteria; kingdom Pseudomonadati; phylum Pseudomonadota; class Gammaproteobacteria; order Alteromonadales; family Echinimonadaceae; genus Echinimonas; species Echinimonas agarilytica. Next base: position 263,250 of record NZ_JAMQGP010000004.1, on the reverse strand, counting down.
TGAACGTTATCGTCTGGAAAGTGAACGTATCAGACCGTTAGAAGAACTAACTGAGTTGCCCGCGGTTACATTTATCGACCCAAACTTCACCGGGTTTCCAAGTGACGAAAATAATAATGATGATCAACCGCCAACCGATACGATGCGGGGGCAAGCCTTTATTCATGAGGTGGTCACTAAAATTCAAGCGATGCCAGAATGGCAGTCAACCATGATTGTTATTACTTACGATGAACATGGCGGCTTTGCTGATCATGTTTCGCCTCCGGGGGCTCCGGGTTCAAGTCATCCGCCTGTTAATGGTGTTTCCCCAATCTCGTTATCACATCCTCAGGCAGAGACTTATGGGGTTCGCGTGCCTGCATTTGTTGTTTCGCCACATGTTGAGCCTGGCAGTGTTGCGCACAATATATTCGATCACGCTTGTGTGTTTAAAACTGTACTGCAACGTTTTGCCCCGCAATTTCTCAATTCGGCAATTATTCCTGAACGCGTGCGCCGCTCGCGTCATTTAGGCGAAGTACTGGCCGATGGGCCAGTTCAGGCCGCGTCTGATCCAATCCCCGCACCGTTTGCGAATGAGCTTGTGTTAAAGCGAAGTCACAGCGGCAGAATCGTTGATCGGGAGCTGGAGGATATCGAAGATTTTTCCTTTGCTCTCAAACAACTAGGCAGGCCAACGGTTAAATCGCGTCGATGATGTACGGGCAATTATACCCGCCACAGTGGTCAACAAAAAATGCATAAAGATTCATCTATTTCTCACAACTGATGTTGGTGACTCCACTACAAAACTTGAGAGAAACGTTCTTGTTGGCTGAATTGAACCAGTGCAGTGCGCAGGGTGTCGAGCGCAACAACCACATCTTCTTTTGTAATGGATTCGTCTGGGTGGTGACTAATTCCACCTTTGCAGCGCACGAAATACATGGCAATGTCTGTAATTTCAGCCAGTGCCATCGCATCGTGTCCTGCGCCACTCATTAGGCAAAGAGGCTCTTGTTCAAGCGCTTCTAATGTTTGCTGTTGTTGCTCCATTAACCAAGGCGCGCAATGCACGGCTGCTGCATCGTGAATGGAATGCCAATGCCATTTAAGGTTTCGCTTCGCGCAGATCTCATCCAGTTGCTGTTCAATGGAGTCTAGAGTTGAATCTCGTTGGTGGTCATCCACCGAGCGAATGTCTAGCGAAAACCGAACGGAACCGGGTATCACGTTAACTGCGTTAGGACGGCATTCAATGTGTCCCACTGTGGCGACAATGCCTGCTGTTTTAGCCATTGCTTCAATTTGGCATATAGCTTCGGCGGCAGCGACCAATGCATCTTGTCGCATCGTCATTGGCACCGTTCCCGCGTGTCCGGCAAAGCCTTCAAAATGAATCTGAAAGCGTCGGGCTCCTGCGATGGCAGAAACAATGCCAACAGCAAGTTGTTGTTGCTCCAATACAGGGCCTTGCTCGATATGAACTTCAAGGTAGCCAATTAATTGCTGGGGCAGGTATGCGGCCTTGCCAATGGAGTCGGGCTCAAGGCCAAAGGATTCAAAGGCTTCGGCCATCGTTACGCCATTGGTATCTTCAAGCTGCCACCAGTCTGATTGCCATGTTCCAGCAACGGCTCTGCTGCCCAATAGCGTGGAGCCAAACCGAATTCCTTCTTCATCGCCAAACCCCAACACATCAATATGATAGGGGAGTTCAATGCCCAAACTATTGAGCTGACGAATTGCGGCAATAGGTAAGAGTACGCCTAAAATTCCGTCGTAACGCCCAGCATTTGGAATGGTATCTAAGTGCGAGCCAATCATGAGCGTTTTGGCATTCGGTACAGCACTGGTCAGTCGCCCCACCAAGTTTCCTGCGGCATCTTCAAAGGCGGTCATCCCCGCTTGCTCCATCCACTTTGCAACTTGTTGGTTGCAAGCTTTGTGCTCTGGGGTTAGATAAAATCGATGGATGCCATTGGGCTTAGCGCTGATCTGAGCCAATTGATCGCACCATTGCATAATTTGTTGCGCCATCGCTTGGCTGTGTAAAGCTGTGCTTAGATCCATGGATGCCTCCTCAACTGCTACTGGGCTGGTTCTTGTATCGGATCATGGCTGCATCGACTCCGCCATTGGGAGTCATGTGGTGTCCATGTTGACGAAGCACTGCTTCTAAAGCGCTGAGAGTTTGTAACACCGCATCTTTTCTGGCGTTATATCCCATGGTGCCAATGCGCCAAATTTTGCCATGTAAGGGGCCAAATGAGGTGCCAATTTCAATGCCAAAATCTTCTAACATTGAGTGCCTGACCGACTCTCCTTGCACAGCGTCTGGGATATAGACGCCTACCACATTGGTCATTTTATGAGTTTGATCGCCAAACAGTTTGAGATTTAAACCAGCAATGCCTTGCGCCATTGCGTCTCCATGCAATTGATGACGAGCAATCGCATTGTCTATCCCTTCTTGCATTAAGATTCGGGCGCATTCGCGTGCGCCGTATAGCATCGTGGTGGCCTCGGTGTGATGGTTGAGGCGTTCGTCGCCCCAGTAATCCATGATCATGGCTAAATCAAAGTAATTCGAGGCAATACGTTGCCCTGCACCATCAACGTGATGCTGAGCTCGAATGCCTGCTTCGACATGTTTACGGCGACGAATGGTGTCAACGGCACGATCGCTCAGCGTGATAGGTGCGCTGCCCGATGGCCCACACAAACATTTTTGCAGGCCCACTGAAACCGCATCGAGCTGCCATTCATCAGACTTAAATGGATTGCCCCCAATTGATGCTGTGGCATCTGAGTACATGAGTACGTTGTGGCGCTGACAAATCTCTCCAAGATCCTCAAGTGGTTGCAGCATAGTGGTGGAAGTGTCACCTTGCACGATGGCAAGTACCTTAGGCTTAACTTTAATGATGGCTTGCTCGATTTGCTCTGGGCTAAATACTTCTCCCCATGCCGTTTCTATTTTGTGAACTTCTGCACCGCAGCGTTCAGCAATTTCACAGAGCAAATGTCCAAAGCGCCCAAATACCGGCACTAGAACTTTCTCGCCCGGTTCAAGTAACGATACCAATACCGCTTCAATTCCGGCCCGAGATGTACCATCCACCAGTAATGTCCATTCGTTTTGAGTTTGAAATACACCGCGATACAACGCCATGGTGTCGTTCATGCATTGCGTCATTGTTGGATCGTATTGACCGACCAATTGTGCCGACATGGCGCGTAATACTCGAGGGTCAACAGTAATGGGCCCTGGCCCCATTAATAACCGGGGTGGGGGTGAAAAAGGCTGCAACAAATGATCTGCAACCGAGTATGAATTAGACATATTAAGCTCCCAACAACTGCATCAGCATGCGACCGCCGCTTATGCACAAAAATACAGCAAATAGTTTCTTTAGCAGCACCGCATCAAGCTTGCTGCCAATCCAAGCGCCAAAGGGGGCTAAAAGTATGGTTAATGGCATAATCGCCAACGCACCGGGAATATTGACTAGGCCAACCATTCCATCGGGCGCGGTGGCCGGCGTATGTGCTAACAACATGGTTATGGCACCGGGAATGCTAATCAGTAAACCAAATACCGCAGCAGTGCCTACTGCCCTGTGTGAAGGGTAGTTGCATGAGGTGAGGGTAGGTACGCCTAAAGTGCCGCCACCAATACCGATCATCACCGAAAAAAATCCGATACAGGTGGCCATCACACGTTGCCCCGCCATTGGCGGAAGTTGATGAGCCAATGGTGCAGCCTTGGCTCGAAATAGCATGTTCATGGCGACCAAAATCGCAATAATCCCAAACAAGCCACTGACCCATGCGCCATCAACTAACAATGCGGTTTGGCTACCTGCAATAACGCCTATGATCATGGCTGGTGCCCAGCGCTTGATTAAGGGCCAATCAATATTGCCACGCTGGTGGTGAGCACGAATAGACGAAAGACTGGTGGGTATAATGACCAGTAAGGATGTACCGGTTGCCACTAATATTGCAGTGGCTTGCGGCACGCCGATGCTCTGTAATACAAAATAAAAGACCGGAACGATGACGATTCCGCCTCCCACTCCCAATAGCCCTGCGAGGATCCCGGCAACGACTCCTGTGCCGATCATTGCTGCGGCAATGGGCAACCAAGCTTGGATGATGTCGGCTAAATTCTGTTCCATTAATGGTGCGCCTCGACTTTAGATATAAGGCCTGCGCCATCACTGCGCGGATCAGAAGCCGCCTCTAACGCTCCATTTGAATGGCGGATAATGGCGCCAGCGTGCCCCATTAATTCATTGCATGCAGGCACGGGGCGAATGGTGTGCCCCATGTGTTGAAGTGTTTCAGCGAATTCTTGGTATAAACCGTGTTCCATTTTTAAGTCATGATCGGTTTCACCCCATGTGCGACCCAGTAACCAACGGTCTTTCGCAATGGCAGCGTTGATCTCCATGCCATCAAATAAATATCGGCTAAGAAGCGCGGCTTGGGTTTGAGGTTGTCCTTCTCCGCCCATGGTGCCGTAACTCATTCGGTGGCCATTGTTGAGCATTGCCATTGCAGGGTTCAAGGTATGAAATGGCTTCAGGCCGGGCGCTAGAGAATTAATATGATTGGGCTCTAAGCTGAAGCTCGCGCCTCGATTATTCCAAACTAGTCCCGTACCTGGAATCACCACACCCGAGCCAAACTCCCAATACACACTTTGAATAAAACTTACCATGGTGCCGTCAGCGTCAGTGCAGCCCATCCAAACGGTATCACCGGGCTCCGCTACATGAGGCCAAGGTAGGGCTTGAGCCGTCACGTCATCGGCCAATTTTTTGATCGTTTCAGACGAGAGTAATTGCGGCCAATGTTCACTCACACGGCTTGGATCAGTCACTTCGGCATCGCGAATGATAAAAGCGCGTTTAGTGGCTTCAATGAGGCCATGAATCCGTTCAGCCTCAGTCCATTGGGGATCAAATATTGCGTCGTAAATGGCTAAAATAAGTAATGACGCGATCCCTTGAGAGGGCGCTGGAAGGTTGTACAAGGTGGCAGATTTCAATTCCACCGACAGTGGTGTTACTTCTTGTGCATGATAATTGGCTAAATCACTGTAGCGTATTGGACTGCCTTGCTGCTCCAGTGAAGCCGCGATGTGCGCTGCCAGCTCTCCACGATAAAACGTGTCGGTTCCCTCATTGGCCAATCGCTCTAAAGTTTCGGCCAATGCCGTGTTTGTGAAAACTTGTCCGGTGATTAAGGGCTGCTTGAGCGGCATAAAGAGCGCTTTGTATAATGGCAATCCGCTCATGTCTGATTCAACTTTGCGGCTGGCCGAGGCAAGACTCTCTGTGACCTTAATACCGTTTTTAGCCAGATTCACCGCAGGTGCGAGTAACTCAGACAACTCCGCGGGAGTATGCGTTTCCGATATAATTTGGCGGGCTAAACGCCAACCGTCTAGCGTGCCGCCAATGGTGAGTGCCGCAGGCCCCCCTCGGGGGGGGATCGACTGGAAGTTTTGATGCTGATACCAGTGCGGTGTTGCCATTTTAGCGGCGGTGCCACTGGCATCAATTGCCCGAGGCGCTTCTCCGGGCCGTTGAATGAGCCAAAAGCCGTCTCCAGCCAGACTATTCATATGTGGATAAAGCACAGAAATTGCGGCGGCAGCAGCAACCATGGCGTCAACGGCATTGCCGCCTTGCTTTAAAACATTTAAACCAATCTCAGCAGCACCTTGGTGAGGAGCCGTGAAGGCGATGTTGTTATGCATGCGCATCTCCTTGATTATTATTTTTTAATGGAGAGGATGGAAATAGGCGGTGAACGAGTTCGAGTAATGCCAGATCTGAACCCGCCCGTCCCACAATAGACAAACCTGCAGGAGCGCCGTCCTGCATCAATACGGGTAGATGAACTTGAGGTAAGCCAGCCAATCCGGCAATCGCTGTTAACCCCATTAACTTCTTGCGGTAGTTCTCTAGCGTTGTGCTGGATGCATCGAGTTTAGGTGCGGCTCCTGGGGTGGTTGGCAGAAGGAGCACATCGGTATGATGAAACCATGATGCAATGACCGATTGATAATCCTTGAGTGTTGATTCAGCTTTATTGTGTTGCCCATCATTGATGTTAGCAGCCCAATCTAAGCGTTGTTGAATGTCGGGGCCAAACGTTGGGTTATGTTGGTTGATCCATTCGCCATGGGTTTGCCAAATATCTCGGCCTTGCAATGTTCGAAAGCAGTCACTTGCGCCTTCTAACCAGTCTTGCTCTAACAGCACATGGTGAAATGCAGTGAGTTGTGGTTGTTGGTTGAGCCAAGTCTGACAAGATTCAGTCCAGAGTGACTTGCCATGCATCATTGCTTCTATCACTGCGACTCGAATGGGTCGCTCGGCATAACGAATCGTGTTGGGCAGCAGCACCTTGCCTGCTTGAAAGAGGTGCTCAGCACTGCGGCACATCCAGCCTACGGTATCGAAGCGGGGGGCCAGTGGCACCATGTGCTGTGTTGAAACGATGCCGTGGCTAGTGCGAATGCCAAACAAGCCGTTGTAGCTGGCGGGTACGCGAATAGACCCTCCCGTGTCGGTGCCTAAACCGATATCCACGAGATTGAGTGCAGTGGCTACCGCTGAACCTGAACTAGAACCGCCGGGCAAACGGCCTGATGCGGCGGTATTGGCAGGTGTTCCATAATGACAGTTGCAACCGTTAAGGCTGTACGCCAACTCATCGGTTTGAGTTTTACCCACGAGCAGTGCTCCTGCGTCGAGTAACTCTTGCACCGCAGGGGATGTGTTATTAGGAATCGCATGGCTTTTAAGCCAATCTGGGTTACCCGCTCCCGTTGGAATTCCATGAATATGAAAGAGATCTTTAACGCCTAACCTGAGACCTGAAATTGGGCCTTCGGAGATCGGTGTTGGCGCACTGTGGCGCCAACTAAATACACTGAGATCGGTTTCGGCGTAAGGAGTAATCATGGCTTTACCTTGGGGATTTGGTCTGCATAGTGAGACCAGTCTGCCAGAATTGTATCCATGACTTTTGTACCGACGATGTATGCCGACTCCAACGAAGCATCAAGCCCAGCGTAGCCATCATTTTCAGCTAACAAATTGTCAACGGCACTCACGCCCGGTGGCGGCACCGTATAGTTGCTTCCGGTCCGTAATACCATCACTCGATTTTTGTCGACTTTGCCGATGTTGTGCAGAAAACTCAACGACATAAATGTGCCGGTATCTTCCATTGCTGAGGTGACAAATTCGCCATTGCCATCGCTCCAGTAATGTACCCAATCATTGGCCCAGTCATTGAGTAAATCGCCATGCCAAAATGTCATCGCAGCCAGTTGGTCGCCTTTTAAAACGAATGGTTTCTTTTGGGCGTTAGGGTGGTTTGTATAAAGTGCGCGTGTTTCTTCTAGCCCTTCGAAGTCAGGCAACTCTATGTCTTTGGTCAGTTGAAATGCCCATTCGGTTAATTCGGCGTTCAACTGGAACACTTCACCTTTGGGCGTTGGTTTCTTAGGATCGTTGGGTTTGCTTGTGTGGCGCGCAAAGTAACCCGTATTCCAATCACTTGGTATTTCTCGGGCATCAATCTCATGGGCTAAATCACCATCGACCAAGTATTCGGCCCATGCTGCCGATCCGATCGAAGCATCTTCGGGGTCTATGCCTGCAATGCCAGCAACGAGCCAGTACGCTTTGGACAAATCAAACCGAGGATCGAGGCCTAACGCCATTGCAGCTCCGGCTGAATGAGCAGTGCCAATACCTGTCACCATTGCCAGCACTCCAGTCTCTTGATTCATGTACAGATCATGATGAGAATGCTTGAACTCGAATCGAGTATCGAGCTTCTGGCGTTCTTTCCACAATTGAAATTCGCCTGCTTTATCACCTGTGTCTTCTCCAATCTCAAACATGGTGACCACCACAAATTTAACTTCAATGGGGGCTGTGTGGGGTTGCGATGTAGATGAACACCCAAACATTAGCGCCAATACGGTCGCGCCAAATACAAAGCGCAGCTGCGCTGTGAACGAGTTCTGCATACTAATTCCCTAAAATATTCCATTGTTGGCTCACACTAGAAACTTGTCGCGGCTGACTATGAGCCGAAGTCACTAGGAAGCCGAGTGAGTAGATTGTTGTTGATTGCGCATCACCCAATTGTGTTGGCGCTTTAAGTCTTCTGCATATTTCAGCCAGTTCTTGGCCTGTCGTTCAGAGGCACTAAAGGCTTGAGCTTTGCGGAACGCGTCCATGCCATCACCAAATTCTTTTTGTTCGGTATAGGCGATCCCTAGTAACAACCAAGCTTTGCCCGGCTCCTTCAATTTTTTATCGAGCGCGCGACTCAATGCTCGTTGCGCTTGTTGCCACTGAGCTTGTTCAATATGTAGGTTGGCAATTTGTAGATAGGGGTCACCTTTTCCTGTGACTTGAGCAAGTTGTTCAAATGCTTGAATGGCTTGTTGTTGTTCTTTAGCGGCAACCCATGCATTGGCTAACAAGTCTAAATACTTGGCGTTGCTGGGCAGCACTTCTTTGGCCATAGCGTTTTCTAGTAGGCGAGCTCCGTGTTCGGGGATACCGCGAGAAATCGCCAGCTGTACCATTGATTTAACTGAGTTTTCTTTTTCCAGAACGCCTTGTTTCCAAGCCAATCTAAGCGTGGCCAATGCGCGCTTTTCATTGTCCAGTACTACATAAACACTGGCTAGCTGTTCCCAGTAAGACGGCTTGTTGGGCCAATGTTGGATTGCGCCGCGCAGTGCATCGGCTGCTTGCGTGTATTGTTTGAGCTCAAAATTGCTCGCTATCAGCAATTGATACCAACTTTCTTTAGGCTCAGACACGCTTGAGATTGCTTGGTTTACATAAGGAATAGCGCCTTTATAGTTGCCTGTTTGGGCAAAGATATTCGCCATAAAAACGTACTGATCCGGCGTTGGTTTTTCTAACGTTTTAAACCACTCACTGGCAAAGCCTAAGGCATCATCAAACTTTTCTTGGGCGGCGTAGAGCTGCGCCACCATGTAGCCGACGTTGTACTTCACCTTTTCGGGCAAGCGATTAAGCTCTAAAGCGCGCCTAAGGTAGTCCACTGCTTTGGCGTAATTGTCGCGAGACATTTCGGTATACCCGAGCATTTGCAACACGAGAGCTTCATCCAGAGAGCCGACTTCAACTTCGGAATGCAAGGCCAATAATGCCGAGTTGGCTTCATCGATTTGATTATTGCCAATTTGCTCTTGGATTGTGGTCAACTCTTCATAAGTACCTGGGCTGACTGAATCGGGGGCAGCCAGCACAGGTGTTGTCATCAATATGCCTGCTGTTATCGCGGGTATTGCGAATCGGCGCGTGGCATAGATGACAGCCTGATGGAGGTAAGTTTGAACCTTCATATTCATGTCCTAGCGACGCGGACGCTCTAATCGTCCGCGATGTGTTTATTTACCCAGCTTAAATTCAATGGTCTGCCGAGCGCGTTGTGAGGTGGGCTTGCCGTTCACAATTTTGGGTCGAAACTTCCATCGTTTCATGGCGCTAATCGCTGATTTGGTAAAGAGTCGTGGAGGATTTTCCTCCAGCACTTCTACGTCTGCGACAGAGCCATCTGGGCGAATTGTCACGGCCATTGTGACGTAACCTTCTAACTTGGCGGCTTTCGCTCCTCGCGGATAAGAAGGCGGCACGCGTACCACAGGAATTACGTCGGTATCGAAACCTGCCATTCCATTTCCTGCTTGCAACGTGCCAAGAAACGGGCCAGAGCCTTTGTTCATTGGCACCCCAATTTTGGGCATGTTCATATTCAAGTTGGCATTCACATTGGCAAACTGCTGACTCATATCTGGCGCATCGGGCGGTGTTTCAGGCGGCGGCGGTGGATCGGGCAATCGTCGGTCTTTGGTATTTACATCATCTTTGGCCGCGTCTACCCGAACAAAATTCAGGTAGGTATTGTTGCGATCCGGCTTTTTAAAAAGACCATCGTTGGCGATCAGTAGCTGCATGCCAATAAACACAGCCACACCAAAAATGATGGCCGCGACAAGGCTGCTAAGATACTTGATGACCATTACTTGTCCTCCGACGCCACCGACACAGATGTTGCGCCAGCCAATCGAGCTTGATCCATTACGTCAATCAAGGTGCTTGTATTGGAGTCTTGATCCGCCACAATAATGACCGCAGCGCCTGGGTTTTCAGCCAATGATTTCTCGACGTTTGCGCGAATGGCGCGTTTGTCGATTTGACGCTTGTCCATGAACACTTGATTGGCCGAGGTAATGCCAATTTGAATGCTATTGGACTCGGTCACAACGGCTGTTTCGGCATCGGGACGCGTCACATCTACGCCAGATTCTTTGACGAAAGTCGAGGTGACGATAAAGAAGATCAACATGATAAACACCACATCTAACATGGGCGTTAAATCAATCTGACTTTCTTCTTCTTGGTTCATAAAAAACGAATTATCGTTCATACAGTTTCACCTTTAAGCGTTAACTGAGCGTGGCTCAGTTAACTGTAAGTTGGCATCGCTGATGCTGTTTCGCGTTTTTCGCGGCGGTAACGGCGGTCGAGTTCGGTGGCAAATGGAATTGCGAGTAATGAAATGACCATTCCGGCCATGGTTGGAATGGTGGCTGCACTCACCCCATTGGCCATCGCTCTTGGATTTCCAGATCCCAAATAAGCCATGACTTCAAACACTTGAATCATGCCGGTTACGGTACCCAGCAAGCCAAGCATGGGTAGCAGTGCAATCAGCCCAGTAATCAACTTCAGATTCCTTGCCATCATGCAGTCCAACTCCGACAGCAGTTGCCTGCGGTATTGCGTTGCAATCCAAGATGACTTATCTGCACATTGCTGCCACTGCTTTACGTTCGATTGTTGTTGGGTTTTATATTCTCGAAAGAAAAACCAATAGCGCTCGAAAATAAGAAACCACAGCCAGATGGTGACCAATAGAATGGCCCACAGCACGTTGCCGCCGGTATTCAGAAAGTCGAGTAAGTACGAATTAATATCCATGCTGGCACTCCTTTGAGTTAAGCCTTAGCACTTGCGATATCTACCGCTTTCTGTGCGACCATACCCGTGGCTTGTTCGCCCACTTCTTTGCTCATTTGCTGTGCTCTACTGCTTAAAATAGTGCTCGCAAGCAAGAGTGGAATAGCGACGCATAGGCCTTCAACTGTGGTGATCAGCGCTTGTGAAATACCGCCTGCCATAAGTTTAGGGTCGCCGGTTCCAAAGAGCGTAATCGCTTGGAAGGTACCGATCATTCCGGTCACCGTTCCGAGTAACCCCATGAGCGGAGCTATGGCCGCTAAAACCTTCACGGTGGCTAAGCCTCTGCGAAATTCAGCGAGATCTTTAAACACCACTTCTTCAAGTTTTTTGCCAATGACATCTAAGTCTTGAAGGTGTTTGTTTTCGTAGTATGCAAGCAACATACGGCCCAACGGATTGTCATCGGACGGATGTTCCATATCCTTGCGCTGCTTCGCCATTTTCTTGGAGATCGACGCGAGCTTGATTAAGCGCTCAATGACCACGAGTAGGCCAAAGATACCCACTGCGATAATGGCGTAACCCACGCTTTTACCTTGCTGAACTCGCTCTACCAAACTTGGAGATTGCACCAGCAGGCCTAACAAAGCACCGCGCGATGGATCCAAAGCAAACCCTACTGGCGTGCCGCCGCTGGTTTGACTTAAGTCTCCTGCAGTGCTGCGTAAACTGCTGTCGGGTTGGCGCGCCAATTCAACCAGTTGTTGCGTGTCAGAGGAATAATTGAGGTATTTGTCTTCACTAATAATGTTGAAGGTACCAATACGGGTTACTTCCGCTGTGTAAGCTTCACCGCTGGGTTTGACCACTTCGGTATTGAAACGAGTCACACCTGCTGATTCAGAAATTTCTTGCAGTGACATTGCCCATAATTGCTGCATTTGCGCAATGGTGGGCACTTCTGTGGTGGCGGCTAACGCTTCAATCTGAGCTTTTCGCTCGGGGTACTCAATACTAATTAATGAGTCAAATAGAAGTTTCTCTGTATCGCCCGCCATTTGTCTAAACACACCAAATAACTCACCGAGGTTGCCTGTACGTCGGTCCAATTGAGTGCTTAAGTCGGCCAATTGAGTTTCGTTGAGATCGAAGGTTTGTTGCATCTCTTCGCGCAGTTGCTCTTGTCGTGCAAGTTCGGTTTGAACCTCAGCTAACATGGCTTTTTGCTCGCCCGCAGCGGCCTTAAACTTCTTCTCACGCTCGCTGTTGTGATTGGCTTCTTCACTGACTTCTTGGCTAACTTGTAGGTACAAGTCTTTGAGCGGATCAGCCTGAAGATTGGGACTGATGAATAAGCTTAGGCCCAATAAGCTGGCACGGCTCAATCCGGCGTAGTTGAAGGAAATCTTTTTCACGTCGGTACTCCTCAGCTTGCTGGACTGCTAACCGGTAGGGTTAACAGTTCTGGTGGTGTTTGTTTACGGGCGATTCTTAAACCGTCTCGAATGCTGGTACGGTAAGTGCTGTCGAGCAGTTCCCATTGTTTGAGGTGGTTGCTCCAACGGCCGCTTTCGCTGCCATCGAGAGTTTGGTAATACAGGCCAACACGGCCAAGGCGGAGGAAGTCGACCGTTCTGGGTGTGTCGCCTTTGAGTAGCACGCCTCGGTAGGCTTCGATCGTGCGTCCGTATTCCATTTCAACCTGATAAGCTTCCATGATTCGACGATATTTTTCGCCGGCGGTGACATCGGCGCGGTCAATAAGGCTTTGTAAGTTTGCAAGCCTGTCTTGGCGCTCTTCTTTTAAGAAAGGCACGTCGGCTTCGAGTAGTTGTCCTAACGTGTCTGTCATTTTCAGCATCAACGGCAGAGCGCCGGTTTCGATGTTGTCGATTTCTGAAATTTGACTACTGATGCTGCTGATCTCTTGTTCTTGAGATGTGATCAGCTTGGCCATCTGCTGGTTATAAATAGTGAGACTCTCTAAGCGCTGAGAAGCGATTCGGTAGCTTTGAAGGTCGCTGGTGGTTTGTTCAACCATCGAGTCAATACGGCTTTGGCTGACTGCTGCACTTGTGTCGATAGCTTGCTGTTTATCAAGGCTGTCCTCAATTGCCGTAGCATTGAATGCGAGGCTGACGGAGGCCAGTAGGGCTAAGCTAAGGGGCTTACGAAAAAACATAGTAAAACCTCTGTTGCTCGGAACCCGTTGCCGGGTTCCGATATCAGATGAACGGGGATTTAGAAGCGGTAAGATGCCGTTGCACTCCAATGACGAGGTAATTCGGGTAACACGATGGTGCTACCAAACAAGTCAGGGAAGTTAGAACGGAAATACTCTTCGTCGGTCAAGTTCTTGCCTTGAACCCGAATGGTCCAGTCGTCAGTTGAGTAGCTCACACCCGCATTGAGTACGGTGTAAGACGGCAACTTCACTGATTTGGAGAAACCCGAGTAGGTTGATTCAGCATGAACTGCACTGGCGTTTGCATTGAAGCCATTTTGGAAATCATAGGCCCCTGTCAAACTGTACATGTTCTCTGGAATCCCAGCTTTTCTGGCGTCAGAGTCACTATTTACGAGATACAAGCCTTGTTGAACGTAGCCGTAAAACAGTGATGGATCGCTAATGCCCGTCATGTCTTCAGCACCTTGGAAGCCAAATTGAGTGCCCGAATCTTTCGCTGTTAGGTTCGTGACTTCAATGTGAGTCCATGCTCCTGTCACCGTGAATTGCTCGGTGGCCAAGAAGCGTGCTTCAAACTCGTAACCTTCACTTTCGGTGGTGTTATTACTTACCTGATCCTGAGCATTGACACTGGTTCGTTCTTGTTTGAAGTAGGCCGCTGACATGTACAAGCGATCATCCAGTAGGCTTGCTTTCACACCTAATTCAGTCAGTTCTGAATCGGCCAGAGCGTTGCCTTCTTCAATGTTTCCAACTGAAATTTCTGAACCTTGACCCATGATGATGGTGGTTTGCTCAGACACTGTCGCATACGGCGTAATGCCCCAAGGCGTTGTGTATGAAATACTTGCCGTCCAAGATACGCCATCATCCGAATCGTCGGCTTTTTCATCTGGATCAGTCGGTGAGGCAAACGCTGTTTTACTGACTTTCTCGGTGCTGCTCATATCTACGTAGTCATAACGTGCACCCAGTAATAGGTTTAGGTTTTCGTAGATAGAAAAGTCGGCTAAGAAGGCCAAGCCATAGTCTGTGAAGTCACCTACGGTATAACTTGAGTATCCTTCATCAGCTACCGTTGCATGTAATTTTCGGTCTAGTGCTGTTGAAGGACCTGTTAAGTCGCGGCGGTCAAAATATTCGAAAAAGAAATCATCACCGTGTTTAAAGTCGGTATAGCGAATACTCGGCGATACTTGATAAGCACCACTTAGCCAATCGTTATGGTCGGTTTCATAGGCAAAGATGAGCTGATCTTCGACAACGAAGGTGTCTGCAAATTGAGAGAATCCATAGGCATTTTCGTTGATGTTTTCTAGTTCTTCATAGAAGAATTTGTTGGTCATAGTGAGACCCGAATCAAACTCATGAATAATGTCGAAATATAGCGTGTTGACTTCAGTTTCTAAGCGATCTTCGGGGGCCACTAGAACTTGGTCGCCTTTAAGCTTCGCGGTGCCAACGTCTTCCAGTGCCCACAATGGATCCATTGCTGCATCAGTACCGCTCGAAGCCGGAACCCAGAAGTTATTTGAATCTTCTGAGAAACTACCTTGCCAATCGAGAAACTCAGATGTGGAATTATACCCGTCGCCGTCGGTGTCAATCGATTGAGCCTTGCCTGTGATATAGGTGCCGTGGTCAATTAAATCTTGAGTGACGCGGTTCCAACCTGCAACTTGGTTACCATCAAAATCATGGTGCATACCGCCAAATTCAATGCGTGTTGAGGGCGTTAAGTCCATATTGAATGAAGCTTGAACAATGGTATTGTCGGTGCTGGTGTTTTCGTAATAGCTATCTGAGTTTTCTACTTCCGCATAGATGTAGTAACCGAGGCTTTTACCGCCAACTTCGGCGGGGCCACCCACTTCGGCGGTGAGTATGCTTTTGTCCCATGTGCCTGTGGTATACGACATGCCACCTTTGGGTTTCTCAAGGTACTGACCTGTTTCAGCGCGGGCTGACTTCGGTTGGAAGTTGAGATAACCACCAATTTTGGATGGGCCATAAATAGGCGAAGCTGGACCGCGAACAATATCAATTCGGTCAGTTGCGCCAATAGGAGTTGGGTAGTTACCGGGGTTGTTCACCCGACGTACGCCACGAAAGTACACTTCTCCAGGAGTACCGCGTACATCGAGTGAACCGGCCACACCAAAGAATGATTGGGTGAAGGCTCCGGGGGAAACCAGTACCAAATCATCAATGTCTGTGATGTTGTAGTTTTCCATCATATCGGCGCTGACAGACGTCACGCCACGTGGAGTTTCTAGAATTGTTTTGCCAAAACCAAATACTGATTTAACAGGCTCTGTTGGCATAATCCCCATACTATCTTCGACTTGGCCTTCTGCTGTGTAGGTCTCTAGCTCTACAACTTCTTCTTGCGCTGCTGTGGTTTCTTCAGTTTCTTGTGCCATCAAAGTTAATGGTGACGCGGCGAAACTTAGCCCGACTAAAAAAGCGAGCTTGGTCATTCGAAATGGTTTTTGTTCCAACATCTGAGTGCTCTCCATGAATGCAAAATTTTCTATATATGTGTTAATTAGTTTTGCCAGTTAGGTGGTCAGCAATCGCTGTGCCAAAAACATGTCCAAATGGTTAGTAATTTTATTTATTTAAAAAAAGTTGTTGTAAAACAAAGTTATGTTTTTAGTTTAAACTTGTTCGTATGATTATTTATTTTGTTGTTAATCGTTTTTGTTCGCGCTTGCTGCACTGTTTTGAATCATTGCTGGGGTCTGTTGTTAGTATTTTGTGAAAAGTCGCAGAGCTGATATTGATCGCAAATAAAGCCATAACTGACAGGCGACACGTGTTTTAACGACTCGAATCCGTGTTTAACAAACGATGCTTCAAACTGAGCCGTGCGCTGTTCATATGTCGCGATCAACGCCTTTTTATTGGAAGCATCAATAAAACTGTATTGCAGCGAGTTGTGATTGAGTTGCATCAATTCATCCCAGCTCAAATTGAATTCTTTCACGGCCACAAAGAACTCGTCAGTGATGTTGGAATCCCACATCCCTCGATCGTCGGTGGACAGCGCCACAGGCACTCCGAGGCGCAAATACTCAGGAAACGGATGCTGGTTGTATTGATCAACGTATTCGAGCAGTAAATTAGAAATAAGATTAATTTCAACTAGGTAAGGGCCGTAGCGCATTTGACGCAATAGATCATCGTCACTAATGAGGTTGACACCATGCCCAATTCGGTCGGCGCCGAGCAATATTGTGTCGCGCACATGGAAGTTCGGCTCGTCTACTTCCCCGGCATGAATTGAAAGCTTGACGTTGTTGTAGCTGCGGCGGAGCTCTCTTAATGTTTGTTTGAAGCGTAAAGGGTGTCCTTTGTCATTATCTTCTCGGCCTACCATATTGACGGCGAGATAGAGATCGTTATTGCGACTGACAAAATCAAAGTAATTGCGTAGTTGTTGTTCTGCATTGGCTGCGAAACGCAAAATTGACTCTTGTAGGCGGACTGTCACCCCTGTTTTTTGAGCGTCACTTTGTTGCAGTCGTTGACGATAAATGTTGGCAACGTCATCGGGTTTTATAGGCACTCCATCTGGAGTGGTGTAGCCTGATGCACCCATCATCGGTTCCATATAAATCAAACCTTCGGCCCCAAAGGCTTGCATGTTTTTGACGAGTATTTCAGCCACTAAATAAGGGCTATTCATCAGCTCATCTAAACGTTGCCAGTGAGTTTGAAAAAACTCGTCTCGTCCTTCGTGATCTTCATCCAATCGAATGCTGTTAAGCCAAGCGGTGAGTTCATGCTCCGATAAATCTTCTAACCGTTTATATTCTGATTTTTCACAGTCTGATAGCTGTTGATATGAGGATTCGAGAAGGTTGTTGAAATGAAGCAGGTAAGGGCGATATCCAAAGGCATTGCTGCCGTATTCACTGCAGTTCGAAATGGTTACTTTGGTGTAATACCGATAACCATGTTCTTGTTGTTTAAGTGCCAGTTCGTACCACCATTCCGACAATGCTGAGCCTGTCATATGGTGATGTAAATCGCCTCCCTTTGGCATGGCATACAAGAAAGTATATAGCTCGGTATCTGAAGCGCTGTTCTTAAATTTCTCAAACCAATGTTGAGGTGGTTGGGCAACACTGGTGTTGTGCCACAGGCTAAGTAAGAACACGGTCGTCGTTAGACTCAATTTGCGTGTATACGCCGACATAGAAGCTCCTTTGCATCGCGCTATCGGTGATGAAATTGGCAAACCACGAGGGAGAAACCATTTCATTTACAAGGTGGAATGCAATTGTGATACCAGTCACATTGCAAGCCGCGAATGTTGGGCTTCACCTGAATGAATTAGCTGACCACTTGGTTCAGAAATGGTTGTTTTTGGTGCGATAAGTCTGTTTTACGCCCTTATTTGATGCGTTTTTTTCGAGTTTATGCGGGTAATTTGTAAGTCTGTCCAATGGCACAATTATTGATGGGTTCATTCGTTGTTCGTTTCTTTGAATTGAAAAATGAATGGAGTTTTTCATGAGTCACGTGTTTTCTAACGACGATCACTACCCAAGAGATTTAGTTGGGTATGGCGATAGACCACCTCAAGTTAATTGGCCCGGCGGTGCTAACATCGCCGTTCAATTTGTATTGAATTACGAAGAAGGAGCAGAAAACTGTGTACTGCATGGAGATCCGGGATCCGAGACTTTCTTATCTGAAATTATAGGGGCGAAATCTTATCCGGCTCGGCACATGAGTATGGAGTCTTTGTATGAATATGGTTCTCGCTCAGGCTTTTGGCGAATCCATCGGTTACTCAACCGTTACCGCATACCCGTGACCGTTTATGGAGTAGCAATGGCGTTGGAGCGAAACCCGCAAGCCGTAGAGGCCATGCTTAAGTCCAACTGGGAAATCGCCAGTCATGGCTATCGGTGGATTGACCATCAATTTATGAGTGTTGAGCAAGAACGAGAGCACATCGAAAAAGCGATCGACATTCATACACGAGTGACAGGAGCTCGCCCTTTGGGCTGGTACACCGGGCGAGATAGCCCCAACACGCGGCAGTTGGTCATTGAGCAAGGAGGCTTTCTGTATGACTCCGATTCCTACGCAGATGACTTGCCGTATTGGTCAAACGATCAGGGGCAATCTCATTTGGTGATTCCCTATACGCTCGATACCAATGACATGCGTTTTGCGTCGCCTCAGGGGTTCAATTGTGGCGACCAGTTTTATACCTACCTGAGAGATTCATTTGATGCGCTTTATGCCGAAGGAGAATATGCGCCCAAAATGCTTAGCATTGGATTGCATTGCAGAATTATAGGACGCCCAGGAAGGATTCAAGCGCTGGAGCGCTTTATTCAACATGTTTTGGCGCATCAACATGTTTGGGTGTGTCGCCGAGAAGATATTGCGCGTCATTGGCATGAGCATCATTCTCCGGAGGCAAAATGAGGCAACAACAATGGATGATATTAACAGCAATGCTGGCAGCTAACGGAATTGGGCATAGTGAGGAATATAATATGACGCAAAGCACGAATGCAGCACAAATTATCGAAGCCCTAAAGCTAGAGGCTCATGTGGAAGGGGGCTACTTTCGACGCACATATCAATCAGACCAGCGTCCAACCGTCGACACTGACCATGGTGAGCGATTTTTACTGACTTCTATTTTTTACATGATGACAGACGACTCGCCCATTGGTCATTTCCATAAAAACCGCTCGGATATTCTTCATTTTTACCATTCCGGTGATCCTATCCGGTATGTGCTGTTGTGGCCTGATGGCCGCCGAGAGCAGTTCATTTTAGGCCATGATGTTGTTGCGGGACAGCAAATGCAGCTCACCGTGCCGGCAGGTGTTTGGAAATCATCTGAATTATTAACTGCCGAACACGGTTATGGGTTAATCAGCGAAGCGGTGTCGCCCGGATTTGATTTTGACGATATGACATTGGCCGAAACGACTTCACTCGTTGCGCAATATCCTGAATATGCTGAGGAGATTGACCGTTTAAGCTATCGCTCCTTGGAAGGAGCATCTGATAGCAATTGATAAGAGAGCCAATCGACTGTGGTGTTGAGTAGTTGATTTGGAATGGTTTGGTCGGGGCTTAATTGTCCACTGGAATCGATGACGCGAAACAGGTGATTGGCGCCATCCATCAATACCAAGGTTGAGTTGGCCAACGCAGCGGTACGTTTTAATCGCTCAGATTGTTGATAAGGAACCGTCAGGTCTTCTTTGCCAGCGATGAGAAGTATATTGCCAGAGAAACGCTTCATTCGCTCAAGACTTTGGTTGTTAGCAAGCTCGTTGAACCATGTCAGGCTAAACCTCAACGGTGCATCACGCCAATCAAATTTTACACTGGCAAAGCCTTGTTGTTGAGCCTCCGTTAAATATTGCGCATAAAAGTCAGAAAACACGCCCTGGTCATTACTGGCCATGGTGGCCCAAGTGACCAAATGATTGATGCGTGGAGACAGCGAGTCTGTCACCAGTAGCTGCGCCACCAAACCACCCTGACTAAACCCGACTACGGCTATCTCAGAAGAATCGAACTCAGGTAACTCAAAGAGATATTTAAGCACTGTTTGGGCGTCTCTGACGGCACTGGTGAGTGTGTATTGTTGGTAATCAACAGGGCTTTGACCTGTGCCTGCAAAGTCGAATCGCGCGCTGGCAATACCCTTAGTTGCTAACTTTTTCGCCAAACGTTGATAAAGCCCACCCACTTCATTTTTTTGCCCAGCAGTACCATGAAGCATGAGCACTAACGGCGCTTTTGTGGGTTGATCTGGCCAATGAATAAGCGTTGGGATTGCATAGTCTCCGTTGCTGATCAGCTGATACGACTCGGCAGCCTGAATGGTGGAAGAGGTTGCTAATATCATCAACACGCTCAAACAAGTACTCATGGCGTGAGCAAGCTTGCGTGGGTGGGATAAGCCTATGCGGCCCATTTCAGAGATTGGATTCATCACAAACCTCACAATAATGCTCTAATTGGACGTTGGCTTTACATCAACATGGCCATTCACAATGACCATGTTGGCGGTTGCGTACTTATTTCTAAGTGCATGAATCGGCGCGTACTCTTTGGCGGTCACCCAATGTTCGGCAGTCATTTGATCTGGAAATTCCATCATCACAATTCGCTTCGGCTGCCAATCGCCCGACACCACGCTTACATCGGCTCCGCGCGCTAAATAGCGCCCTCCACAGGCGATCACTGTGGGTGTTATTTGGGCTAAATAATCCTTGTATAGCTCAGGTTGGTGAACGTCGACATCGACGATGACATAAGCACTCATGGTTTAGTTCCTTGTGTTGAATCCTGCTGGCTTAGGAGCCAGTTCATCATTTGTTGGCGTTGCTGAGCGTCGAATTGATGGAAGTTACCAAGTGGCATATAGCCCGACTGCAATGCAGGCAAGGCTTTCGTTGCATGGGCTGCTAATTGCTGTGGAGATTGAATGATAATCCCTGCTGGTGGGGCGCTAAACCCAGGCTGAGTAGGCGTTTGAGCATGGCAATTAGCGCAGTGAGTCGTTACCCATTGTTGAATTTGAACATCGCTGGTATGACCCGCCGAAGCTTGCATGATGTTTGATTTGTCGGTGTGTGCCAGACCAACCGCCACGCCTATCATGCCTACGGCGGCACTGACTAAAATCAATGGTTTGATTTGACCTTGGTGTTTGAGGTTGAAAAAATGACGCCCCCAAGCGAGCAAAGTGCCGATCAAAATAACCGCTAACCAGCCATGAGAATGGCCATATAGAAATGGGTAGTGGTTGCTGATCATGCAAAAAATAACAGGCAAAGTCAGATAGTTATTATGAGTAGAGCGTAACTTAGCGAACAACGCGAGTTGAGGATCGGGCGGTTGGTTATGAGACACCGCGGCTACAAATTTCTTTTGCGCAGGAATAATGCCAAAGAACACGTTGCCTGCCATCCATGTGGCCATGAGGGCTCCGACATGAAGAAATGCGGCGCGATCTGAAAATAACTGGTGAGCCAACCAACTTGCAGCCATCAACACGGCCAATAAACATGCGGCAAATATGAGTCCGCGCTGTACCAACGGTGTTCGTAGCAATCCTTCGTAGAGCAATTGACCGCCAACAATAAACGAAACACTGGCCAATACTGCGATACTCGGCTCGGCTAACCAACGGTCAGTACCAACTAAATAGTTTTGTGCTTGAAGGTAGTACAACACAATCATCAAACCGGTACCGCTGAGCCAAGTGGAATAGGCTTCCCATTTAAACCAATGTAGGTTTTCAGGCATTTTCTCTGGGCGTAATTGATACTTGGCAACTTCGTAAATTCCGCCGCCATGAATCGCCCATAAATCACCTTTGACACCTTTGTCGGATTTCCACTGCGGTGGCGTGCGCAGGCTTAAATCAAGCCAAATAAAGTAAAATGATGCGCCAATCCAAGCAATGCCTGCAACGACATGAAACCAGCGAAATGCCAGGTTTAACCACTCAAGAACTAAGCCGTCCATGATCACTCTCCTTGCTCTGAGTTATGGCGTTGGTAGGCCAGCTTGCCCATGATGTATGTTCGGTCAACATTCATTTCATCACCTAACATCATGAGTGCGAACAGGGTGTCTTCAAGCGAATTTGCCACTGCTTGGCGGGCACGCTGCAAGCGATTTGGCGTTAGATTGAGTAGCACGAAATCGGCTTCTTTGTGAGTTTCAAAATTTCCAATGTAACCATCGAGCATCAATGAACGTGCGTTGCCCAGCGTTGCCATATATAAGCCCTTTAAAGGATGCAAGGTTTGCTGTTGTACTTGCAATATTTTGTAGGCTTCAGCCAACGTACGTAGCAATGAAAAGCTGGTACCGCCGCCCACGTCGGTGGCCATGCTAATGGGGATGCCAGCATCTTCGAGCCGTTGCATATTGAGCAAACCACTCCCGATAAAAAGGTTCGACGTGGGACAAAATGCAATACCTGAACCGGTATCGGCCAAACGTTGAACTTCTCGGTCGTTCAAGTGAATGCCGTGGGCAAATACACTTCGGGTTCCCAACAGACCATAGTGGTCATACACATCGAGATAGTCTTTGGCCGAAGGGAATAGCTCTTTGATCCAAGCGACTTCTTGAATGTTTTCTGATAGGTGCGTTTGTAAATAGAGCCCCGGATAATCTCGATATAGCTGGCCTGCAACGGCTAACTGCTCGGGGCTGCTGGTGGGTGCAAAACGAGGCGTGAGGGCGTAGCGCATGCGGCCCACTTTGTGCCATTTTTCAATCAGTGCTCGGCACTCGGTTTCACTTTGCTTTGGGGTGTCTAAAAGGCCTTCGGGCGCGTTTCGATCCATCATGACTTTACCGGCCATCATGCGCATATTGCGTTTGTTGGCCACATCAAAAAAGGCATCGGTGGACTGTGCAAATACACTGGTGAACACCATGGCACTGGTGGTGCCATTTTCAAGCAGAATATCGATAAATTCTTCGGCTTTTTGGCTGGCAAATTCACGACATGAAAACTTTAATTCATTGGGGAATGTGAATTTGTTCAACCAATCTAACAGCTGTTCGCCATAGGATACGATCACGTCGGTTTGAGGCGAGTGGATATGGCTGTCAATAAACCCGGGCATGAGGAGATGATCCGGAAAATGCTCACACTGACTAAGGTCGAACCCGCCTGCAGCCATATTTTTGGCACTATCGAGTTGTTTTACCAGCCCTTGCTCAATTACAAGTACACCATCGTCATAGTACTCGAAGCCTTGGCCGGCACTGGGATCAGGAATGTCGGTAAAATGTAAGATACGCGCGCGAAAAGCTTTGCAATTTGAAGTCATAGTAAGGGCTCCCTAGCTGCCACGGTAAGTTGAGTAACCATGCGCACTGAGTAGCAGTGGAACATGATAGTGCTGTGTGGGATCCGTGACTGAAAAGTCGATGCTCACCTTGGGATAAAAGCCAGTGCGTTGCTGCGTTAAAAACCAGTCGGAAAGCTCAAAACAAATGCGGTAGTCTCCGGGCGCAATTGAAAACTGCTCTGGCCATTGCATGATGCGTCCATCATCGTCTGTCATGCCATTGGCAATGAGTTGATTGTGGCTTGCCTCGTATAAAGTGACTGAAATGTGTTGTGCGGGGCGTCCAGACTCAGTATCAAGAACATGGGTTGTAATAGGAGATTTGATCATGGTTGGACCCTCGCTTGGGCGTTGGTGCTGATAAACAGTTGTTGCAGGCGTAGGCGCGTTATATATCCTTGCTGAACAGCGCCGTTTTGCAGTTCAGTATCACGACAATTGTGGATACGCTGCTGAAGTAGCTCGAGCATGACATGGGCAGGTTTGCCGCTGGCGCAAACGATGAAAATGAATTGGTTTTTCTCGAAATACAGATCGTTTAAGCGTTGTAATTCATTGAGCACGTCATCCGATGCGGCCAACACTTGACCCTGCTCTCCGGTTGCTCGTCCAGCATATTTAGAACGTAACAATTCAATATCTCCAATTCGAGCATGACCGGAAAATGCCTCCAAAATTTGAGCTTCATTGGCTTGTAACCATAGTTGGTCAGCCAACTGAAGCAGCTGTTCAAGGGACTCAAAAGGGCGCATGTTGGCAAGTGCCGTTGCCCATTGTTGGCAGTGACAACAGCCAAGAAGTTGATGTTTGGCATCTGCGTGAGTGAGCGCATTAAAGCTATCCAAGGTCATCAATAACTCTCCAACTGATTCGAGCCAATCAATTTTTTAATCGTTCGCCATGATGTGGATTTACGTTTGTGTCGAGGTTGTTCTTGGTAATACAAACTTTGCAGTTGAGCAGCGATGGATACGGCAACTTCCATAGGGCGTTTGCCTCGAACATCAGGTAAACCGATCGGGCACGTTAGGTACTGCTCCTCAAATCCATCAGCTTTGAGTCGTTGATGGAATCGTTGTGCTTTTGTGCGAGAACCAATAAGGCCAACAAATGCCCAACGGTCGTATCGGAGTAATTCAGAGCATAGCTTGTAATCTAGTTGGTGGTCATGCGTGAAAATGATGTTCCAACTGTTATCAACATATTCGGCAATAGTTTGGGTGGGGTCGGCATGATGTATCACGCGACAATTGGCGGCGTTGAAATGCTGCAAGTACTCAGCGCGGCTATCGATGACATTCACTTGGCAAGGCAGCTCGGCTAGTATTTTCACTAGCGCTTGTGCCACATGCCCCGCGCCGAATAAATTGATTTGCCAGTCCACTTTGGCAAAGCACTCAAGCATGACCAGTACATTGCCACCGCAGCATTGCGCAGCTTCTGCGGCCAGTGGAATAGGACGCATGATTTGACAACTTTGATTAGCGGCCAATAATTCTCTGGCTTGTTGGGTGACCAGAAATTCCAGCTGTCCGCCGCCTAGCGTGTCATAGCAATGTGCGTCGTCGATGACCATTTTGCTGCCGCCGTCTCGTGGCGTGGAACCTTGGGCGTCAATAATGGTTGCGATGACATAACCTTGCCCCGCATGTTGGCAGTGTAAAATGGCATCACTCCAATTCAATGAATTCATGAAGCCTCCTGATGTTGTTGATTGTATTGAGCACATTGTTGCAGCGCCCAATACACTCTTTCTGGGGTTGCTGGGGTGTCGAGTTGGGGGCTTAATCGGTAGTTAGAGGTGCTTGAGATGGCATCACGGAGTGCGGCCCAAACCGATATGCCTAACATCAGCGGCGGTTCTCCCACGGCTTTGGATTGGTGAATGGTGTTAGCCGTGTTCTCGCGGCGATAGAGCGCCACGTTAAATTGTTCGGGGGTGTCAAACGCGGTTGGAATTTTGTAATTCGCAGGGCTATCAGAGATGACGCTGCCTTGTTTGTCCCAGAGCAATTCTTCGGTGGTTAACCAACCCATTCCTTGTACAAAACCGCCTTCAATTTGCCCCATGTCGATGGCTGGATTGAGCGATTTTCCAACGTCTTGCAGCACATCCACTCGATTCACTTTGTATTCGCCGGTGAGCGTGTCGATGGTCACTTCAGACACCGCTGCGCCATTTGCAA
The DNA here is from genome assembly GCF_023703465.1 of Echinimonas agarilytica. NCBI lineage: Bacteria > Pseudomonadati > Pseudomonadota > Gammaproteobacteria > Alteromonadales > Echinimonadaceae > Echinimonas > Echinimonas agarilytica. Next base: position 237,977 of record NZ_JAMQGP010000004.1, on the reverse strand, counting down.
AGTAAAAAAATGGTTGGCCCTGTCCGGTGTTTTTGTCGTAATGAATTTTCGGTGTTTTGTAAAAGCCGTTTGCTGAAAGCGATGTTCGGTTCAGGTAGGCCAATTGAACAAACTCGTTAAAGTTCATGACTTGCTCACCAGCGGTGACTTGGCCGTTGTGATATTTCAGCTCATATTCTTCAATGTTGAAGTGTGTCGCAGCAAACTTGCTGAGTTCTCGTTTTATTTTGTTGCATGCGTTTAATGCAGCCATGCCATTGAGGTCGGTGCCTGATGAAGCAGCAGTGGGAGATGTGTTAGGAACCTTATCGGTTCGAGTAGAGCTAACCTTGACCATGGCGACCGGAACGTCGAATGCGCTGGCGACAATTTGTTGAATTTTGGTATTCAAGCCTTGCCCCATTTCTGTACCGCCGTGACTGATCAGCATGGTGCCATCGGTGTAGATATGCAGTAGTGCACCGGCTTGATTTAGATGCTTGGCGGTAAAAGAAATGCCAAATTGAACAGGCGTCATCGCCAAGCCCTTTTTCACATAGCGGTTGGCGTTATTAAATGCATTGATGGTGTTTCTGCGTTGACGGTAGTCAGAGCTTTGTTCTAGTGTGCGCATCAATTCAGGCAGTACATGTTGTTCCACGACTTGGCCATAAGGCGTTTCGTCTTGACCCGGTTGATAGAGGTTGATGAGCCGAACATCGAGCGGATCTTTTTTCACCGTGCGCGCTATATCATCCATTAGGGTTTCGGCAGCCATCATGCCTTTTGGTCCGCCAAAGCCCCTAAAGGCAGTATTCGAGACGGTGTTGGTTTTGCAACGTAACCCAACAATGCGCGCGGCATTGAACGAATAGGCATTGCTGGCATGAAACATGGCGCGATCGACAATTCCTTCAGAAAGATCGGGCGAGCAACCGCATTTGCCTGCCAGCGTCATAGACACCCCGTGTAAACGTCCGTCGCTATCGAACCCTGCACGCCAGTTATTTTTGAAGTCGTGGCGTTTGCCGGTTTGCACCATGTCGTCTTGGCGAGGCATGCGGTAACGCACCGGGCGTCTTTGGCGAATAGCAAACAAAGAAGCGATGCATGCCAGCGGTGCTGCTTGGCTCTCTTTTCCACCAAATCCTCCCCCCATACGGCGGACTTCAGCAACAACTTCGTGCAGCCCAAGACCTAACACCTCAGAGACTAGTTTTTGAATCTCTGTGGGGTGCTGCGTTGAACTGATGACATGAATGCCTCCGTCTTCGGTTGCCGATGCCTGACTGATTTGGCCTTCGAGATAGAAGTGTTCTTGGCCACGCACATAGATCTCGCCTTCGGTTTGAAATGGCGCACTATCAATTGCCTGTTCGGGATCACCCTGCAGATGTTGATGAGGTGGCAATACAAAACTATCGGCAGCAATCGCATCATCAATGGTGAGCACCGCAGGCAAAGCTTGATATTCCACTTTTGCTAAACAAACGGCTCGTTTAGCTGCTTCAATGCTGGTAGCCGCGACGGCAAAAATGGGTTGGCCTGCATAGACCACGGTGTCGCCAGCCAACAGCGGATCGCCACCGTAAACGGGACCTACGTCGATTTGGCCAGGAATGTCCTGTTGGGTGATCACATCGACCACGCCGGCAGCTGTTTGTACTTCGGATAAATCGAGCGAGACGATACGCGCATGAGCGCGCGCAGATTGTCCTGTTGCTACGTGGAGCAATTGCGGTGAGGTTGGCATGTCGTCAATGTACTCTGCGCTTCCGGTAACATGCTTGCGCGCTGATTCATGCTGCAATGATTGCCCCACACCCTGTTGCACAGAGGCTTGATTTGACGAGTTTGGTTGAACCAATTTACGCATGCTCAAAAGCTCCTATGCTGATGTTAGAAGTCAATTCAAGACAGGCTTTGACGAGTAAGTTTGATGCCATCTCAGAGCGATATTCAGCTGAGGCTCGCACATCGCTGATGGGGCTAAACTCTCTACTTAAGCATGCGCGTGCTTGGTCGAGACTGGCTGCGCTGAATTGATTATTCTCATCGAGCGTTAGAATGCTTTCGGTTTGGACTGCGCGAACCGGCGTGGCGGCCATGCCTCCAAATGCCATTCTTATGGCCCCATCTTGCGTGAGAGTAAACGCGCCCATTACCGCCGAAATATCATCTTCATAGCGTTTACTGACCTTATAAAGCTTAATCGGCTGATGAAGTGCCGAAAGCGGAATTTCAATATGAGCGAGATATTCTCCGGCCTGCAATACTGTTTTTTTATAACCTTGGTAAAAGTCATTGATATTGACTGAACGCTGCTGACCTTGATGATTGGTGAGATGCAAAATGGCATTCAGTACCATTAAGATGGGAGGTGTGTCGGCAATGGGGCTGGCGTTACAGATATTGCCGCCGATGGTGCCCCGGTTTCTAATTTGTCGAGATCCTAAGCGTTGCAATAACTCCTTAAATGAAGGGGACACATGAGTCAGCTCAGTTTCAATGTGGCTGTAACACGCGGCTGCCCCAATCAATAAACTAGTTGGAGTGTGCTGTACCTGATTTAATGTCCCTATGCTCGTCACATCAATGAGCTTGGGTAATGACTTATACTTTTGTGTCACCTCTAACATTAAATCAGTGCCACCTGCGATGATTTGAGCATCGGGGTGTTCTGTTAAAATTCCCTGAAGCTCTAGTTCGGTGGTTGGTTTTACGTAAAATTGGTCAGTTTTCTGAACCGATATTGCGCTCGATAAAGGTGCATCTGGTTCGTTGTTGTGCAAAAACTTGTTTGTTTGGGCAGGTTTTTGTAGGGACTGACACCCAGCCTCAATGATAGGGCGATATCCCGTACAACGGCATAAGTTGCCCGAGATTGCATCTAGTACGGCTGCGCGTTGTTCCTTGGTGGGGGCAGTGCTTAAATCGGTGCGCGAGGTATGCAAAGTGGCCATGCTCATAACAAAACCTGGTGTGCAAAATCCGCATTGAGAGCCGTGACATTCCACCATTTTTTCTTGTACTGGATGGAATGTGGCGTCTGCTAATCCTTCAATAGTAATGATGTGGTGCCTATCAAGACTCGATAACGGAGAAATACAGCTGTTAATTGCTTTTGCATCTTGCATGCCTTTATTGCTGTCAATCGCCATAACGGTGCAAGCTCCGCAATCTCCTGATGCACATCCCTCTTTCGTTCCAGTCAATTGCTGATGTTGGCGAAGGTATTGAAGCAAGGTCATATCAGGCGCCATTTTTTCCGTGTCTACTCTTATATTGTTGACGTAAAGAGCCATTCCAATTCTTCTCCCAACGGGCCATAAACACTGATGTGGTAGGCCGATTTTTATGCTTATCTGATATCTACAAAGCAAAAGGCTGGCCAACTAGACAGTATTTTATAAAGTTTAGCTTATTGTGGTTTTCGGTCTTTATCTGGCATGCATATTGCCTTTTAACTCTTCAAATGCAGATAACTTCTGTCTAATGAGTCAGGCTTGTGGTGGATTAAGTATGCGGTTAGAGCTAATAGCAGTGAGCAAATCTTACCCGGGTTGTATCGCGAACGATTCGGTGAGCTTGAAGGTTGCTCCAGGTGAGGTTCACGCCATTCTTGGAGAGAATGGAGCGGGTAAAAGTACATTAATGAAAATGATCTACGGCGTCGTCAAACCCGATAGCGGACAAATGCTGTGGAATAATCGAGAAGTCGTTATCGAAGGCCCTGCACATGCACGTAAGTTAGGCATGGGGATGGTATTTCAGCACTTTTCATTGTTCGAGACCCTTACCGTAGTGGAGAACATTGCGCTGTATCTGGATCCCCAAGACGTGGGGGATATGGCGTCATTGCGCCAGCGTATTATCGATGTTGGAATCGAGTACGGTCTTGATGTAAACCCAGACCGGTGCGTGGCGACTTTATCGGTGGGAGAGCAGCAACGAGTTGAGATTATTCGGTGTTTGTTACAAGACATTCAACTCTTAATTCTGGATGAACCCACCGCAGTGCTGACGCCCGCTGAAGCCGAGCACCTGATCGTAGTGCTCAAACAGCTTGCCTCTAAAGGTTGCAGTATTTTGTTTATTTCACACAAATTGCATGAAGTGAATGCACTGTGTGACCGCGCGACTGTTCTGCGGGCAGGTAAAGTCACCGGTAGCTGCGTACCTCGAAACTCTTCGCCTTCGGACATGGCGAAGTTGATGTTAGGTGACGAGCTGGAATTGAAGCATGACTTTGCTGCTGGTAAACGCGGAGAAATGGCGCTCGCTTTAAAGGGAGTAGAGGTTGAACCGTCGGACACTTTCTCGATTCATTTACGTGATATCAATTTAACTTTAAATGCCGGTGAAATTGTGGGCTTAGCTGGCGTTGCCGGAAATGGTCAAGACGAGCTTGTCGATCTTATTAATGGCGAACTCACACCCACAAGTGGCGATATAAGAGTGCCATTGGGTGAAATCGGCAATACGTCTGTCCAAGCTCGGCGTCGAATGGGCTTGGCAGTGGTGCCAGCTGACCGCATCGCTCGTGGATCGGTTGCGACCATGAACTTAAGCGAAAACAACTTACTGACCGGCTGCGTGAATCACGGAGTTCGCGGGGGATTGATTGACTGGAAATTTGTCAAACAGCGTGCTCAAGACATTATCAAACGCTATGCAGTGAAAGCCATTGGCCCTGATGATATTGCAAGTAGTTTGTCTGGAGGCAACTTACAAAAGTTTATTATTGGCCGAGAAGTTGAACAGTCGCCCAATATTTTAGTGTGCTTTCATCCAACTTGGGGAGTTGATGTTGGAGCGGCAAATTTGATTCATCAGCAGCTCATCGCTTTACGTGATCAGGGGGCTGCAATTTTGGTGCTGAGTGAAGATCTCGACGAATTATTTTTATTGTCAGATAGGCTCGGTGCTTTGTGTGCCGGCCGACTATCTCCTTTAGAAAACAAATCAAAAGTATCACTGGAGCAACTAGGCCAATGGATGGCAGGTTCTTTTGAACATCAGGAGAACCAACATGCGTATTGAGAAACGAGTTCAATCATCTAAACACATGATCTATTTGTCGCCTGTGTTGGCGGTGGTTTTAACCTTGCTGGCCGGTGCCGCATTGTTTCAATTATTGGGTCATCCTCCGGGCGAAAGTCTCTATAACTATTTTATTAACCCCGTGAGCGATATGTATGGCTTAACGGAGTTGTTGGTCAAGGTAACTCCATTATTACTTTGCGCCATTGGTTTAACGCTGTGCTTTAAAGGGCAAGTTTGGAATATTGGTGCTGAAGGGCAGTTTTTGTTTGCGGCTTTAATGGCAGGAATGGTGACGCTTGAGCTAGCTGACGTTGAGGGCTTTTGGGTCATACCTGTGATTCTTCTCAGTGGAGCATTGGCCGGTATGGCCTGGGCGGGCGTGACCGCTGTGCTTAAAACTAAATTTGGTGCCAATGAAATTTTAACCACCATTATGCTCAATTATGTTGCCCTGAATTTATTGCTATGGGGTGTGCATGGTCCACTCAAGGACCCTGATGGATATAACTTTCCTGAGTCTGCCTTATTTTCAGAACACACTTTATTGCCATTGTTATCTGAAGATTATCGGGTGACGGCTGCCATTTTTATTGCGCTGTTCATGCTGGCTGTGGTTTGGTTTTTATTGAGTAAAACACTTTTTGGATTTCAAATTCGAGTCTTGGGTGAGAGTGCCTCCGCAGCAAAGTTTGCTGGATTTAATCAACACCGTTTGATTTGGTTGTTGTTGCTCTTTAGTGGAGCAATGGCAGGTATCGCAGCGGTGTCTGAAATCAATGGTCCCGTAGGGCAGCTGATTCCAACACTGAATCTTGGGTACGGTTACGCAGCGATCATTGTGGTGTTTATGGGACGCATGCATCCGCTGGGAATTCTACTTGCCAGTATCTTATTGGGGCTGACCTATGTAGGCGGAGAAATGGTTCAAATTGAACAAGGCATGCCCAAATCAATTATTGGTTTGTTCCAAGGCATGCTGCTGTTTTTCCTCTTGGCCTGCGATTTATTCATTCATTATCGAGTGGTCTTCGACCGTTGGAGCACTTCACCAACGATGCATACGCCAACATCTACAAAGGTGGCTGAATAATGGATATCACACTGATCGAAAACGTTTTGTTCGCCACAGTCAGAACTGCTACACCGCTATTGTTGGTCGCCTTGGGAGCCATGATGTCGGAACGTGCTGGAGTATTGAATTTAGGGCAGGAAGGCATGGTTTTGATGGGCGCGGCAGTGGCGTTTATGGCGTCTTATGTTACGTCTCATATGGGGTTGGGTGTATTGGCAGGCGCATTTGCTGGAATGTTGGTGTCGGTATTATTTGCGTTTGTCGCGTTAAATTTGATGGCCAATCAAGTTGCTACAGGCCTTGCATTAACCATTTTCGGAACCGGTTTGAGTGCTTTTATAGGTGCTGACTATGTGGGGTATTCCATGATTGGATTAGCGCCGGTTGAACTGCCGTTGCTGAGTTCTATTCCACTCATTGGCAAAGCTCTATTTGCGCAAGATGTATTGGTGTACTTGGCGTTTGGTTTGTTTGGATTGTTGTGGTGGGTGATGAGAGGCACACGTCTTGGGTTGATCATCCGTTCGGTGGGTGAGAACCCAGAAGCGTCCCATGCATTAGGCTACCCCGTATTAAAAATTAGATATGTTGCGGTGCTGTTTGGCGGAGCAATGGCCGGATTGGCGGGCGCTTATTTGTCGTTGGCGTATACCCCGATGTGGTCCGAAGGGATTGCTGCAGGGCGAGGGTGGATAGCCTTGGCGCTGGTGGTGTTTGCAAGTTGGCGTATAACGCGTGTTTTGTTGGGGGCGTGGCTGTTTGGCTTTGCCAGTATTTTGCACTTATTGCTACAAGGTTCTGGCTATTCCATTAGTCCAAACCTATTGGCCATGTTGCCCTACGTGGTGACCATTGTTGTGTTAGTGATGATGCAACGAAAGCATGGACAAAGCGATGCGCCGCGATCATTAGGACAACCATTCTCATCAAGCCGCTAAAGGGAAATGGGCGATTTGATAACATGTCACACATAAGAATTTGGCCATAACGGCAACATAAGAATGAGGGAATCACAATGAAGTTAAGCAAATTAAAGAGTGTAATAGGGTTGGCTGCGCTGGTGTTTGCTGGAGCTTTAGCGGCAGAGCCTCTTAAAGTTGGTTTTGTGTATGTTAGTCCGATTGGAGATGCAGGATGGACATATATGCATGAAAAAGGACGACTCCAAGTTGCAGAAGAATTTGGCGACAAGATTGACACGTCGTTTGTTGAATCCGTTGCAGAAGGGGCGGATGCCGAACGGGTGATCCGAAAAATGGCACAGTCCGGCTACGATTTAATTTTTACCACCTCGTTTGGTTACATGAATCCAACCTTAAAAGCAGCCAAGCGCTTTCCTAAAGTTACCTTTGAACATGCGACCGGCTATAAAAAAGCTAAGAATGTGGGCAACTATATGACGCGAGATTATGAGGCTCGGTATTTGGCCGGAATGGTGGCCGGTGCAATGTCTCAAACTAATGTACTGGGGTATGTGGGAGCATTTCCAATTCCTGAAGTTGTGCGCGGGATAAATGCCTACATGTTAGGTGCTCAGCAGATGAATCCGGATATTACGATGAAAGTGATTTGGGTGAACACATGGCATGATCCAGCACGCGAACGTGAAGCGGCTGAGAGCTTAATGCTCCAAGGTGCAGATGTTTTAGCCATGCATACTGACTCGCCAGCTGTAATTCAGGCAGCGGAAGCGAACGGTAAATATGCCACAGGGTTCAATTCCGATATGAGTGCGTATGGCCCCAACTCCCATCTAACCTCTGCAATGCAGCATTGGGATTCAATTTACCGCACCAAAATTAAGGCGGTATTGGATGGCTCTTGGAAGCCAACATCAGTTTGGGATGGTTTGAAACAAGGTGCCAATGGAATCTCACCTATTCACCCCCGTGTACCGGCGGATGTGGTGGCAAAAGTAGAACAACACAAGGCGCAAATTATTGCGGGTGAGCGTTCTGTATTTCAGGGGCCAGTGATGAACCAAAAAGGCGAAGTGAAGGTTGCAAAAGGCGCTTCTTTGACTGATTCAGAGCTATTGAAATTTGGTTGGTATGTAAAGGGAGTCGAAGGGCAAATCCCTCAATAAACAAGGATGGGTGAATGTATGTCTCCAACTCGATTACAAGCAGACAATGATTTTGACCCGTCAGAAACGCCAACGGGAACGTACAAAGCGGGAAAAATCAGAGACCGTAACCTCAGCAATATCGTGGCTGCAGCCGCTGAGGAATTCGTACAGCACGGCTACAAAGGAACCAGTATTCAGGCGATAGCCAATCGCGGAGGGGTGCCTAAAGCAAACATACATTATTACTTTAAGAGCAAATCCAATTTGTATGTTGCTGTGCTCGATGATCTCGTTCGATTGTGGAATGACTTTCTAAATTCAATGAGCGAAGACGACGATCCGGCTGAAGTATTGGATTTGTTTATCCGAAAAAAAGTAGAAATGTCTTACTCTCATCCAAGGGCATCCAAGCTATTTGCTATGGAAATTATTCAAGGCGCACCGCATCTCAAAGAATATTTGCGAACGGATATGCGTCAGTGGGTGAGGGATAAAACGCGAGTGATAAATGCATGGATTGAACAGGGAAAAATGAGCAAGGTTGACCCTGTACATTTGATTTTTCTCATTTGGTCGTCCACCCAACATTATGCTGACTTTGATGTGCAAGTGCTCACTATCATGAACTGTGGCGAGTATGAGCAAGAGATGATTGATGAGATTGCCGACTTTTTAAGTGGCGTCATTTTACGTGGTTGCGGCTTAGAGCCGCCTCGTCAAGTCAGTGGGGGGCAGCAATGAGTACTATTGAAGCGGAACACCCCCGGATTTGGATTCGTAATCCACTGTCGTGCTGGACCGGCAATGATCTTGATGCCACTAACGGCATTGTGGTTCAGGGCCAGAACATTGTTGAATTAGTTCCCGCTGGTTCAGAGCCTTTTGAGCGTTGTCATCAAAGTATCGATGCATCGGCTCATGTACTCATGCCTGGGTTGATTAATTGCCATCATCACTTTTATCAAACTTTAACTCGGGCTGTACCTGCGGCACTCAACAAGGATTTGTTTCCGTGGTTGAAAACGCTTTATCCAATTTGGGCGAATTTAGATGAAGATGCTATTTATCAATCGACACAATTAGCCTTGGTCGAACTATTGATGTCGGGCTGTACGACAGCTGTTGACCATCATTATGTCTTTAGCCAAACACTTGAAAATGCAACTGACATACAAGTTGATGCAGCTCAGCAAATAGGCGCGAGAGTGGTGTTGACGCGAGGCTCCATGAGTTTAGGACAGTCGGCAGGCGGTTTACCTCCCGATGGGGTGGTGCAGGCTGATGCCACTATCTTGCAAGAAAGTGAACGGTTAATTCGGCGTTATCACAATCCCAATGAAGGGAGTCTATGCCAAATAGCCCTCGCACCATGCTCGCCATTTTCGGTTACGCCGGAACTCATGCGGCAAACTGCCAAACTGGCCAAGCAACATGATGTATTGATGCATACCCATTTAGCTGAAACAGAAGACGAAAATAAATTTTGCTTACAGCAATTTGGCATGCGGCCATTAGATTACTTAGATGACGTGGGTTGGTTGCACGAGAACGTATGGTTGGCTCATGGAATTCATTTTTCGAATGAAGAAGTGGCCCGATTGGGCGAGTCCAAGATTGGCATTTGTCATTGTCCGTCATCGAACATGGTGTTGGCTTCGGGTATTTGCCCCACAAAAGATCTCGTCCATTCTGGCGCAAAGTTAGGGCTAGGCGTTGACGGTTCAGCATCAAACGACGGTTCAAACCTGATCCAAGAAGCGCGTCAGGCCATGTTGTTAGGAAAACTTCGTTATGGTGCTTCTAATTTTACCCATCATGATGCGCTTTATATGGCTACGCATGGCGGAGCTCGTTTATTGCGACGGCCTGATATTGGTGACTTACGCGCGGGAAAAGCGGCTGACTTGGCTTTATTCAAAGTAGATGAACCTCGTTTTTCTGGGCATGGCGATGCAGTCGCAGCGCTACTTTTATGCGGTGCGTCTCAAGCAGATCACGTGATGGTTGCAGGCCAATGGAAGGTCAAACATGGCGATTTAGTTGATGTCGATTTAGTGCAACTGTTACGCCACCATCAACAAGCCGCTTTGCGTTTAGCAAGTGCGCATCAATAACAGGCTTAAAAGATCCGCTCAGCTGAATTGTCACTTTCTAAATACATGCAACATCGCCACATTGGTACGACGGTTGCAGCCTATTGGGTGTGGGGGGGGCATCACGGCGTCTGACGATAAATACGGAAGCATTCGCACTATTTAAAGTTGTCTTTTGAGTCAGGAATTGTGCGGGCGCACCTGTAAAGTGCGTGAGGCATCCCACGAAGTAACTCATAGATGGTTAAGATCACTGGAGGTGATGGATGAAAATCATATGGATCACTGCACTTGCTGTCATCATGTCAGCTTGTAGCTCAATGCACACGTCACCTATTACGGGCGTTAATGACAATGCAAAATTTGGAGTTTTGGTCTTGATTGATGAGGCTCCAACGCATGTCCACACAGGAACCACGGCATTTCAGAACTTTTCCCAATCGAAGCCAACAGGTACGAATTATCAACGGTTAGTGAGTGACAAAGTCGCTCAATTGCTGACGACGACAGGGCATGAAACCGTGGCTTTATCTGCTCCACCGAAGCTCGTTAGCAAACGTTCAGATCTGTTCACTTACTTGTCTGCTGATATAGCATTTGAAGATGGGGTTGCACAACAATTGGAGCAATTGGCTAAGGAAAACCAATTAGATTACATTATTACGGTGTACCCGAAGCAGTCTCCTGCCTTTAGGAATTCACCTGACTATGTTGAAGGCTTAGGAGTGTTCAGCTACTGCAATTTTGGGCAATGCAGCATGGATGTGCTGACGAATCTTGATGCCCGAATTTATAGCTCAGTAACAGGTATGGCCATGGATGCTGCGGCATTTACACCTTATCAGCGCCAAGTATTAGAGGCCGTAACATTACCTGAGTATCCCGCCCAGTTAGAGGAAACGGTTATAGAGTCCGCGGCTCAACAGGGAGTCGGTGTGTTTATCGGGCAATTATCCGAGATGTTACAAAGTGCTGGGATGGTTTCGTCTGTATAAAAATATCGAGTTGAGTAATCCGCTCAGTGCAATTTGCATAAACCCGCCACGGCTGAGCGGGTTTATTCTTCAAGACTTCCCAAACCTGATGTGTCTGTTTTTTTGAGAACGTCGCGTGCGACTTTATCAGCATCGGAAGTCGTATTAGAACTGGAGGGCGAATACGCCCCTGCCATTGCATTGCCGATGGTAGCGGCCTGATCTTGCAAAGACTTTCCTTCGGATTCTCCGGCTAACCATCCTAACTTGTAATCTGAGTCAGCGCTAAACCGCTGCTCGTCGCGGATATAATGTTCAAAATCATTCCCTTCTTCTTTGAGGCCACTATGCCGTCCGTCATGAAATCCTTGTATATATGCAGCCGTTTTTCCCTCACTTTCTAGGGTGCTGTCGGTTGTGCCGCATGCGGACAGACCAAGGGCAATGAAAGTTGCTAATAAGCCGTTTAAATACTCCATATTCGCGATGCCTTTATCGGTTTTATTTGAGGTTCTAAAGTCAAGTTTGGCAGTCGTAGAGCCGTGTTCGATGTTATCTTTGAATGGATTGATTGTAGTTGTTAACTGGCGGGATGTAAGTGAGAAGAGCTGCCGCTTAGGCAGCAGCCCTTTGGGGAGTGCACAAATCTTAGTGACTTAGTGACTTAGTGACTTAGGCGTTTGACCATTGAGTGTTTGTCGGAAGTTTTCAAACACATAGTTTGCATCGGTGGTACGACATACTTTGATCATGGATCCAGTTTTCACTGGAACCAATACGCCCGCGCTTTGTGCGTTGAGGTGTTGGCGAGGTTTCCCATCCCATCGGGTGCCGCTCATGGTTAAGTCAGATGTATTTAAGTAGGGCTCTTGAGTGAGTTCATAGCGAACCTTGAGTTGCTTGAAGTCACCTTGGCAAAGCTCTGGATACATGGCAATTAATGCCGCTAAGGTATCCCAAAAATAATACTCTCCCGATTCAATAAACCAGTCGTTTTTATCCAGCACATCATCCCAAAATTGCGCCGCAGGAGTACTCACTTGACGCTTAAAATCGGCGGCGACTTTAGACGTCACACGGACAGAGTTGGTGACGTCGAGCCCGACTAATTCAATGTTTAAATCTGAGGCAAACACCAGATCAGCCGACATGGGATCCACAAATATATTCCACTCAGCTTGTGTATTGGGGTGCCCGTCGGTAAAGCCAGGCACAATAATATTGCCTTTGACATCAAGGTTTCCTCCCATAATCACCAACCGTTCAACTTTGTGAATGTCGGCGGGATATCGCTCTATCCATTGAGCGATATTGGTCAGCGGTCCCGTGGCGATAAGTACAGTGGACTCGGTTTGCTGCATTAGGGTGTGGTGGATTAAGTCCGCTGCATGCATGGCCGATGGCGTTCGAGAACTTGGTTTTAGAGGAACACCGGAAAGTGTGTCGGAATCTACTCGCCAAGGCTCTGGAAACACCGCGTAGCCGTCGAGTGGCTCTGAATCACCACATGAAAAAGCAATGTCCGAAGCTGTATTAGGCACTAAATCTAGCAATGAAGCGGTATTGGAGAGACCTGGTTGGCAGCGGCTTTCACCGCTACTGGCAACGGTAATCGCTTTGATATCAGCGTTGGGGTGGTGCAACAAATACAGCAAAGCTGCCCAGTCATCGATTGCCATATCATTATCGAAAATAACCGGCGCACAAAGCGTGGGCGCGCTCATGACGAGCAACAACCAAGGAATGAGTCGCCTCATTTGTTCGCTCCTGGAATCGTCTTTTGATGTGTATCCCAGTGAGTCACGATTTCATCGAGAACTATCGACCCCATCTCAAATGCTGCAGTAATAGCGGGCAATCCATCATCTGGATAGTCGGCAGTGGTAGACCATGCCGCAGTCTTTCCTTTGGGAGGCATGCTGTAGTTGCTGACGGTGCGAAGCACCAATATGCGGTCTGGATCAATCAAACCGGTGCGCGCCAAGCGATGCAGTGCGGTTAAACTGCCATTGTCTTCCATGTTGGTGGTCATGAAGGCGGATTCTTTACCTGCATGAAGTCTCATCCAGTCATTGGCCCAATCATTCAACAACTCTCCGTGCCAATATGTGCTGGACCCAATGGTGTCGCCAATGGTAACGAACGGTTTTTTCTGAGCATTGGGGTAGCCGTTGTACATGGCTCTAAACTCTTTCATGGCGGGCGTGTCTTTGACTGAATAATCTTTGGTGAGGTTGTAGGCCCAGTCGACCAGCGGTTCATTGAGCGCAAAATGAATCGTGTCCACAGTCCAGCCTGTTGCCTCTTGATTGGGCTCATACGCGCCCAATGGAATCAGTCCATAGTCCCAGTCCTTTGGGATTTCGCGGCCATCTATTTCATATAACAAGTCACCATCAACAACATGTTTGGCCCAAACGCCAGTGCCCAGTGATACATCTTCCGGATCGCCCCCACCAATCCCTGCAATGAGCCAATATGCTTTGGATAAATCAAACCTATCGTCCATTCCCAATGCCATGATTGAGGCCGTGGCATTAGGGACACCGCCACCTGTGCACATGGCTAATACACCTGCATCATTGATGTGCAATGGATGCTGTCCTAACGGGAAATCGAGAGGTTTATCAATGTTGCCGCGTTCAATCCAAAGTTGATATTCACCCGCGCGATCGCCGGTTAATTCTCCGCTTTCAAACATCGACACGACAACGGCTTTCACTTGAATCTTATCTGCTGCATTGGCACTACCAAGTAAGCATGCGCTAACAAGCACTGCAGCTGACAAATAGTTATGGGTCATGTTGCTCTCCACATATGTTTTTATAAATCGACGATTCGACAGCATGTAGAATGCAAAATGTTGGCCAGTTGGTTATGAGTTGGTGGGTTTCTATCAGCGTGTGCACTTCAATTGTTGAATTCTTGAGGGGGATTGCGGCTGATTAAGTGGCAGACGTATTGAACGGTAAGGGGACAATACATTCATTGGATGAGGCTGATATAAAGCCCACTTAGTCGAGTCACGCAGTGGGCTTTTTCATTAACTTTCGGGTTTTTGAGACACTTCGTATTCGTGCTCTAGCACTTCTGAACTTGCTAAATACAAGAAGTGTAAATGGCGCTCATATTGACTAATGACATCCGCGATAATTTGCTCTTCAGTGTAGCCAAAGACGTCGTATTGTTGTCCACCTTGCAGTAAAAATACTTCTGCACGGTAATAGTCGTTATGTGTTTCATCGGCATAACTGGGCAACGCAAAGTGGCGTAACCGGACGCCATAGGCGAAGTTCTCAGCATCTTCTTTGTAGATGGTCAGTCGAATACGTTCCTCGTCTTCGAGTAATTTAGCATTCAAGCCATTGGCGGAGAATTGTTCGGCTAATTGTGCCAGGGCGGGGCGCACCACGCCGTCGATAAAATCATTGGCCTCAGGTTTCATTGGGTGAACCAATAACGAGTCTAAACGCTCTTTCCAGGAGATATTGGCCTTTGAAAACTGAACTGACGTATTGTGGTTTTGAACACTCGTTTGCAGCATAAAATCGTGGCGTAATGCTTTAAATAGTGCGTAACAAAAACACAGCAGCACAAACATAAATGGAAAGGCTGAAGCAATGGTGAGCGTTTGAAGTGCCGACAAGCCGCCTGCAAATAACAAGGCCGCGGCAATAAAACCAATCATCGAAGTCCAGAAAATGCGCTGCCACACTGGCGTGTCAATCTCGCCGCCGGCGGTCAAAGTGTCGATCACCAAAGCGCCGGAGTCAGCGGATGTAATGAAAAACGTAGTGATCAACAAAACAGCAATAAAGGACATCAGTGACGACAGCGGTAACTGCTCAAAAAAGATGAAAATAGCGGTGGCCACATCTTCATTCACTGCCGTTGCAAGGGTGCTAAGTGTGTCGCCCGCGATCATGTGAATGGCCGTATTGCCAAAGACAGTCATCCAGAGGAATGTAAATCCAGACGGAATAAACAACACGCCAATGATGAATTCTCGAATAGTGCGACCACGCGATACTCGGGCAATGAAAATTCCCACAAAGGGCGACCACGACACCCACCAACCCCAGTAGAGCATGGTCCAACCGCCAATCCAATCGTCTTTGCGGTCGTAGGCGTAAAGGTTGAATGTACTGTTCACCAATTCACTCATGTATGTGCCAGTGTTTTGGACGTAAGACTGAAGCAACAGCTCGGTAGGGCCAAATAGAAGCACCGCTACAAGGAGTAATAATGCCAAAAACATATTCAGATT
Organism: Echinimonas agarilytica; assembly: GCF_023703465.1. NCBI lineage: Bacteria > Pseudomonadati > Pseudomonadota > Gammaproteobacteria > Alteromonadales > Echinimonadaceae > Echinimonas > Echinimonas agarilytica. The sequence goes on along the minus strand of NZ_JAMQGP010000004.1, from coordinate 222,478 downwards.
TGATAGACGTTTAATCCCGCCGTCTAAACCCAGCACCACGGATACGGTCGCCAGTGCGATCACCACCACAATCAATGCTAATTGAATCCACTCTGTTTGTGGTAAATCGAACAAGTGGTTGAGGCCTGCATTCAATTGCTGAACGCCAAAACCGAGTGATGTTGCCACCCCAAAAATAGTGCCGACCACCGCAAAGGTGTCAGTCGCATGACCAATGGGACCATATATTTTGTCGCCAATAAGCGGATATAGCGAAGAGCGGGGCAACAAGGGCAGCTTATGGCGGTATGAAAAGTATGCTAAAGACAAGGCGACCACGGCATAAATTCCCCAAGCGTGAAGACCCCAATGGAACATGGTAATGCGCATGGCTTCTTTAGCGGCCTCGATGGAAGCAGGGTCATCAACGGGCGGTGACAAATAGTGCATGACAGGTTCAGCCACACCAAAAAACATCAACCCAATTCCCATCCCTGCGGAAAACAACATGGCAAACCAAGAGGTGTTGGTGTAATCGGGCTCAGAATGGTCTGGGCCTAGCTTAATATCACCAAGCCGACTGAACATGATAAGCACAACAAAAATCAGAAATATGGCCACCGATAACACATAAATCCAGCTGACATTGGTAACAAGCCAAGATTGGACTTCATTAAACATTTCACCACTTCGCTCAGGCATGAGGGCGGCTGTCAGCGCAATAGAAAGTGAAATAATGAGTGATGAATAGAATACGGGAGGATTTATTTTGGTAGCTAGTGACATGAATCAACCATAGTTTCAGCGTTTCGATGAACAGTAGAGCATTGAGCGTTAGCCACTTAAGTACGATAAATCGATCTTCGTCAGTGGAACGGGCTCAAAACCAAGCGCACGCAATGAATAATAAGTTTGGTGCATGTAAGTGTAGCAGAGGCGTCCAATAAAACTGTTGATACAACAACCTAGTGGTATGAATTAATTGAAAATGCTGTCATCAAATTGAAATGGAGTGATGGCAGTGCTGTCATGCAGAGGCGTTTTTTTGGAACCGCTCGTTGCTTCCATTGTAGTGAGCAATCGGTGTAGGAACTGTGTTGTTAAATCGTGTTTCCCAAGGCTGTGCTGGTTGAATCTGTAAAGATTTTTTAACGGTGAATAAAGTTAATGTTGATTTAAATAATTTTAAAAACATTATTTAAATCATTTTGTTGGTTATATTTTTATCGTAATCAATATTTAATTTACGTTAAATGTTTCATTATTGTTAATGGGTGGTTAATGAGGTGGTTTTTATTATGTTTCTAAATAAATTAACTAATGGTAAGTATCAATTTATTTAACTTTCGACTAGTCAGTCATTTTTTGGGGTGGGGATTAATAAAAGCCCTAATTCAATAGGGCTTGAATGTTGTTCAATTTTCAGCGATTAAACTGAGAATTTACAGCTCTTAGCTTTCATTACAGGGTCTGCAACTTTCTTCGCTTGAGTGTAGCCTTCACGCATGAGTTGTTTGGCTTCAGATGTGCCTGCATCTACACCAACAGTAGATAATAAGCTTGCGCCTGTATCTACGTTATCCATTTGATCTTTATAGTCATTAAAGGTTTGTTTGATCTGTTCGCACGACATGTTTGCGAAGTCTGCATCAGCAATGTTTGAGTCAGATTCAGGCGTCATTTGACAACCTGATAAAACTAAACCTGCTGTTGCTGCTAATATTAATTTTTTCATTTTTATGTGTCCCTTAGGGTTTTTAGCGCGGGGTTAGTTCACACTGAAATAAACAATTCTTCAAGAGGAGAAAAGTAAATACTCTAACTAATAGAGTGGATCGAACAGCAGTTGGTTGTTGTGGTCTTTTCGTTTCCAGAGCTCTTCATGTTTTTTTGATTTAACACGCTTGATTGATTTGTTAATCCTGTTAAACTTTTTCGAATTGAGAGGGTCGTAAAATTAGTATGCAAAATAATGTTGTTGAGCAGGTCAGAATACAGACCGAATATTATAGCGTGGCGATGAGTGATGAATTGAAAGTATTGATTGAGCAGTTTCGTTGTACAGATCCTATTTTGTCGACGATGGATGATCGAAAATTAATACTCTATATCGTCAACAAAGCGCTGGATGAAGAAACTCAAATATTTACCGATTCACTGAAACTTTCACGCACCAAAAACGTGAAGCTGAAGAAAACACGTAAAATTTCAGGTCACTTCAATTCAGTCAATGAAAAGTACAAAAACTTTGGCGTCAACATTAGCCCTCGTCAGTACTTTCATCGTCTTATACTTGCTTATATTTTGAACGTTTTGGGAGGTGGTAAGCACTAGCACTAAATTCACGGTTAAAGTGAGTCATTCTAAAAATACCACGTGTTATGCAATCGCATCATCTCGTTGCACTTGAACGTAGATGGCAGTGGCAAATGCTATCTCGACTGCGCCACCTAGTAATGCACCTAAATAAACGGGCGATGCCATGACTGCGAGTGACATTCCACAACCCGCCAAAAATATGCTGAAAAAATAATACATGCGATTGCCATATAGGGTGTTAAAGGTGAGGTAGCGGCCTGCAATAACGCATAACATGGCGGGGAAAAACAGTTCGACCTGATAGAGCGATGCTGCAACTGCGATTGGAATTGACAGTAGCATCCAGATAGTGCCTTCTATTGCCAAAGGCGCGAGCGGGTTTTGCTTATTGTGCTGTCCGCGTCGGCCAAGCGCCTTGCACAACATGACTGAAATCGGAAAGATCAGCATGCCTGCAAATATCAAGGTTAACATTCCAGCCATCGGGCTCTTGAATATTGCGACCAGGCCCGCAATCAACCATGTTGTGCCTGAAGTAACGATGCCAGGGATCCCATCATAATAAGCATCTCTCATATCATGCTGTGCTTGGGTGACTGAGTCCATGTCGCTTTTTACTCCTAAAATTTGTTCTGATTGGTTTTAACGGTTTCACATAACCCGCTATTTCGCGTGTATCACAAGGTTAGACGTCAGTTTGACAGCCCCGCTAGTTTTATTTCTTCTCAGATGTTTTCTCGCTCGTAACTGTGATCATTCTTGAGCTTTCGAGATCTAGTCCTAATTTTTGCATTTAAATATAAATTAACCATTCGTTAATGTTTAACAATTGACTATTGTGTGCAATCTTAATCTTAATTGTGTGCAATGTGGTGGTTTGGGATGAATCCTCTAACCGAGAGTCAGGATAAAAGCTGGAGCGCTAATCAGACCATATACGATCAGATTTTGTCTGACATAGCTCATGGCATTTGGGTCAGTGGCGATCGCCTTGTAACAACGTCATTAGCGAAACGCTATGACACCAGTGTGAACCCTATTCGAGAGGCGCTTAAGCAACTTGAGGGGGAAGGTTTTGTGACGTTCCAGAAGAATAGCGGTGCTCGAGTCGCACAATTTGAATACAGCACTATGAGAGATGTGTTCGAAATTTTGCAGCTATTAGAACCGTATTTTCTAAATTGGTTTACCGACTCTTACACCGCCAAAAACATTGCATGCCTAGAAGCCATCATGGAGCAAATGAAGGCTATTTCTCACGAGAACCCTGCAGAGTTTCGCGAACTCGATACCAAATTTCATTGGGAAATGTACAAAGGACATTACAACGAATCTGCGGTGCAGTTATGGAAAAGCAAGAAAATTGTACTGCAGGCTATGCACTGCAACATCCCTATCCATCATCGCCGTTACGAGCAAGCGTTAAATGAACATCAGCAATTGCTCGACTTGCTCAAGTCAAACGAAAGCGAGCGTGCAAAAGAACTGCTCGTACAACACATCTTAAACGGCGGCGACTATTGGTCTAAAAACCTAGCCCGCTGATACTAGAAGGTTTCGCAAATGAAAATTACTAACATCAAAGCCTATGCATTTTGGCTTGGCTTTCGAAACGTCTGCTTGGTCAAAGTAGAAACCGACGAAGGTCTATATGGCTGGGGCGAGTCGGGGTTGTCGGGTCGTGAAAAAGCAGTCATGGGCGCGATTGAACATTACAAACAATTTTTAATCGGTAAGTCAGCTTTTAATATTGGTGCATTGTGGCAAGACATGTATCGAAGCCAGTACTTTGAAGGCGGAAGAGTATTGTCTGCGGCTATATCAGCCATTGATATTGCCCTCCATGACGTTTGCGCAAAGGCGTTGAGAGTTCCGGTTCATCAGTTGCTTGGCGGCAAACAACGCAATCATGTCCCTGTATTTGTGACTTCTATTCTGCCGTACGGTCAGGAGATGGTCGATGAATTGGTGTCATTCAAAGAGCAAGGGTGGACTGTCATGCGAGCAACAACGGGTGTACACGGTACTGCCGGAGAATCGTCTTTGTTTGACCCAAGAGCATCCATTGCAGAGGCGGCTCACTGGCTCACGAAAGCTCGAGAAGCCTTGGGCCCTGAAATTGTCCTCGGGGTGGATTACCACCACCGTTTGAGTGTGCCAGAAACAATTTCTTTATGTGAGCGAATGCCCCCAGGCACGCTCGACTTTATTGAAGAGCCTATTCGAGCCGAGTCGCCCAAGGTCTATGAAGGTTTAAGGCAGCGTGTCAACGTGCCGCTGGCGATTGGAGAAGAGTTTGCAAGTAAGTGGGATTTCGCGCCTTACGTTGATGCTGGGCTTACCGACTTTGGGCGAGTGGATATTTGTAATGCAGGCGGCTTAACCGAGTCTATGAAAATTGCAGCTATGTGCGAAACGCAATATATCGACATGATGCCGCACAATCCATTGAGTCCAATTTGTACTGCTGCATCCATTCACTATTGTGCAGCAATTCCTAATTTAGCTTGGTTGGAATGGCCTCCTTATGATGGCGATATGAGCGATTATGATCGCATTTTCAGCGCGCGCCCTCAGCTGGTGAACAACGTGTTGGAGTTGCCTGAAGGAAATGGCTTGGGAATTGATGTGAACGAAGATGAGCTGCAAGACCTTACGTTCAAATTCTGGGAAACACCGCGTTTGCATAAAAACGACGGTTCGTTCACCAACTGGTAAATAGGAGTTTCAAATGTCAAGGACAACCTCACAGCAATCGAGTCAAGCCAAACGCGGTAAGTTTGGCGCGCTGGCTCTGATTTTCGTCAGCGTCGTCATTAACTACATGGACAGAACCAATATTTCTGTTGCCGCCAACGCCATTTCGGAAGACTTAGAACTTACAACGATTCAGATGGGGCTTATATTTTCGGCCTTTGCATGGACCTATTCGATCATGCAGATCCCCGGCGGTATGTTGGTTGATGCGGTTCGCATGAGAATATTATACCCAACAATATTGGTGTGCTGGTCGTTGGCAACCTTAGTGCAAGGCATGGTGAGTTCATTGGCTGCCATGATCGGTTGTCGCATGGCTATTGGAGTGTTTGAAGCGCCTTCATATCCTGCGAACAATAAAATTGTGACGCATTGGTTTGCCGAGCATGAACGCGCAAGCGCTATTGCTGTGTATACGTCAGGACAATTTATCGGGCTGGCGTTCTTAATGCCATTTTTGGCGGTGATCCAAGAGTTTTTTGGTTGGCGCGGCTTGTTCATCGTGTCGGGACTTATCGGCATTGTGTGGGCTGCAATTTGGTATTTTCTTTATCGTGACCCAAGCCCTGAGTCCGAATCTGAAAACAGCAATGTGTCAGAGCGCAGCAGTCACAGCAACAGTGAGCCTGTGGTCGCGCAATCTGCGGTGAGTTGGAACAATCTTAAAATAGCGTTTTCGCACCGTAAGCTTTGGGGGATTTACATTGGTCAGTTCTGCCTAGGTGGAACACTTATTTTCTTCTTAACATGGTTCCCAACCTATCTTGCTGATTACCGAGGACTAGGCGATCTGAACTCGGGTTTTGTGGCTTCTATTCCATTTTTAGCTGCATTTTGTGGCGTGCTGCTATCGGGCTTTATTTCAGATGCATTAGTGAAAAAAGGCTATTCCAAAGAGTTCTCTCGCAAAGCCCCTATTGTGGTTGGAATGCTGTTATCCACCTCTGTGATTGGTGCCAATTATGTTGATAGCACAGTCATGGTTACCTTCTTTTTGTCTTTAACTTTCTTTGGCAACGGTCTTGCGTCAATCGCATGGGTGTTTGTTTCACTGATTGCACCGCGCCATATGGTGGGATTAGTGGGAGGTTGCTTTAACTTCATTGGTGGATTGTCTGCGGTAACCGTGCCTTTAGCGATAGGTTACTTAGCAAAAGATGGTGATTTTAGACCTGCATTAGTCATGATTTGTTGCTTGGCCTTGATGGGGTTGTGTTCCTACTTATTTTTGGTTGGAAAAATCGAGCCGATTGAGCTGTCTGAGCAGGAGAAAGCGCAATGAGTACGGTGTTTTTTGGTGAGGTTATGTTGCGGCTCACGCCGTCAAAACCACAAGAGCAGCTGATTGTTGCAGGTCCGTTGTCGGTTGATTTTGCAGGCGCAGAGTCAAACGTTGCTAGCAGTTTGTGTCGTTTTGGTCATCGCACGGAATATGTCACTAAATTTCCTGCCCATGCTTTGGGTGATGCCGCAATGGCGAGTCTGCAAAAATATGGCATTGGCACCTCGCATATTCTACGCGGTGGCGAACGCATGGGTATTTACTTTATTGAGCTTGGTGCTTCAATACGGCCTTCACGTGTCATCTATGACCGAGCATATTCTTCCATCTCTGAAATTACAGACAATGAATTTGATTGGCAGTCTATTTTAGCCGGCCAAGAGTGGTTGTTTCTGGGCGGTATCACGCCTGCATTGTCAGAGCAATGCGCACTTGAAAGCATAAAGGCTGCAAGAGCTGCGCGTGAGATGGGCGTCAAAGTCGCCTTTGACTTGAACTTCCGTCGTAGCCTTTGGCAAGACGCGTCCAAAGCGCGGGAATACTTTTCTGCGATTATGCATTTGGCGGATTTGGTCTTTGCGAATGCTGGTGGTTTGGCTGATGTATACGAGCATTCATTTGATCTGAATGATCCTCTCGACGAAGCGGTGAACGTAGGGCTTTTTCTTCATGAAACATTCAACGTCGATGCTGCGATTACCGGACGTATCCACCATAGCGCAAGTAAAAATACAGTAATGGGTACTTTTTTAGTGGACGGGAAAGTGTCTACATCGTTGCCGATTGAGGTCGATATCTTAGATCGCTTAGGGACAGGCGACTGCTTTGCCGCAGGTATTTTGCACGGCATTTTGAAAGGCTGGAATGCGGATAGAACCGTAGATTTCGCCAATGCAGCTTTTGCCCTTGGGCACACGTTTTTTGGTGACCAAAACTGGTTGAACGAAAGAGAGGTTGAGGCGGCAGCGAGCGGTCATCAATCTGGACATATCATTCGATAATAGGAGTCGTTATGCGACAGCATCGTTTAGGCCGAATTTTGGAAGAAAAATTAGTCATGATCATCCGGGTTAAAAACCCAGATGACATTGACGCGATTGTCGAATGTTTTGATTTGGCAGGTGTTAGAGTGCTGGAAATTACCAGTAACACGCCAAAATATTGTGATGCGATTCGCCGGTTAAAGAAAGCCTATCCGCATTTGCTCATTGGTGCGGGAACAGTGACCAACGCTTCGTTGGCTCATGAAGCGATTGAAGCGGGTGCAGAATTTTTGGTCACGCCTAATACCTCTGAAGAAATTGTTTCAGTGGCGCATCAGCATGAAGTGCCGGTGTTGATGGGCGCGTTTTCTCCAACAGAAATAGTCACAGCCGTTGAAGCCGGTGCCGATATCGTGAAGTTGTTTCCGGCGGGCAGTTTGGGGACAGAGTACTTGGAATCTTTGGCGAAAGGGCCATTGAATGACGTGATCTTTATGCCTGTAGGAGGTGTGAGTGACGATAACTTCAAAAGCTGGTTTGACGCGGGAGGCAAAGGCGTGGGTATTGGTGGCAGTTTAGCGCAACCGGTGCGCTCGGAAGAACAAAAGCAAGCGTTAGTTCAACGCTTGAAGGCAGTGGTAGAACAGCTACACACCAAAGAACGATATTGATAATTTTTTTGAAGCCGTCTCAAGCGTTTCCCCCTCTCTGTACATGAGACGGCTTCACTTTTTACATCTGTATTCATTGTACGATTACGTTCCTTTCACGGTTTTCACTGCCTAGCCTCTAACGAGAAGTGACAAAAGTCACGTATTTAACACTCCTATCTCATGACCTTTAGCACCTGCTAACGTTGTTCTGTGAATGTAGCATTGATGTGTCACTTAACGTCAATACACTGAAATGGAGAGCACTCATGAACGTACTTAACTTATCGAAGCACTTGAATAAACTTGGTCAAAGCATTGCTGCATGTGGCGTCTTGGTGGGCGCATCTGCAACAGCAGCAGATATTGCACTTGTTATTGAAGGCTATGAGCAAATACAAGGCACATCCTATATTTCCATTTACAACAGCCAAGCAAGCTACGATGCTGAAAAGAATGCGGTATTTCTGGCGCAAATGGCGCCTGCCAGTCATACGCTTCGTATAACCTTGCATGATTTAGCCGATGGCGAATATGCGGTGAAAATGTTTCATGATGAGAATGACAACGGACAGCTTGATACTAACATGCTGGGGATTCCATCTGAGCCCTATGGTTTTAGCAATGAAGCCGGAGCGTTTGGCCCAGCCAGCTTTGAGGATGCCAAAGTGACAGTCAAAGGTGACACCGAACTGCGCATCAAACTTTAATGCCATAATCATATTACATGTTCGCTGGATGAGCACCTTATCATGATTAATTCATTGCGGTTGCAGAGGCAGCCGCATCGAACGGGTGTTTATTCCAGTATTTTTCGTGGTTGTTCCTATTTGCCCGTTCATGCTACTGACAGCTTCTGTCAGTCCAAGCGACTAGTCTTGATTCTAGGTTATTAATTTGACCTTTATTTATAGAACAAGGAACAAATCATGTCTGAATCAACACACGCCGAGCCGCTTGTTAGCCCCTCGATTATGTCTCATGTTTCGGTGGGCTCTAACCGCTTGCCCGAAGCACTGGCATTTTACGACCAAGTTCTGTTGACCATAGGTGCGCGCCGAGTGATCGACATTGAAGGCGTCGCGGTCGCATATGGGAAGGAATTTCCTGAATTTTGGGTGCAACTTCCCCACAATTTAAAATCAGCAGAAACAGCAAACGGCGTGCATTTTGCGTTTTTAGCGCAAACGCCTACTGTGGTCGATGCATTTTATGCTGCTGCCATGAAAGCCGGAGCAACTGATGACGGCGCTCCGGGCCCAAGACCTATGTATTCAGATGCCTATTACGGTTGTTTTGTACGGGATCTAGATGGCCATAAAATTGAAGCTATGTATTGGGATGCATCTAAGGCGCCATCAGAATCAAACACATAAAAGGATTTAGAGATGAAATCGACCATTGAACTAGTGAGCTTTAAACTGACGTCAACCGCAAATGAAGCGGAATTTTACGCACTACAACCCGCGTTGAATGAATGGGTGGCAGCGCAACCTGGGTTTCATTACCGGACATTAGTGAAGGACAATGACCATGGCTTTCTCGACATTGTGCATTGGGCCTCGCTAGACGCGGCAAAGACTGCGGCTGAAGATGTGATGTCTCAACATTTCATGGCTCAAATGATGCCGATGATAGATGCAGAAAGTGTAAATATGCGCCATATTTTAGCGTGTTCAGAAATTGGAGGCTCGGGCAGCGCATAAAGGATGCAGCGACTTGATTAAATCGGAACGGCTATTACAACTGTTAACTTTGTTGCGTGCGAAGCGTACTGCCATTACAGCAACACAACTTGCTGAACGTTTGGAAGTGTCCGAGCGCACTATTTATCGAGATATTAAGTCGCTCATTGCATCTGGCATTGATGTGGATGGTGAGGCAGGCGTGGGTTACATGCTTGCTTCTAAGTCATCGGTTCCGCCACTCATGTTTAGTGAGCAAGAGTTAGAGTCATTAATGCTGGGCATGAGATTGGTCAAGGCACTGAGTGATGATGCTTTAGCACATTCTGCGCAGACTGCATTGGATAAAATTAAAGCGGTTTTACCCGAGCGCTCAGCTCTTGCACATGAGCAAAAGACCACCAAATTTGTCGTGCCTGATTTTGGTCATTCCAAACGCGCACAATATAGTGAATTGATTCGCCAAGCGATTGAACAAAAGTGCTGTTTATCGATGACTTACATCGATGCCAAAGAAAGACGAAGTACTCGGAACGTTGCGCCCCTGGGGCTGCTGTTTTGGGGGGCAACGTGGACTCTCGTTGCTTGGTGTGAGCTGCGCAATGATTACCGTATGTTTAGGCTCGACCGGATTGAATTGGCTCAGCTCACAGATGTTCCATTTGAGGTGACTGAAGAGCGTAATTTTCAGCATTATTTACGACAGTGGGATGAGTCTGCATCGACTGATTTTTGGTAATGATGTTTATGTTTTAGAGGCCGGTTGTTCGCTGTTAGTAAATTCTAACGTGTTGTTTTAATTGTTCTAGAAGTATTTTTTGTCTTTGATTAGCTGAGTCATGGCGCGCTTTTTGAAACCTTAAACGTTCCTATTTAAAAGAGCATTGTTAACCCCTTAATATATCGCTTTAACAATAAAGGCGAAGAACGCGTGTCAGCCATGAAGCGACTGCTTTTACAAATGTAGAAGAGAAAACGCAACAACCGTTTTCTCTTCTATGGCATTGATAGAGAAACCACTCTTTATTTAATATGATGTGGTTAAACGTCTTTTTCTTAGTTTTTCCAACATTTTCCCAAACAGGCTAAAAAGGCTTTCGTGTGTTTTCTTGGTCATTTAAATTGCGCATGATGAGGCCATGTTCCACGTCGACTTCTTCAGGAATTGCCAAATACACGATGTAACCATTTCCGGGCGCGACTTCCATCATTTCACCCTTATTGTTTTCCATGTGTTCAAGAATGAAACTCATGTTTCCTTTCGGCGTCATCAGCTCAATATGATGACCTTTGTCGAAGCGGTTTTTCACATCAACTTCAACCAACCCATTGCTCATGCGCTGTTTGACTTCGCCCACAAACTGTTGGCTGGTACTCACGGAGTATCCGAAGTCGTAGTTTTGATAGGAGTCATGAGTATGTCGGCGTAAGAAGCCTTCGGTGTATCCACGGTGAGCTAGATGCTCTAAAGACCCGAGTAGTGTGGGGTCAAATGGCTTGCCGGCCACTGCATCATCAATGGCTCGGCGGTACACTTGCGCAGTGCGGGCACAGTAATAAAATGATTTGGTCCGGCCTTCAATCTTGAGTGAGTGAACGCCCATTTTGGTGAGTCTTTCAACATGCTCAACCGCTCTCAAATCACGAGAGTTCATGATGTAAGTGCCATGCTCGTCTTCAAACGCAGGCATGTACTCGCCAGGGCGGTTACCTTCTTGCAACAAGTACATCTTGTCGGTGGGTGCGCCTTGGCCCAAGGTGGCTGGAACTTCTTGCATGCTTTGAGTGATTTGGAGGTCGACGCTGGGGTCGACTGCAACCACATCTCCTGTTTCATTTTCTTGCGCTTCGTGCGCATCATATTTCCAGCGGCATGCGTTGGTGCAGGTTCCTTGGTTGGGATCGCGTTTATTGATGTACCCCGACAACAAACATCGGCCTGAATAGGCCATGCACAGGGCTCCATGAACAAAGACTTCAAGTTCCATCTCAGGCACTCTCATTCGAATTTCTTCAATTTCATCGAGCGATAGTTCGCGCGACAAAATAGTCCGAGTTACGCCCATTTGTTGCCAGAATTTAACGGTGGCCCAATTGACTGCGTTAGCTTGCACAGATAGGTGTATTGGCATATCTGGAAAGTGTTCACGCGCCAGCATAATTAAACCGGGGTCGGCCATGATCAGTGCATCGGGGTTCATTTCTACGACTGGCTTCAAATCTTTGACAAAGGTTTTGAGTTTTGTGTTGTGTGGTGAGATGTTGTTGACTACATAGAATTGTTTGCCAAGCGCATGTGCTTCATCAATCCCTAACTTTAAATTGGCATGATTGAATTCATTATTTCTGACACGAAGACTATAGCGAGGTTGGCCTGCATAAACGGCATCTGCACCGTAAGCAAAAGCGTACCGCATATTTTTTAATGTGCCGGCGGGAGATAGCAACTCGGGACTCAACATAAATCCTCACTATGGATGAAATAAAATAGATATATCGTTGTGAAATACAACTCAAAAGACCATGTTTTTTGAATGGCCTTTTGAGTTGAGAGGCGAGATAATATGGATAAGCTCGCACGACTGCAAATATAGCAGGTGATTTGACCAGTACTTTGATTTGAAATGGTTTGCTGACGCTCAATCCAATTCGGATTAAACTATAGTTTGATTATGTTTCTCTGACGACCAACTTCATATAAGGACTTTATGTCTACGGAAAGCGCACTACTGAGTATTTTGACTGAAAAAATTCGTCAAGACGCTCTTATTCTCCCTACCTTACCGGAAGTGGCGATTAAAATTAGAGATGTAGCCGATGACCCTGCGAGTACTTTGCATGATATTGCGCGTGTCGTAGGTACGGATGCGGCATTGTCAGCACGCATTATTCGTGTAGCGAATACAGCTTATAACAGTCGTTCGGCAACAATAGACACTGTATCGGCAGCGGTTTTTCGTATTGGCCTTCGAGCCATTAAGAATGTTGCGATTGCAATGGCGCTTGAGCAGCTATTTATTTCTTCAAACCCTATTGTGAAGTCGTGCTTGAGGCGTGTTTGGCAGCAAAGTGTTGCTGTGGCTTGCGCATCTATCGCGGTGTCTGAAGAATACTTGCTGACTCATAAGAGCAGCCCTGTTTCTCGCGATCGTTTGGCTCTGGCTGCCTTGTTGCATGAAATTGGCGCATTGCCAATTTTGACCGAAGCAGAGATTCAAGCGCCTGATCAAATCTCAACTAAGTTTTTGAATAACGTCATAGAAAAAGTCAGTTGTACTGTGGGTGTACACATTGTGCGCCACTGGAACTTAGGTGAAGACTTTGCCAAGGTGGTGTGGCAATGGCGTAACGGTGCGTTTCAGAGTGAGCAGGTGGACTACTTAGATTTTGTGCGTTTGGGCTATTTGTATTACCAAAAAACGCAGTTCAATATTGATGTGAAAGAAGAGCTTGAGTACTACGTGGATAAAGGCGCGATTAACTCAGTAGACGTATTTATGAGCCATGAGTTTACCAATAAACTTGCGCAAGAGCGTTTGCTTTACGAGTAAAGTGAGTCACTGAAATTCCGCCTATAAAAAAGGCCCGATGCAATGCACTGGGCCTTTTTTACATCAATTGTGGTTATCGTTGTTCTGGCAGCAGTTCTCCGCCAAAAGCATTGAGCAACGCTTTTATAAACGCGGCCAATTCGGCACACATTAGCGTGAAGTCAGCGTCTAAACGAGCAATAGGATCTTCGGTTCCCACGTCTTCGTTTTCGTCTGTGACCAGCTCAGTAAACTTAATACGTTTTACTGTGAGGTCGTCGTGTAGTAGAAATTCAATGCGATCATCAAACATCATCGACAATTTCACCACCTGTTTGCCAGCTTCAATGTGTGCAAGCACTTCATCGCTATCGAGTGGTTGGCGTTTAAATTTAGCCACAGCGCCGTCTTCTCCAAGCTCGGCTAATTCGGCTTCTTCGGTAATCGTAAACTGAGCGGGTCTAAAGTTTTCCAGCAACCATTTGTTCATGATTGCTCCTGGGGCTTCCATCACTTCGACGGGCAGAACGGGTAAAGAACCTAATGTTTTGCGGAGTAATGCCATTAAGTCTTCGGCTTTGTTAAAGCTTGCGGCATCAACCACCAACAAACCTTCTTTGGTGTCAATGTAAGCCGAAGTCGATGAAAAGCGGCTAAAGGCTCGCGGTAACAGCGTCATTACCACTTCTTCTTTGAGTTGTTGCTTTTCTTTGTTGCTCACTTTGCGCTGTTCGGCTTCTGAAATTTTCTCGGCTTTTTCTTCGACCATTTCTTTAATGACCGGAGCCGGTAGCATTTTTTCTTCTTTCTTGGCTGTGATCCAGTAGCAACCTGAACCCGCATGCACTAAACCATCGGTTTGATGCCCTAGCGGGGTAGTCCAGCCATATTGGCTAACGTCCTGTGAGCCACAAGGTTTGAATGCAAACTCCTGAAGCGCCTGTTCAAACTTGTCTTGCGACATATCGAAAGGTTTGGAGAAGCGATAAAAGATCAGGTTTTTAAACCACATTTCAATTCCTACTGGCTTGCTAAAAAGAACGGCTATTGAGCCACAAAGCTATGTTCGGAACAAGGTGAGATTGTGAAAGACAAGATAGCGCATTGATTTTGTGCCTGTTATTGGCATTCACAGGCACAAATTAAAGAACATTGATGTAAGTGTTTACCAACCGTCTTGAACTAAGTGAGGGTTACTTCGGCGTTCCTGCCCTACGGTTGTTTTGGGGCCGTGGCCAGGGAGAATCGCATAGTCGTCGGGTAGAGACATAATCTGTTGTTGGATGGAATCAATAAGTGTGGCGTGATCGCCTTTCGGAAAGTCAGTCCGACCAATGGAATTTTGGAAAATGACATCACCCACGATTGACCATTTACTGGAGTGGTTCACGAATACCACATGGCCGGGCGTATGGCCGGGACAAAAACGCACTTCTAACTCCTGCTGACCCACCGTGACTCGGTCGTCTTGAGCCAGCCACCGGGTAGGAGTGAAAGTTTCAACCTTAGGAAATCCAAACATTCGACTTTGTTGGTCTAAACCGTCGATCCAAAATTGATCTTCTAGATGTGGACCTTCAATAGGGATTGAATATTGCTGTGCCATGTCAGCGGTTGCCCCAGCATGGTCGATATGTGCGTGGGTTAGCAATACCTTGGTCAGTGTTAGCCCCTTTTCCGCAATAAACGAATTGAGACGTGCCATGTCGCCTCCGGGATCAACCACTGCGGCCTTGAGGGTTTCAGGGCACCATATAATGGAACAATTTTGCATAAAAGGCGTGACTGGAATGATGTGGTATTGCATGACGGAAGTTCCTGTATCGAATCAGCGCAATGTTATCAAATTTAATAGTGTATTGGCTGAACATCTTCTTTGGATACTGTGAACCCACGATCCATTGTAAATCCTAGCGCTGTTAACTTGACCACGAAATTAACTTTTTGACCTTTGTTAACAGTAAATATTGTTCAATATCGTGGTTTTTTTAACGTAACAATGGTTTCATAGAAGCCGTAGTATCTATAAGCCAAAGCTATATCGAGTCGTCATATGCGTCATTTCAGATCGTTAAAAATTCAAACAAGAATTATCCTCTTGATTTTGTTGCCATTGCTGGCAATTGCCGGGTTGTCGTTGAAATCTGTGATGGATTCAAGGCAACAAATCAACAAGCTCAACCAACTTAATACGGCTCTGGATTACGCAGATGTGGCGTATCCATTCATCACTTCGTCATTACAAGAGTCATTTTACACGCGCATTTACCTTGATTTGCGCGACGGCAATGTCGGTGCTGCCAAGCAGCAGATGTTGGCTAAGCGCCGTCAAACAGAGCAGCACCAGCGAGCATTCCTACAATTTCTCAATGACAACCACGAGACTCTAACGGGCTATCCAGCGTTGATGAACGAGATTGAGTATTACGTGCCGTTGATTGAGCGCATGCAATACGTTCGACAAGCCGCAGACCAGAAGTTGCATATCAGCAAGGCCTTTAAAGACAAAGTCGGTGGTGAGATTCATACCATGTACTTTTTCAATGAAATGATTAGCAAAGTGGCCAGCTCGATGAATCAAATTGCGGTCATTGCAGCGCAGCAAGAACAAATTGCTCGTATCGCAATTGCCTACACCAATCTGATTGATATGAATGTGGAAGCGACATTTCACAACAGCATGTTGATCTTGGCCAAAGACAATGCGCTGGACGTCTATATTTTTGGCGAGATCATGAGCAGCTATCAAAAATACAACAGCGCTTATGGCCGTTTCTTTAGCTTTGCCACACCTGAAGCAGCTCGCATTCTGAACGAAATGATGGGAAGTGCCAACCAGAAACAATGGGGAGATGTTGCACTCAAGTCTCGCTCCAATATTTATCAAACTCAGAATAAGCCGTTACAAATTGACTCGAATGTTGATTTAGAGTCTTTGAGTCAAACTCAATTTGATGGCTTTGATAATGCTATTCGGCTTGTTGTACAGGAACTCATTACCACTAAAAACGAGTTGGTTGAACAGGCTGAAAAAGTAGCTGTGGGTGCAACGGTGTTAGGTATAACGCTTTTAATTGTGGTGATTTTTTTGTCAACCACCATTGCTAAAAGCATTACTCAACCTTTATCGGGTTTGGTGAATGTGTTCCGACAGGTATCTAAAGAGAAAGACATGACAGTGGCACTGGATACATCAGGTAAAGATGAATTGAGTGAACTCAGTCAAGTGTTTGCTGAGTTGCTGGCAGATTTGCGCAGGGCTTTACTAAGTGTGCAGAATGAAGCGACCACGATTCACTCCACCAGTGAGTCAATGGCGCTGCTTATGGATGAATCCGCAACACTTTCAGAGCACCAATTCAAAGCCACCGAAAGCATCTCGGTTGCTGTCAATGAAATGTCTAGCACGATTACTGAAGTGGCTACTATGGCATCGCACTCTTCAGATGCAGTTGAGCGTGCACACCAATCTTCGGTCACTAGTTTTGATAATGCTCAAGCAAGCCGAAAAATTATGGATAGCCTGACCGTTGAGCTAGGCAATACGCATGAAGTGATGATGCGCTTGGTGAAAGAAACCGAAGCGATTACTGATGTGGCGAGCATGATTCAAGGCATTGCAGAACAAACGAACCTATTGGCACTGAATGCTGCGATTGAAGCCGCACGAGCAGGCGAGCAAGGACGAGGATTTGCGGTGGTTGCTGATGAAGTTCGGAGCTTGGCATATCGAACTCAAGAGTCGACCGAAACGATTCGCTCGCAAATTGAAAAGTTACAAACAGAATCTAAATCAGTGACCTCGAACATGAGCTCACTACAAGAAGAAAACACCCGTGCGGTGGCTATTGTTGAATCGAGCTCCGCGGCTCTTGAAGTGATGAAAGGGGAGCTCGATCAAATCATGTCTCAGTCGATTCAAATTGCGACAGCGACAGAAGAACAAACTTCCGTGGCGGAGGAGATTAATGAACGAGTGACGTCGCTATCGGACGATAGCAGAGGCATTCAAGGTAAAACCGAAGAAACTTCGCTTTCTACTCAAGGTTTGCAACAAACCGCGACGATGCTCCATGAGCACATTTCAGAGTTTCAACTCAAGTAACTCAGCGCAAGTATTTAATCGCTAATAACGGCTGCACCATTCCGAAAGGTGCAGCCATTATCTTGGCTTTAAATTGAGAGTCGCGCTTCATTGCCTACCCAAATAAACATAACTATTGCCGCTTGAATTTTTAGCTACTGCAATTGTGAGCAATCAAGATAAACTTAAGCCCACATAACGCAATAAACTGGATTCACGCCATGCTGAAAGTGCAAGGACTGCAAAAATTTTTTAAAGTGTCTGGCAAAGCCAAACATCAAGATGCGCGCAGGCGCGGTAAGCAATTTTGGGCGCTTGAGTCTCTTAGTTTTGAAGCAGAAACGGGTGAAGTCATTGGTTTGCTTGGGGCAAATGGCGCCGGTAAAACTACGACTCTGCGGTTACTTACTGGCATCTTGTCTGAGTCTGATGGCTCGATTGAGTATAACAATCAAAGTATCGGAGCCGACCCTTTAGCCTATCGTCGCCAACTTGGTTTTTTGAGTGGTAGTAAAGGTTTATACGACCGCCTAAGCGTTATCGAAAATCTTCAATTCTTTGGCCGAATGTATGGTCTTAATGCTCAAAATATTGCCCAACGCATTGATAGTCTGGCTCAGCAACTTGATTTAACCGAATTTTTAGACCGTAAAGTCAGTGAGCTTTCAACAGGGATGCGTCAACGAGCAGCGATTGCCCGCGCATTAGTCCATGATCCCAAGTTAGTGGTGTTTGATGAACCTACAACAGGTCTGGATATTGTTGCGACAGAGCGCGTGCTGCAATGTGTTGAGGCCTTAAAAAGTGATGGAAAAACAATTCTTTTTGCGACCCATCATATGGATGAAGTGGAATTGCTGTGTGACCGTATCTTGGTTATCGACAAGGGGAAACGCCTATATTTCGGTGATGTAGAGCGCTTTAAAACAGACTACCAGGCGACGTCTTTGAACGCTGCATTACGCGACTGCTTGCAATCGGGAGGGGCGTTGTAATGTGGTATTTATATCTTAAAGAATTATTAGAATTGACCCGTGATCGCCGCGTGATGATGACGATGGTGCTCACGCCCATTGTGTTTATGCCAATGATTATGGCGCTTGCTGGGGGAGTCGCTGCCGCCGTTGCCGTGAAAGAACATCAGAAAACATTAAATTACGCATTAGTGGGCGACAAAAGTACTTACGACATTGTGGCTGCATTTAATCGTCAGACAGATATTGCTGCTGTCTCCTTACCGCCGGGAATGACTGCTCGACAAGCACTTGAGGCGCAGCGCGTTGATTTTGTATTAGAAATATCCGGTGAATTACCTCACGCCTCATGGACGTTGCACCATAATGCCGCTAAAGCTTTTTCTAGAGCACAAAACATTGTAAAGCGGGTGCAACGAGAATTAGTGTCGCAGTGGCACAATCAACAGTTAGAGCTACAAGGCTTAAGTGAAGCGCAACGACAAGAATGGCTAAAACCCATTGCCTTAAATGACATCTCCATCGCTGATGAACGCGAAACGGTTGGCGCAGGCATTGGTGGTATGCTGCCATACATGATGCTTTATATCGCGCTGGTTGGGGCGATGTATCCAGCCATAGACGTGGGTGCCGGAGAGAAGGAACGCGGCACACTTGAAACGCTATTAATGGCTCCTATGAGTACTGAAAAAATGGTCACAGCCAAAGTCATGGTAGTGTCTACTAGTGCTTTTGTGGCCGGAGCGCTTACATTGCTGAGTTTAGGATCTTGGGCTTCTGTGGCTGTGTATGTGCTTGATGTTGAGTTTATCCAAAAAGCCATTGCGTCATTTCGTGTGACTGACTTGTTCATGATGTTGTTGCTGATTGTGCCTGTGTCTTTTATTTTTGGTGCAATGATGACCGCCATTTCGTTTTATGCGCGTAGTTTCAAAGAAGCACAAAATTACATGGGGCTTACATTCACCGTGGTGTTCCTGCCTTTGCTGGTGGCATCCATTCCTGGTATTGAACTCGATTGGTTTTGGGCCTTGGTGCCGCTATCGAATGTTGTGCTGGCTATCAAAGAACTGGCAAAAGGTACTCTGGATTGGGGGTATCTCATCGTTATCTTGCTCAACGCCGCGATCGTAGCATGGGCACTTATTTCGATGACAGTGCGCTGGTGCCGGCGAGAATCTGTACTATTCCGCTGATTTTTGATCCACGCTAAGCTGGGGTAACTGAATGGTGTAGGTTAACCCCATCCCTTCTTGGCTGTTGGCAATGATGGCCCCTTTCATGGAGTGAGTCACTAGGTTATAGACCAAGTGAGCACCTAGCCCGCTGCCGCCTTTGCCACGACGAGTAGTGAAAAAAGGGTCGAATAGCCGCTTTAAACTATCGTCATTCATGCCTTTTCCATTATCACTGTAGGTGATTTCTATTTGCCCTTGTTCTTGTTGAATTGATATTTCAATCACGCCCTTGGCCTTCTCCTCAAAACCGTGGATCACGCTATTCATTACCAAATTGGTAATGACCTGAGATAGTGCTCCGGTGCGAGTTGTCAGATATAAGTCACCCGCACATGAGATATTGACCGTATGTTGACCTCGTTTAAGCTCGGGTTGTAATGAGGTGACCACGTCTTTGATGTAACTGGACAACTGAACTTGTCGAACCGATTCACTGCTTTGATCAACGGCTACTTGTTTGAAGCTCGATATTAATTTGGCTGCGCGGTGTAGGTTCGAGGTCATGAGATCACATGATTGGCTGCAATCGGTCAATATTTGCTCCATGCCGCCCTGAGTTAATGTGCCATCTCTAAATTCAGTGTTTAAGGTATCTAACCGTTCTGTGAGAAAGCTCAATGCCGTGACGGTCACACCTACAGGTGTATTGATTTCATGAGCAACACCGGCAACCAACTCGCCCAAAGAGGCAAATTTAGCAGACTCGACTAATTGATTTTGGGTTGCTTCTAAATCTGCCACGGTTTTCTGCAACGCACAACGCTGCAACTTTAAGATATTTTCTGTTTCTTCTCGTTGACCTATTTCGCTCAGCAACGCATCGTGATTTGCTTCAAGTTCTATTTTTTGCTCTTCGAGCTCTGTTAAGGCTTTTTGTAAATGGGCTGTTTTTCGATTTACTTCATCAAGAAGTTGGTGATTACTTCGGTTTAACTCTTTATTTAACTTTGCCATCTTCGACTTAGCAATCGACAAGTCCTGTTGCTCTACCGAAAGCCGGTTGAGCAATACATTGACGTTATCAACCCAAGCTTTCAATTCTTGCCGAAAGTGAGGGTGCCATTTTAGTTGTCGGTGCTCAGGGGTATTAAAGTCAATCAAATTGAGCTGGCGATTGAGGTCGAGCAACGGTTTCTTTAATGAATTGTTTAATACGCTTTTACTAATAACGGCAACCGACAATGCGGTGACCAAGGAAGACAAAAAAATGACGAGCCAAGTAATTTGAGTTTGAGCCAACAGCACGTTGTTATCGGAAAATATAACCCATTTAACTTGAGATGATTCATACCCCTTAAACTGCTGAAGAGGAAATACAAAACCGAAATGACCGTGATTATTTTTGATGTAATAGGGACCGTCAATTCGATTTGGGAGCGGTGGTAGGTTAGTGTTTGAAATATGCGCAGAGGCAATCACTTGCTGAGAATCTAACACAATTGCCATGTAACTAATGTCATCGGCTTGAGATAACCTTATAAGCAGGTCTTCGAGCATTTCCACGTTACCATTTTGGGCAAGCTCTTCAATAATAGGCGAGGCAAAAGATTGGGCTCTCATGATGCGGCCAAGCACATCCGCTCGGTTTTGATAGTACTGAAAAATGGCCACAGAAACGCTCAATACGACGCTGACTATCAGAAAAATTCCGATGATCCGTGTAAGCAAAACACTGACAAGGCTGTTGCGACGATTCATATAAAGGCTAAAACAATTTAAAACAACCAGTTAAGGGTAGTTTAGTTCGCTAAGCGGCCGCACAATATCATTACAATTTGTGATTCTATTCACTGTTGAAATAAAAATGTCACAAAGTTCTGACAGTATTCACGCCAAGTTTTGAGGTTTGCTTTGAACTTCTGCTTCCAAATTTTTATTTTTTGACGATTTTAGAGTGAGTATTGTGCGATGAATTTAGTTAAGTCTTCTTTGGCTTTGGCTTTGGCTGCTGCTGCGTGTTTTTCTATTCCTGCATTGGCGGTAGACCCGGTAACTCTTTACGGGAAAGTAAACCTTTCTGCTCAGTCTTCAGATGATGGCGACGGTAGCACCAGCGAATTGAAATCGAACGCATCACGCATTGGCGTGAAAGGCGGCCTCGAACTGAATGAATCTTTAAAAGTTATCTACACCATGGAATTCCAAGTGAACATTGATGACGAGAGCTCGGACGACACGTTCAGTTCACGGAATCAGTGGGTTGGCTTAGAAGGTGACTTTGGTCAAGTATTGATGGGTCGTAATGACTCGTTGTTGAAGCAGTCACAAGGCAAAGTAGACTTATTTAACGATTTAGATGGCGATATCAAAACTTTATTTGCTGGTGAGAATCGTATTAATCAAACGGTGACCTACAAGTCTCCTAAATATAACGGTTTCCAGTTTGGCGCCACTTGGGCACTTGAAGGTGCTAAAGGTCAGAACGATAACAGCGGTGAAGAGAAAAACGGTTTCTCTACTGCGGTTTCTTACGGTGACTCAGGCCTCAAAAAATCACCAATTTACGCAGCGGTTGCATACGACAAAGACGTATTTGGCAAAAGCAAAGTAAACGCAAGCGGTTTGTACGACATTATTCGTGGTACCGTGCAAGGCAAGGTGGGTGACTTCGTATTAGGCGCGATTGTTCAAAGTGAAGAGTTGTCCGACGGCGGCGATAGCAATCTCGGTTACATGGGAAGTGTGGCTTACAAAATGGATGCATGGACATTCAAAGCGCAATACCAAACGGTTGAAGCGGGTGATGAAGATCCAAGCGCAATCAGCGTAGGTGTTGACTACAAGCTGGCTAAGCCAACTAAAGTTTATGCATTCTACACAACGCGTGACGAAGTAGCAGAAGACGACCAAAACTACTTTGGTTTAGGTATTGAACACAAGTTCTAAACCCAACACCATCCAATTTAAATTGTTAAAAGGAGCCGAAAGGCTCCTTTTTGCGTTTTGGCATTTGCTTCATCTTGAATGATAAGTCCCATTGACAAGGGTCAAGCGTTCGAATTTTCATCTTGTTAAACTCACCGTTACAAATTATATCAATTTAATACCGAGATTCTCTTATGAAGTATTCCTCCCTGTTCGCACTTCCGTTTGTTTTACTAGCTACTCCGACTCTGGCAATTGATAGTGAACAATTGACTGTGTATGGCAAGCTGAATCTGGCGGTGCAAATCAATGATGAAAATGACGACAGCACCACAGAGCTTGAAAGTCACTACTCACGTTTTGGAATCAAAGGTAAGCAAGCCATTAATGCAGATTGGACCGCTGTGTATTTGCTGGAATGGCAGGTAAATATTGATGATGACAGTGATGATGCACTCAAAGGTCGAAATCAATATTTGGGGCTGCAAGGGCCTATTGGAGAAGTTCTTTTAGGACGAAAAGACAGCGCTTTCAAATCTTCTCAAGGAAAGGTCGACCGGTTTGGTGACATTAACGGTGACTTAGCGGGGTTCTTTGCCAGTGACGATCGCGTAGATGAGAGTGTGCACTACAAGTCGCCAAAGTGGGGAGATGCGCAACTCAGTGCGACTTACGTATTAGAAGGTAACGCCAAGCAAGGTAATGCTGCAGATGACGGTGCGAGTAAAACCGCCTATTCGTTAGCGGTGTCTTACGGTGGTAGCAAATGGAAGAATGGTGAATGGTTTGCTTCTGCGGCCTACAACAGTGAAATGTTAGGGATCACCAGTTATCGAGCCACGGTTTATGGGCAGTACGAGAACATTCAGCTTGGCGCCATGGTGCAACGTTCTGAATCTGATAAAGCGTCTGATTCAGACGACAAAGATGGTAACGGATACTTGCTTAATGCCGCATACAAAATGAACCAATGGGTCCTCAAAACGCAATATCAAAACGCTGATATGGCGCTTGGCAATAAACAATCAGAAGGTGATGTGCTCTCAGTTGGGGCTGATTATCATTTTAATAAAGCAACATCGGCTTATATTTTTAGCTCGGCGTTTGATCTTGACCGAAAAGAATATGATGAAAACTATCACGGAGTTGGTTTAATTCATTTGTTTTAAAATCAATGTCTTACATGCTATTTAGAAAAGCCTTTGTCTTAAATGTGTCACGTATGCTTCATTGAAATGCCATGCTAGTTTCGTGATGTCGTCATTTTGTTTGCTAATATCTGTAACAAATGTCATAAAAGTGACACGTTTGACTCGGATAATGAGCCTCGAATTTTGGGGATACAATGCAAACCCTTGTCCCATATACAGATAAGGTAGAGTGACGGATTATGGCTAGACGAATTCTTGTAGTGGAAGATGAAGCACCGATTAGAGAGATGTTGGTGTTCGTATTGGATCAAAATGGTTATCAACCAATTGAAGCCGAAGATTATGATGAGGCGATGCAACTCATGGTTGAACCTTATCCTGATTTAGTCTTGCTCGATTGGATGCTACCTGGTGGTAGCGGTGTTCAACTCGCCAAGAAAATGAAAAAAGACGAGTTTACCCGCCAAATCCCTGTCATCATGCTGACCGCTCGTGGTGAAGAAGAAGATAAAATACGTGGCTTAGAAGCCGGTGCAGATGACTATATTACAAAGCCTTTTTCACCGCGTGAACTTATGGCTCGTATTAAAGCTGTGATTCGTCGCGTGAACCCAACTGGCTTGGATGATCAGGTCGAAGTCCATGGATTACGATTGGATCCAGTGAGTCATCGAGTCACTTGTGGACAAGATGCACTAGACATGGGCCCCACAGAGTTTAAACTGCTGCACTTCTTCATGACTCATCCGGAGCGTGTTTACAGCCGTGAACAGTTACTGGATCAAGTATGGGGAACCAACATTTATGTTGAAGACCGCACCGTTGATGTTCATATTCGCCGTTTACGTAAAGCGATTGAGCAAGATGGTCACGACAAAATGATTCAGACAGTTCGTGGTGCAGGGTATCGTTTTTCTGCTCGCGTCTGATTTAATCCAAGTTAGTTAGGTTGTGCATGAGAGAGCGTTCGATAGGTTGGCCCACGTTTGTTGCGCTATTCGCAGTATTATTGTTGTTAGGGTTGATTGGCTGGTTATTTAACGCTCCACTTGAAATGATAGGTGTCGGTGCTGCGGGGCTGTTGTTTTGGCATTATCAGCACATGCGCCGCTTATCGAGTTACCTCTGGCGCGACAAGCGTTTCTCGCCCCCCGATGGTGCAGGCTCTTGGGGAGTTATTTATGACGGTTTATATCGACTGCAGCAACGTAATCGTCGTCGCCGAAAAGATCTCGCAAAACTCCTAAAGCGATTCCGACAAGGCGCCGAGGCATTGCCTGATGGCGCTGTTGTGATTAGCGCCGATCGCACTATCGTTTGGTCAAATCAGTTAGCTCAACGTTTGTTAGGTCTTCGTTGGCCTGAAGATGCCGGCCAACGCATTGATAACCTTATTCGTCACCCCGACTTTGTTCGCTATGTCAGCAATGCTGAACGTTCAGAAGTCATGGTGCTTCCAGCGCCGGGTGAAGCCATGCGTATGGTTGAATTTCGGATGATGCAATACGACAACGAGCAAATTTTATTGATGGTGCGCGATGTCACACAATGGAACCGCATGGAACAAATGCGTCGTGACTTTATTGCCAACGTGAGTCATGAACTCCGTACGCCATTGACAGTGGTGCAGGGGTACATTGAAATGCTTGAAGACCCTCAAGCTTTGCCGCCCGAAATGTGGCAGAAAGCGCATGGCATGATGCTCGAACAAACTCGCAGAATGGATTCATTAGTATCACAACTGATTACGCTATCGCGTATTGAGGCAGCCGAGCGTTCTGACTTAGACCATGAGATTGATGTCCCTTCATTACTGAATATCATTTCTGAGGAAGCGAAAGCTTTAGGCGCAGAAAAAGCTATGCAAATTACACTTGAAGTTGAGTCTGGCCTCAACATAAAAGGTGATTTGATGGAAATGCGTTCCGCATTTTCGAATTTGATTTTTAATGCTGTGCATTACACTCAACCTGAAGGCGAAATTGACATTCGCTGGTATTCACAAAACGGTAATGCTTGCTTCTTGGTCAGTGATAACGGGGACGGAATTGGGGCTGAGCATATTCAGCGCTTAACCGAGCGCTTCTATCGTGTTGATCGGGCTCGTTCTCGAAAAACTGGAGGCTCAGGTTTAGGGCTTGCGATTGTGAAACATGCATTGAGCCATCACAGCTCGAAGCTCAAGATCCAATCGAGCTTAACGGTTGGATCAACATTCAGCTTCGTTATTCCAGCTGAACTGGTCGTTAAAAAGTAACTTCTAGCACGGTCCATTATATAGTCATAAAACTGTAATATTTAGTTAATCTAACTGTCATTTAACGCAGCAATACTGTCGTCGATTTATTTAACTTTGTAATACTTATTTTTTTGACGGAGTCACCATGAAATTGAAACAAGTTGCTGCAGCGCTGGGCGTAACCGCAGCTGTATTCACAGCAAATGTATTTGCAGTCGATAAAGATTTGCCAAAATACGAAGCTGTTAGTGGCATTTCAGGTAAAATTTCTTCTACAGGTTCAGATACTTTAGCCAACATGATGGCGTTCTGGACTCAAGAGTTCAGCAATGAATTCTACCCAAGCGTGACAGTGCAAGTCGCTGCCGCTGGTTCTTCTACAGCTCCGCCAGCCTTAACAGAAGGCACTTCTAACTTCGGTCCTATGAGCCGTAAAATGAAGTCGGGTGAAGTTGAAGCATTCGAGAAAAAATATGGCTACAAGCCAACTCCTATTCGGGTTGCTATCGATGCCTTGGCTGTTTTTGTAAACAAAGACAACCCAATCGAAGGTTTAACAATTAAGCAAGTTGATGCGATTTTCTCAAGCACGCGTAAGTGTGGTGAAGCTCAAGATACAAACAACTGGGGTCAATTAGGCCTTCCTGGTGACTGGACTAGCCGTGATTTGCAGTTGTATGGACGCAACTCGGTCTCGGGTACATACGGTTATTTCAAGAGCAAGGCATTGTGTAAAGGCGACTTTAAATCTTCTGTAAATGAGCAGCCTGGTTCTGCTTCTGTTGTTCAGTCTATCTCTGCTTCTTTAAACGCAATTGGTTATTCAGGTATTGGCTATCTCACATCGGGTGTGAAAGCTGTTCCTTTGTCAAAGGATGGCAAAACTTACGTTGAAGCAACAATGGCTAACGCGTTAACAGGAGCTTATCCTTTGTCTCGTTACTTGTACGTTTACGTGAACAAACACCCTAACCGTGACTTGTCTCCACTTGAAGCTGAATTCGTGAAATACATGTTGTCTTCACAAGGTCAAAAGATTGTTGAGAAAGACGGTTACATCCCTGTACCAGCAAAAGTAACGTCTGCTGACTTGAAAAAATTGGGTTTGAACTAAGCCTTACCCCTTAAGTTAACGACGAAGAACCGGCCTCTGGCCGGTTTTTTTGTGTTTAAAGTGTCAGTTTTTTTTACATTAACCAATAGAAACCATAAAATTGTTATGTAAACCCTTTGTTAAACATGCCCACTCTCAAAACTTTACAAAGCTTGGTCCATAGATTGCTGCTTTTTTGACCAGCTGGCGTTATCTCATCGTATATCGTGGTTGTTGGTTTTCAAATGAAACAAATGAGATGTGACTAAATGGAGTGGAGGCGCAGTATTTAGGAGGTCAGTGAACGGCTAGTGAAGTCATGCTAGTGATGCTCATGTCAGCGACAGGATGTTGTTGAAGTTAATCTGCGAGCTGACTATTTAAAGGACTAAAACATGTTTAAAAAATTACGTACGTATTGTGCTGCAATATGCGTGTTGGTATTTGTTGGTATGCCTCAAAGCCATGCTTTATTACTTTCAGCCACACCATCTGACACCGATATCAATGTTGGGGATGTTGTTTCAATTAGTGTTCAGATCGAGGGTTTAAATTCACCCGGCGCTCCTTCGCTAGGTGCCTTTGACATTAATTTAGGGTTTGACAATTCACTGCTTCAATTCTCAGATATTCGGTTTGGCAACGGGCTCGATGCGGGACTCTTTGGAAGCTTGTCGTCACACTCGCCAAATCTCAGTGTATTGAATGCGTTCGAAGTATCATTTGAGTCATTTGCCGACTTGAGTGCTCTGCAACCTGCAAGTTTTGAATTGTTTGAAGCAGACTTTGAGGCTATTGCCACAGGAGATGCAGTCTTTGACGTTGTGCCACCCACATTGCTCAGTTTGGCTGGAGGCGGAGCTTTGAGTGTGACAGGAGCAACGGGCGCAAACGTTAGTATCATCAAAGCCACGAACCCAAGTAGTTCTAGTATTCCAGAACCCAGCGTTATGCTGCTGATGTGTTTAGGCCTACTGGCCTGTCGTAAATCAATCAAGTCATAAGCGCTTTAGGAAGTCAAAAGCGACTCTTTAAGAATTCATACGCGCAAGGAAATGCTCTCATGAATATTGTTAAATCTACTTTATCTGCATTGGCAGCGGTAGGATGTGCTGTCTTATCAACCTCCAGTATTGCAAGCTCCGTCTCTATTACCTATGAAGTGACCGATAAAAGAGAAGGCGAAGTGAGCTTTATTCTTCATGCTGAAAACATCAGTACTCAAGCCATATCTGATGTCACGCTCAGCCCCACTGATGAACCGCTTGACCAGCTGTATTTTGGTGATTTGTCACCCGGGCAAACAGGCTCCCAACCTTTCTCTGTGCAATGGGCCGAAGGACAAGAACCGCCAGTTCTTGTTTGGCAAGCCTCCTATATCGATCATTCAGGCACAGCCATGAGCGAACGAACGGACTAGTCGTCGCTCAGCAGTTTATTCACACATGCCTTAGATCATGCCGCGCCATTGGAGGTGCAGCGGTAGCGTGTTCGTTTGGCAATTTTACAATACTCCACAGGAGAATTGACTCATGTTATGGACAAACAAAGTGATTCATAAGCTCATTACAGTATGGGCATCGTTTATCGTATTAAGTGTTTCATTGGCTTTTTCGGCCAAAGCCGCAACAGACTTAGTCTTTGTTGTGGATGGCTCCGGCAGTATTAGTTCGTCAGATTGGAATATACAGCGCAGCGGCATTGTAGCTGCACTTCAAGATCCACTGGTTGTTCCTCGCGATGGCAGCGTCAAAGTTGCCGTAGTGCAGTTTTCCGTTTCGGCTCGTGTTGAATTTGCATTGCAAGCCATCGATTCGGAGCAAGCTGCGCAAACTGCGATTAACGCTGTAAATGCAATGCGTCAGTATCGTTCTGGCACCGGCCCTGGTCGAGGAATTGAGACAAGTACAGCACACTTACTGACTCGCGGAGCCATAAGAGATGACTTTCAGTCGTACTGCTTGTCAACGGATGGGAGCCGAAACACCGGACCCACTGTGGCTAGCACTTTAGCGGCTGCTAAATCTGCACCATTTGAGCTAGACCGCTTCAGCGTTATCGCGATTGAGGATTTACCATATTTTGATGCGGCAGATGCTCAGGCAGATTTCGGTCCCCATGTATTTGGCGGCGGCGGTGTATTTGTCATTCAAAATTTTACTGAATTTGCTAGTTTCGTCGGTTCATTGTGTTTGGGCGAACCTCTAACCATTGTGGGGCTAGAAGTGACGCAGGTGATCCAAGATTTAGAAAACTCAGTGGGACTAATTGAAGGTAAAAAAACACTGGTTCGAACCTATATCGAACCAACCGACGGCAACGATCCGGTAAAAGCCACGGCTCGCTTAAAGGGGTCTCGTAATGGTATTCCATTGGCGGGCTCTCCGCTGACTGCGGTGAACGCAGGAGGAGCGATTACAGCTAAACCTAACGCGCTCGATCGCCGGGACGTATTGAGTGACAGCCTTAATTTCCAACTGCCTGATAGTTGGTTAACTGGCAATGTTGAACTAGAACTCGAAGGTGTCGGCGGCACATTAACCTGTGAGGATGTTGCTGCACCTGCGCCGAATGATTGTAGCACCATCGCCAATTTTTCACCGGCATCTGAGCTAGAAGTGAAGCTGGTTAAAATCAAATATACCGATGGTGGAAGCACGGTCGAAACATCAAATTCCGACTTGAACGAATTACAGCAACGACTACTTGCAACCTTCCCTGTGTCGAGTATTGACCGTACACACACAACATTAGACATGGGCAATGGTAAGCCTCAAGTGGCTGATGTATTGGCCAGTTTAGAGTCTATGCGTTTTCTCGATTTTTGTTGGAAAGGGTTTCCTATTGGTTGTGAGCGCTTGTATTACGGTGCAGTGAATCAAGGTGGCACCTTGCTGTCGGGAGCTGGCGCGACCGGTGGTCAAGCAAACGCGATTCCGGGCTCTGTCTCTGCAGGTGTTATGGTAGATGGCAATAGCTACGGGAGAAATCGTCATGGGCATGAGATTGCTCATACGATGGGAATTCATCATGCAGTGAGTGCCTCTCAAGTAGGGACTCTAATGGGTTATAAGAAAGGTCCTTGTGGATCATTTGGCGACAGCCATGCACCTGATTTTCCGTATGTTCATACCGTTTCAGGGACGCAACGTTCCACCATTGGTCCGATGAACTTAGGCGATGACAAACTAATTTTTGGTTGGGATAGCCAACGCAACTTAGTGGTAGACCCGAGCAAAACCTTCGCAATGATGAGCTACTGCCCAGGCTATCGCTGGCCGTCTAAGTTTAACTACGGCAATATCAGCAATTACATCAACAGCACATTTGATGTACTGAATTTTGTACCTTATGTTCCGCCTGCTGATCTGTCGTTGTTGAAGGATTGGCGTTTGCTACGCGGTATTATCAATGTGGGTGGCGACTCTATTGAGTTCAAAGCGCCTGCTTCGTTTAGCGTAGACGACACGGTTATTCCCCCGACCATGCCGGGCGATGAATATTGGCTGGTTGCATCTGATGACCTTGGTAATGAGCTTGAACGTATATCGTTTTCGCCATCGATGATGCACTCTGATGCGGTTGCAGGATCACCACAAAATGGGCCCAGTGAAGAGAAGGGCTTAATGATGATTCCGGTATTGTTCAATGATCGCACTGCCCAGTACTCGGTCATTAATCAAGCTTCGGGTAATGAGATCGGCATGTTGCCAGCTTCGGCTAACAAGCCTGATGTCGAAGTCGTGTTTCCAAATGGTGGTGAAATCTTGAATCCTCCAATGGTGACTTTAGTTTGGTCAGCATCGGATCTCGACGGCGATTCATTGTCCTACACAGTTCAATTTAGTGATGACAATGGCGTTACCTGGGAAACCTTGGTATCTGATTATACAGACACCATGCTCGACGTTGATTTGAATGACCTAGGCAAAACTGACCAAGGCCTTATTCGTGTTCAAGCATCAGATGGGTTCCATGTTGCTAGCGATGAATCGGACGGCCCCTTTGTAACGCCTAACAGTGCGCCGGAATGTACCATTAATCAGCCTATGAACAATGCTGCTTTTGTAGGAGTTCAACCCATATTGTTGGACGCATATACCTATGATGCAGAAGACGGCGAAGTTGCAACGGTTCAGTGGTCGAGCAGCATCAACGGTAATATCGGCAATGGCGCTAACATAGTGACGGAGTTGGGCACTGGCACCGAGCTGGGCATTCGTCGTTTAAGCGAAGGCCAGCATACAATTACCATGACTTGTACAGATCAAGGTGGACTCCAAACGACGGACTCTGTGATGATTGACGTGAGTCTCGTCCAAGCTCAAATCAAAGGTGATGCCGACAACGATGGTGATGTTGACCGCAACGATTTGATTCTCATTAGTTCGGATCGCAATAAGGCAACAACAGGTAGTGCATGTGGTAGCAAATGTGACATGAATGATGATGGCAACATCAACATCATCGATATGCGCTTGGCTGTATTGGAGTGTACTCGCCCTGGTTGCGCACTTGAATAAGTTCAATCTTTGATTGAATGACTGAAATGAATAAGGGGCCATCGGCCCCTTTTGTTATCAATATCAAAAGAGAGAGAGCATGAAACGGACTGGGGTGTTTGCCATATGGCTAAGCTGCATGGTTTGCATGAATATGACTTTTGCAAGTATCGCGCTCATCAATCATGCTCACCTTGGCGGTATTCGTGCGAGTGGAACAGTGCATTACTTGAGTGATACACCGCAAATACCAAACCTTCCATATGACACTGGCTATGTTGTATTTATGGCTGAAGCTCATCTAAATGACAGTGCTGAGCAATCTAAATATCAAGGGATAGCCATTGTGAATCAGGGGGTATTTGACATCGCTTTAGATCCAGGGCGCTATGTCATTTGCGTAGCAAATTTAGGCCAGCAACCACTTTTGAACGAGGTTTCTCTGCTTGGATGCGCTGAATCTCGTGCATTAATGCACGATACATCATTTGAATTGATGTGGGGGGAAGGGGGCTTAAGTGCCGTTGTGCAATCCTACTCACAACGACACCATTAACGCGTCATATTAGGTTTCGGCCACAATTTTTAGCTCAAAACCAGCTGCACTAATCAAGCTACTTTCGCGCTCCAGGTCGGCGGCTAATAACTGTTGTTGTTCCAAGGTGTCGGCATCGAATACGAGTGTCATAACTTTGCCTTCCGCTTTTGCACTTATGGGCAATTCATAACCATGGCGACCAATATTTAACAACACAGCGACCCTAAGAATTCGAATAAGACGGATCAATGTCTTGTCTTTCATTAACTTCTCAATGGGCAAAATGTTGTTCAGTTGTAATCGTTTACGATGAAAGCGAACCAAATTAGCCAGTACCAATTGCTCATCCCGGTTAAAACCGGCCATATTTGTGTGTTCAATAATATAAGCAGAATGACGTTGAATTGCCGACGAGTTGATATCGAACCCGACTTCATGAAGTTGTGCAGCGAAACCTAAAAGCTTGAGCGAAGCTGCTGATAATTGCCAATCATCAGCCAGTTGGTGCCAGAGCCAGTTGGCCGCATCGTTGACAGATTTGGCTTGATGTAAGTCGACGTTATAGCGTTTTTGAAGGCTATCGCGCGAACGAACACGAACATTGTCGTGCTCTAGCCCACCATGCATTTCATACAAAACCCCTTCGCGCAGGGCGGCTGGGGAATAGTCAATGGCGGCGATCTCAAAGGTATTCACGATGGCAAGCATCACAGCAAGACCGCCGGCAATGACCTGCATTCGATCGGGCGAGATGCCGGCTAACTCGAGCCGCCCATCATTCTCGATCAGACGTTTTTGTAAGTCTTGCAGGCTGCCTTTTGAGATAGCGTCATAACCAAACTCTTTGGCGCATTCAGCGAGTGCTGAAGCGGTGCCGGATGTAGCCCGAACTTGTTTCCAGCCTACTTTTTTAAAGCCTTTGGTGATGGGCTCTAACTCTTGCTTCGCAGCAATCACGGCTTTTTTGAAAGCTTGTTTGGTAATGCCTTTGGCAAAATATTTTTGGGTGAAGCTCACACACCCCATTGAACGGCTTGCCAGAGCGTGCTCAACAAACTGGCTGCCAATAGCAAGCTCGGTGCTTCCGCCACCAATATCAATCACCAACGTATTGTGTTTGGTGACCTCATTGTGTGCCACTGCCTGAAATATGAGACGAGCTTCTTCGTAGCCCGAAATGACTTCCACTGAGTGTGATAGCACTTTTTCGGCTTGTTCTAGAAAATCTTTTGCATTGATTGCGCGCCGAAGAGTATGGGTGGCAACAATGCGAACGCTGGTCCCCTCAAAAGGTTGTAAGCGCTCGTTAAACCGAGCAAGTGAGGCGAGCCCGCGTTCAAAGGCTTCTTGATTCAGTCTGAGGTCATCTTCTAAGCCCGCCGCTAAACGGACTTTTTCTTTGTGGCGCGACAGGATTTGTAGGTTGCCTTCAACAATGCGAGCAATCACCATGTGAAAGCTATTGGAACCTAAGTCGAGCGCTGCAATCACTTCCTCTTTGAGAGGAGATTGCTCATGAGTCGGATTGTTTTCCACGATTTTTAGACTTCTCTTCAATACTTTTCAAATAGTCATGAATGACGATTTGCGAGCGAATTTTTTTCCTATTCCCTCTAGGGTTATAAGGATTTGTTTGCTCTTTGTCGATAACTCTGGCCTTAGCGCGGTCACTCCATTGTAATTCCATGATGCCCAGAATTGTTTTTTTGTGGGTTTCATCATAAATTGGGCAGCCGACTTCGACCCGGTGATCGATGTTTCGAGTCATCCAATCTGCCGACGAAATAAACACATCGCGTCGCCCTCCGGCATGAAATGCAAATACGCGCGGGTGTTCAAGAAAGCGGTCGACAATACTGATGGCTTGAATATTTTGGCTATGCCCTGGCACGCCCGGCACCAAAGAACACATGCCGCGAATAATCATACGGATCTTCACTCCAGCATTGCTCGCAGCGTAGAGTTTGTTCACCAGCCCCGTGTCGACTAAGTTATTTACTTTAATGAATATTTCTGATTTTTTGTTCTGATTGGCAAACTCGATTTCTTGATCGATGAGCTTGTAAATACGGCGGCGCGTATCATTAGGGCTAATGATCAAATGCTTAAAACGGTAACGTTTGTAAGCGTTTTGAATGAAATCGAAGGCGTTAATGACTTCCTCGTTGATTTCGGGGTTTTTGGTGAATAACGAAAAGTCGGTATAAATTCGAGCGGTTTTTTCATGGAAATTACCGGTTCCAACATGACTGTAATATGCCAGTTCATTTCCTTCAAGTCGCGCCACCTGGCACAATTTGGTGTGGCATTTAAGGCTGGGAACACCAAAGTCCACTTTGACTCCTGATTCCGTCAGCTCTCGAGCCCAATCAATGTTTGCTTCCTCGTCAAACCGTGCTCGTAGCTCAACAATGACGGTGACTTGTTTACCGTTTTCTGCTGCATCGATCAGTGATTTAATAACCTGACTTTTAGTGGCCACTCGATAAATACTGATTTTGATAGTCTTCACGGCCGGATCGAAGGCGGCTTGGCGTAGGAAGTCGGTGAAATAACGGAATTTATGGTAAGGGTAATAGAGTAAAATATCTTTGGCTGAAATGGCTTCAAAACTGTGTGTATGACGATCAAAATCGGCGCAATCTAACGCTCGAAGTTTTTTGTTTTCCAAGTAAGCACGCCCAACGTTTGGAAAACCAATGAAATCTTTAAAGTTATGGTAGCGACCACCTGGGATCACAGAGTCGTATGACACAATACCAAGCTTATACTTGATAAACTCAATCATAGAATCTGGCATTTCTCGGTCATGTACGAACCTTACTGGCTTGCCGGTAAGGCGTTGTTTTAGACCGTCAGACATTTGTTCAAGAATGGATAAATCAACGTCTTCGCTTAAATCAAAATCGGCATCTCGCGTCATTTTCATTGAGTAGGCAGTCGCTGAATCATATTCGAAAAAGCCTTGGAAAATATCGTCCAAACAATATCGAATGATATTGTCGAGCAAGATCATGCTTTTCTTCTTACGGCCTTTTTCATGCGGCAAATTCACAAAGCGAGAGACGCGATCGGATGGCACCTCGATGAGTGCGTATTCCACCTTATCTTGAGATTTCAGCGCAATGACGAGGTAGGTCAAATCGTCTTTAAGGACTTGGGCTAAATCGATGCTGTTAGTGACAATAATTGGAGCAATATGCGGCAGGATATTGTCTCGAAAGTACTTGCGTAACCAGCGGCCATGTGATTCTGAAAGTTGAGTGTCATTAATCAGGAATATGTTGTGGCGGGCCAAGCCGATAATGATTTCCATATAAATGTCGTCAAAATCTTTTTGCAGCTTCAACACTTTGTTTTGAATCGCTGAAAGTAATTCTTTGGTCTTTTCTCGTTTTGACTTTTCTTTCTCAATCAGAATTCTACGTCTAACGTTAGCAACCCGAACTCGAAAAAACTCATCGAGGTTATTGGAAAAAATACCCAAGAAGCGAACGCGTTCCACAATCGGGACTGATTTATCAGCGGCTTCTTGTAACACTCGCTCGTTAAACGATAACCAACTTAATTCCTTTTCCACATGTAGCTTTGGCCGCTGAGACTTCATTAATACTTCCATCCTATGATCAAGAGGCGAACCATCATACGCACAAATTCTTACGCTTTGCTTACAATGACTGATTTACTCAGTATCAATAATCAAATCGTCAGACAGTGCTTCCAGTGCCGTTTTTAAGTCATCTTCTGTGAGTCCCGCTGGCAATTGTGCATGCACTTCTGCAATGAACAAGTCTCCGCCAAAGTGTGCTGCGCTTTCACAGCGAGTGTCGAGTTCGAGCACGTTCACCTTGTTCGCGGCTAAACAGCTCGAGACTTGTTGGATAATACCGGGGCGATCGTTGGCTGTGACTTGAAAATCGATCGACAGTGCTTCTGTCGCTTCAATCGCGTGTCCATCAACCACTTGTACTGTGAGGCCTTCGAGTTGGCCTAGCGATTGACGAACGGCTGATAGTTGCTCTTCAGGAATGCGAGCTTCTACAATTCCTGCGAATTGTCCGGCCATGAGGCTCATGCTTGAAGCTTGCCAATTGCCGTGATGTGCCATCAAGCACTGAGACACTTCGTCTACGATCCCTGAACGGTCTGTTCCAATCAGGGTGATAACGATACTTTTCATGATGATCTCCAGAGTGTAGAATGCGCGGCGCAAATATAGTTTAATGCAAATCACTGAATAAATAGAAATATTTACTTAGCTTTTGACCGTTTTATTGGCTGTAACAAAACTGTCATCAAATAGAAATATAATCCCCCCAGCTTTATAAATCTTGAGGTTCATGATGGCCGACTCCGCTGCACAGTCTTTAGCGGGCAGTCGCGTGCGTTTAATGAAAGATAACCTAGCCCGATACAGCGTTACAGCTGGCGGAATTATGGTTCTTGTCGCACTACTGCTAATTTTCTTTTATTTACTTTACGTGGTTTTTCCGGTGTTTCGTCCGGTGAGCCTTGAAAGCCATGATTCTTTTACGATTCCTGGGCAGGGCAAAACGCTCACCCTTGGAATTGAAGAGCAAAATGAGATTGGTTTTCGCGTCACAGACACCGGTTCGGTTGTGTTCTTTGCCGCACGAGAGCTTGAAGGCGGCCCAGCTGCTGGCTCTGTTGTGCTTGAAGAAACGGTCATGGATACCACCGGTACGATCAACTTAGCCGCGACTACACCGTCAAAACATGCTTATTTGCTGACGAATGATTCAGGAGAAGGGTTGGTAATTCGCCCAGACTTTTCTGTCTCATTCCCTAATGATAAGCGTCAGCTGACGCCTTATGTCGGATATCCATTTGGATCTGATTTGATCACCATTGACCCGCAAGGCAAAGCGCTGAAAGAAATTGTATTCGAGCGTGAAAGTACTCTGGCAACCGTCGTGGGATTAACTGAAGACAATCGTTTGGTATTGACTCAACTCGTGGGTGAAGAAGACTTCTTAAGTGAAGAAGTGGTTTGGTCTCCTGAGTTCTATACCATTGAAGGTGCTACGGGCAATGTCGACCAATTAGTGCTCACACCTGACCAACGCATTCTCATGGTTCGTAGCGACAGTGTTATTGACGTGTATGACGTGAGTAACCCAAGCGCGGGAATTGAACGTATTCAGGCGTTGGACTTCGGTCAGTCGGAGCTGACATACATGACGCTCTTATCAGGTGCCTCTTCTATTCTGGTTGCAGAAAAAGGCGGTGTGATTAGTCAATGGTTTCAGGTGGCAACGGACAACGGTCGTGAATTTCAGCGTATTCGCGAATTTGATGCTGGTTCAGATGTCACGGTTATGGCTCCGGAGTTTTTCCGTCGTGGCTTTATGGCCGGAACCGACAGTGGTGAATTATCTATTTACCATGCGACCGGTAATACGCGCTTAACTAGCGAAAAGTTGGCCGATGAAACTATTGACCGCGTTGTGTTTTCACCGCGCGCTGATGCTGCACTAATGGAAGAAGAAGGCAAAATTTACTTCTTAGACATTTACAATCCGCACCCTGAAGTGACATGGAGCGCATTGTGGCAAAAGGTGTGGTACGAAGGGTACCAAGAGCCTCAATACATTTGGCAGTCTACTTCCGCAAGTGATGACTTTGAGTCGAAAACATCGTTGGTGCCCATTGCATTTGGTACTATCAAGGCTGCGTTTTACGCCATGTTATTTGCGGTGCCTATCGCATTAGCGGGGGCAATTTATACGGCATACTTCATGGCGCCGGAAATGCGCACTTACGTGAAGCCCACCGTCGAAATTATGGAAGCACTGCCAACGGTAATCCTTGGATTCTTGGCGGGGCTCTGGCTTGCTCCATTGGTGGAAGACAACCTGCCGGGTGTGATGATGCTGTTGCTCGTTGTGCCAACAGGGTTCTTGCTCACGGCTTTTGCTGTGCACAAGCTACCACGCTCAATCAAGCAACAAATTCCAGAAGGTTGGGACGCCATCGTATTAATCCCAGTGGTGATTTTCTTGGGTTGGTTGAGCTTTGAAATGAGTCCAATGCTGGAAGAATCGTTGATGGGCGGTAATGCGCGTGTGTTCCTTACCAATGAGTTGGGCATTAGTTATGACCAACGAAACTCTTTGGTTGTCGGCATTGCAATGGGATTTGCTGTGATTCCAACCATCTTCTCAATTGCAGAAGATGCGGTATTCAGTGTGCCACGTCACCTTTCAAATGGCTCGTTGGCACTGGGGGCCACACCTTGGCAGACGCTTACACGCGTTGTGATTCTAACTGCCAGCCCTGGTATTTTCTCAGCCGTGATGATGGGCCTTGGCCGAGCGGTGGGAGAAACCATGATTGTATTGATGGCTACGGGTAATACGCCATTGATCGATTGGAGTATTTTCCAAGGGATGAGAACTTTGTCAGCCAATATCGCGGTGGAAATGCCTGAGTCTGAAGTAGGTAGTTCGCACTATCGAGTTCTGTTCTTGTCAGCATTTGTATTGTTTATTCTGACATTTGTATTCAACACCATTTCTGAATTTGTGCGCCAGCGTTTGCGTGACAAATACAGCAACATGTAATCGAATCCCTAAAGGTATAATAAAATGAATAGCTGGTTTAAATCAGGTAATCCTTGGGTTTGGATGACGGCAGGGGCTGTGAGCCTCAGCTTGGTCGCTGTACTTGGATTACTGTTGTTGATTGCATGGCGTGGTTTGGTGTTTTTCTGGCCATCAACCATTCATGAGTTTGAAGTGAAAGATATGAACGGTCAGGTCGCCACTGTTGTGGGCGAGATTCATGACCGCGAATTGGTGCCGGTTTCACAGTTGCGAGAATCGGGTCGAGTGATGTCCGGTGAAGCTGGCGACATGGTCACGCGTTACTTGGTCAAAACCGGTAACCGTGAGTTTGTTGAGTTGGACTTCCGTTGGATCTTAGAAACCGACATTGAATCTCAAGTACAGCCGCAAAACCTTGCTGTGATTGAACGAGTGAAGGGCGGTAACTTCTACGGTGAAATTGCCCAGGTGCTGCAAGACGGTCAACCTGTGACAGTTGATCTGCGAGAGGCGCTTCAGCAAAGCATCGATCGCAATAAAGAGCTAGCCGCTCAAATGAGAGATGTTCAGTACGGCGACATCGGTGGTATTAACCATGAGCTAGAGCGCATTCGTTTGAAAGAACGTGGTGACGAACTCAAGGGCAAGCTGGATGACGCCCGTATTGCCGACTATCAAGCTCAGCGCGATAGCTACCGCGACGAATATTTAGGTTATGAAAAAGAACTATTTGCTCTGCGTGCAGAAATGGAGCGCGACGCCATAGTGGTGCGCGATATGCGCGGTGAGCTAGTTACCTTGAATATGAAGTATGTGTTGGATGCGAACTATCCAAATGACATGGGCTTCTTCTCAAAACTTGGACATTGGTTTGTACAAGTAGGTAAGTTCATCACCAATGAGCCTCGTGAAGCCAATACCGAAGGTGGGGTGTTCCCAGCAATTTTCGGCACCGTATTTATGGTCATGTTGATGGCCGTCATTGTGACGCCATTTGGTGTGGTTGCGGCAATTTACTTGCATGAGTATGCGGGCAAAAATGCACTGACTAAAATTATTCGTACAGCGGTGATTAACCTCGCCGGTGTACCGTCTATTGTTTACGGTGTATTTGGTTTAGGTTTCTTTGTGTATGTTCTTGGTGGCAGCATTGATGAGCTGTTCTATGCCGAAGCATTGCCATCACCAACGTTTGGTACGCCGGGCATGATTTGGTCAGCGTTGACGCTGGCAATCTTAACCTTGCCAGTTGTGATTGTTTCAACCGAAGAAGGCTTGTCACGCATTCCTTCGTCGGTGCGACAAGGTAGCTTGGCGCTAGGCGCAACGAAAGCAGAAACTTTGTGGCGTATTATTTTGCCGATGGCATCGCCGGCAATTATGACCGGTTTGATTCTGGCCGTAGCACGAGCTGCGGGTGAAGTGGCACCACTGATGTTGGTTGGCGTTGTGAAAATGGCACCCACACTCCCAGTGGACGGGAACTTCCCATTTGTTCACTTAGACCGTAAATTTATGCATTTAGGCTTCCACATTTATGATGTTGGCTTCCAAAGTCCTAACGTTGAAGCCGCGCGTCCGTTGGTTTATGCAACATCATTCTTGTTGGTAACGGTGATTGTCGGTTTGAACATCACGGCCATCGGCATTCGTAACCACCTACGTGAAAAATTCCGCTCGCTTGAGCACTAACAGCGTATTTGATTAGAGGAAATTCCTAGTGATCACTGTGACTCCAACAGGCTCAGTAGCCGAGCAGAGAGACTTACATAACTTATCTGATGCAGAAACTGCATTGGAAATAAAAAACCTGAACCTTTATTACGGTAACAAGCAGGCGCTTTATAACGTCAGCATGAAGATTCCTAAAAACCAGGTGACAGCCTTTATTGGCCCGTCGGGTTGCGGTAAATCAACGCTGTTACGTTGTGTGAACCGCATGAATGACTTGGTTGATATTTGTAATATCGATGGTGAGATTTTACTCAACGGCCAAAATATCTATGACCGCAAGGTGGATGTTGCTGCTTTACGTCGTGAAATTGGAATGGTGTTCCAACGTCCCAATCCATTTCCTAAAAGTATCTACGAAAATGTGGTTTACGGACTACGTTTACAAGGGATTAAAGATCGCCGTCAACTAGATGAAGCTGTAGAACGCTCGCTACGCGGCGCAGCTTTATGGGAAGAAGTTAAAGATCGTCTAAATGACAACGCATTTGGTTTATCGGGTGGTCAGCAACAGCGTCTCGTGATTGCGCGTGCCATTGCGATTGAGCCTAAAGTATTGTTGTTGGATGAGCCAACTTCGGCATTGGATCCAATTTCAACCTTGACCATTGAAGAACTTATCAATGATCTTAAGTCGCAGTATACGGTTGTGATTGTAACGCACAATATGCAACAGGCAGCGCGAGTGTCAGATCAAACGGCATTTATGTACATGGGTGAGATGGTTGAGTATTCAGATACCAACACATTGTTCACAACGCCTACGAAGAAAAAGACCGAAGACTACATTACGGGTCGTTACGGTTAATTGTTGCACTAGAGCTGAATTAAGGAGTATTACGTGGAAACAGGTAATCTAAATAAACATATTTCTGGTCAATTTAACGTTGAACTAGAAAACGTCCGTAGCCAAGTACTGGCCATGGGTGGATTAGTTGAGCAACAACTAGAAAATGCACTGTTAGCCAGCAACACAGGGGATAAAGACCTCGCCCGTGAAGTCATTGAAAATGACCGTAAAGTTAACGAGCTCGAAGTTAATATCGACCAAGAGTGTGTGCGTATCATCGCAAAGCGCCAACCTACGGCAGGTGACTTGCGTTTGATGATGGCCATCATTAAAACCATTACCGATTTAGAACGTATTGGTGATATGGCTGAGCACGCAGCTCAAACCGTATTGCATGCTGACCGTAGCTTACCTGATGTTGTTCAAGTGAATCTAGAAGCCTTAGGTGAACAAATCATTCGCATGTTGCGAGATGTGCTAGACGCGTTCGCACGTATGGATGCTGATGCAGCCTATCGAGTTCATAGCCGCAGTAAGAAAGTAGATTCTCTGCACGAAGGTTTAGTGCGCCAGCTGCTGACCTACATGATGGGTGACTCCCGCTCAATTCCATTCATGTTGGAAGTACAACTTGCCAGCCGCTCGCTTGGTCGAGTGGGTGATCATTGTAAGAATATTGCGGAATATATTATCTACTTTGTGAAGGGCACCGATGTGCGTCATACTTCACCTGAAGAGATTAAGCGCCTACTCAAGCAAGACTAAAATAACGATAGTCTGCGATAAAGCCCTGCAAACGCAGGGCTTTTTTTTGCCTATTAATACTTGTCAGGCACAAAGGTTTGTTCGGTTCTGGGGGAGCGAACATACCCTGTTTTATCGATCTCGGGCAGTGAGATCGACTCTTGCGCGATAGGTTGATAGGGTACCTGTTGAATAAAGTGGCTAATACAGTTGAGGCGCAAGCGCCGCTTATCATCGGATTCGACCACATACCAAGGAGACTGTTTGGTATCTGTGTACTTGAACATGGTGTCTTTGGCTTGCGAATATTCGGCCCAGCGTTCGCGTGATTGAAGATCCATTGGCGAGAATTTCCAACGCTTCATTGGGTTGGTGATCCGCTCTTTAAAGCGTTTTTCTTGCTCTTCATCGCTTACAGAAAACCAATACTTCACCAGTATAATGCCAGACCGAATAAGCATGCGTTCAAACTCAGGGCAAGAGCGCATAAACTCTTCGTATTCATCATCTGAGCAAAACCCCATCACACGCTCAACGCCTGCACGGTTATACCAAGAACGGTCAAACAAAACGATTTCACCAGCGGCGGGTAAGTGGGGTACGTAACGTTGGAAGTACCATTGAGATTTTTCTCGCTCGGTTGGAACCCCCAATGCAACCACTTTACAGACACGAGGATTGAGCTTTTCGGTAATCCGTTTGATGGTGCCGCCTTTGCCCGAGGCATCGCGACCTTCAAAAATTACAGCGACCTTTAGCCCTTCGTTTTTGACCCACTCTTGGAGGTGGATCAGCTCTACCTGAAGTTTCTCTAACTCATTTTCATATTCTTTCTTTTTGAGTTTGGGTTTGGTGTCTTGCTTGTGGTCGATTGACATAATCCCTCTTTCATCTCGTAAACGTGATCCATAACCGTGTTATTAGCATGTAAAAAAATCGGCATTTGGGCAACTTATTTAGCATCTATATAGTTTTAGAGTCGAAACTAGTGGGTGCTTTTTACCCTTTCACGATTCTTCTCGTTTTTAAGATTAGTCCGTTTTGTCGCTAAATTTGTTTAAAACTCGTTCAGCGGTGTACTGCGTGTGACCGCTTATCCCCGCACTTTCAATCTTTTCACCCCTCTTTTAAACGTATGAACAGTCAGTTGGATTGGTGTTTATGTTTGAAGTCATTCGAAATTAATTTGAATAAATGTAATTAAATTACGTAATTAAAATTCTTTTTATAATTTGTATTGCAAGTTTAATGGTGCCGAATTATAACCGAAAGCAGATAGAGTAATTGCTCAAAACAACCATTTGAAACATTGTTAATGACAATGCAGTGTTTATATAAAGGGTTTTTTGTGTTTTTAGAACAATGTTCCGAACAAGCAAACTACGACTAAAGCACAATGGTTAAATGTTCTGGTCGTGCTATTTGTTAAATGTAATTGTAGTTATTTAGAAACAAATGAAATTGAGGTTTTTATGAACATACATCGCCACGCACTAGACATTCGAGCTGAAGTGACTCAAGCCCAGCAAGAAATTCTGAGCAATGAAGCGATGTTATTTGTTGCAGACTTAGAACAGTTATTTGGTACAAGCCGATTGCAGCTCTTAGAGGACCGCGCTGAGCGCCAGTCTCGAATGAATGCAGGTGAACGACCTGATTTTTTGCCCGAGACTCTGCATGTAAGACAAAGCGATTGGACGATCAAAGGCATTCCAACGGATTTACTTGATCGTCGAGTTGAAATAACGGGCCCGACAGATCGCAAGATGGTCATTAATGCTTTGAATGCCAACGTCAAAGTATTCATGGCTGACTTTGAGGACGCGTTGTCACCCACTTGGGATCAGTTACTCGATGGTCAAATCAATTTACGAGACGCCAATCTCGGTACGATTGAATACACCAGTCCTGATGGTCAA
This sequence comes from Echinimonas agarilytica, assembly GCF_023703465.1. Classification (NCBI taxonomy): domain Bacteria; kingdom Pseudomonadati; phylum Pseudomonadota; class Gammaproteobacteria; order Alteromonadales; family Echinimonadaceae; genus Echinimonas; species Echinimonas agarilytica. The sequence goes on along the minus strand of NZ_JAMQGP010000004.1, from coordinate 178,859 downwards.
AAGCATTATTCACTAAACCCAGCCCCAGCGTTACTGATTTGCCGAGTACGCGGGTTGCATTTGCCTGAAAAGCATGTGCGGTTGAATGGTCGAGAGATTAGCGGCAGTTTTTTTGATTTCGCCTTGTATTTTATTCACAACTTTAAAACGCTAATTTCCAATGGTTCGGGGCCATATTTTTACTTGCCGAAGCTTCAAAGCTATCAAGAAGCGCGGTTATGGAATGATGTTTTTAAATACACGGAGCGCCGCTACGGTTTACCGGTGGGCACCATTAAAGCCACGGTATTGATCGAAACGTTGCCGGCTGTGTTTGAAATGGACGAAATTTTATTTGAACTCAAAGATCACATCGTGGCCCTCAATTGTGGGCGATGGGATTATATCTTTAGTTACATCAAAACGTTACAAAATCATCCTGATCGAGTACTGCCCGACCGCCAAGGCGTGACCATGGATCAACCATTTCTCAGTGCGTACTCACGTTTGCTGGTGCAAACCTGTCACAAGCGCGGTGCCATGGCTATGGGAGGTATGTCAGCTTTTATTCCAAGTCGAGACCCACTCAGAAACGAATGGGTGCTTGGTAAAGTCAGGGCTGACAAGCAACTTGAGGCATCCAATGGACACGATGGCACGTGGGTCGCACATCCAGGGCTTGCTGATACGGCGATGCAGATATTCACGGACGCATTTGAACATAACAACACCCATCAACTGAACGTGAAGCGACATGATCATGAAGTTGTAACTGCAGATATGTTGCTCGCACCGTGTTCAGGCGAGCGCACTGAAGAAGGCATGAGAAGCAATATTCGCGTGGCATTGCAGTACATCGAAGCATGGCTTTGCGGCAATGGTTGTGTGCCAATTTACGGTTTGATGGAAGATGCCGCCACCGCAGAAATATCTCGCACTTCAATATGGCAGTGGATTCGTCACGGAAAAACCTTGTCCAACGGACGTTTGGTGACTTTCGAACTGTTTCAAGACATGTTGGCCGAAGAATTATTGGTGGTTCGTTCTGAAATTGGAGAGCAACGGTTTTGCAACGGTAGGTTTGCCGCCGCTGCGGACCTACTCGAACGAATTACATCTCAAGATGAACTAGAAGAATTTTTGACTTTGCCCGGTTATCAATTGCTCGATTAAAGCATTGAAACCTCTATACCCACGAATAAGTGCCCGCAGAGGTGCTAATAACAACTCCAATAATAAGTGAGGATTTTATGTCTCTGACCCGTGAACAACAAATAGCCGCAATTGAACAAGATTGGAACACTAACCCGCGCTGGGAAGGCGTTACACGCACCTACAGCGCCGAGGACGTGGTCAATATGCAAGGCTCATTCGTGCCGAGAAATGATTTAGCTCAGCGCGGTGCCGACAAGCTTTGGTCGCTGGTCAATGGTTCTTCAAAAAAAGGGTATGTGAACTGTTTAGGTGCTCTGACAGGCGGACAGGCGGTTCAGCAAGCAAAAGCTGGCATTGAAGCGATTTATTTGTCGGGCTGGCAGGTAGCAGCCGATAATAACTTGTCGTCAACGATGTATCCTGATCAGTCGTTATATCCAGCAAACTCGGTACCTGCTGTGGTTGATCGTATCAACAATTCGTTCAGTCGAGCGGATCAAATTCAATGGTCAAATGGTGTGAGCCCCGATGACGACAATGGCACTGATTACTTCTTACCTATTGTTGCCGATGCCGAAGCCGGCTTTGGTGGCGTATTGAATGCCTATGAATTGATGCGTGGCATGATTGAAGCGGGAGCTGCGGGTGTTCACTTTGAAGACCAACTGGCTTCGGTGAAAAAGTGTGGGCACATGGGCGGTAAAGTATTGGTTCCGACGCAAGAAGCGGTACAAAAGCTTATTTCTGCTCGTTTAGCGGCCGATGTAGCGGGCACTTCGACCTTAGTCATTGCACGGACGGATGCAAATGCCGCTGATTTATTGACGTCTGATTGTGACCCATACGATTCTCCTTTCATCACAGGTGAGCGCACTGCTGAAGGGTTCTACCGTGTGAACGCGGGGATTGATCAAGCTATTTCTCGTGGTTTAGCTTACGCCCCTTATGCGGATCTGATTTGGTGTGAAACCGCCACGCCATGTTTAGAAGAAGCAAAGAAATTTGCTGACGCAATTAAGGCCAAGTATCCCGATCAACTGTTGGCTTATAACTGTTCTCCCTCATTTAACTGGCGTAAGAACTTGGATGACGCAACCATTGCCAAATTCCAGCAAGCGTTAGCGGATATGGGTTACAAATATCAGTTCATTACTTTGGCAGGTATTCATAATATGTGGTTCAACATGTTTGAACTGGCTCATGCGTATGCTCAAGGTGAAGGCATGAAACACTATGTTGAGATGGTGCAAGAACGCGAATTTGCCGCAGCTTCGAAGGGATATACCTTTGTCGCGCATCAGCAAGAAGTGGGAACGGGCTATTTCGACAAAATGACTAATATTATTCAAGGCGGAAAATCGTCTGTTACAGCCCTAACAGGCTCTACAGAAGAAGCTCAATTTTCATAATTAGAACCGTGTTCTGTTCGGGGCGGCATTTGCCGCTTCGGTAGTTCAGCCTCGTGCACTTTTGGGCAACTTTATGTTGCCCTTTTTTGTGCCTGAAGAGAATGACCATGCACTAAGGTTTGAATGAGCACGCGATAGTCATCGAAGCAAGCCCGATGAAGTTCATTGGAGTGATGTCGCAATACTGACTCACCAATAGCTCTGAGGTTTACCGGTCGTTTTAGGCGTTGGCTAATTTGCTCAAGCGCCTTGAGTATTCGCTCTTCACTTTGGTATTGGCACAGCCAGTCATATTGAATCATTCGGGCCCTCACTTGGCCATATTTTGGCCATTGTTCAAACCCAGTTAATAAATTTTTGTAAGCCATTTGGCTGAATTCATTGAGTGAACGTGGGTCGAATTGAGGCCATCGAGCGGCAATAATATGGTCCATCAGCATATCGGTAACGATGCCTAAGTACCGTCGCTGCCCTTGTTGGTAATCGACTCTAATGCTGACAAGATTCGGCAAATTGGCGCTAAGTTGGTCAACTTTTCGATGAATACGAATGCCTTCAACGATGGACGCATCGATGCTTGAAAACTCGGAACCACGCACGAAGTCGCCCAACAGCGCTCCGGTAAAACTGGTGCGTGTTTGATCGGCAATGTGAAAATGCGCTAGAAAATTCATAACACCCCGTATTGATTACACTCAGTATACAAGACCCATGTTCATTATGAATATTGAAGGTATTTTATGAGGGACGAATTTTAGACAAAAAAAACCAACGCATTAAGCGTTGGTAAAAAGAAAAAGCTTCAATAACATTTGTGATTCACAAAATCACTAGGGGGGAACTCAAAACCGTGAACTGCCGTTTCACGGTTTTAAGATTACTTCTGGCTGTACGAAAAGTGATAGCGTTTCGTAGCAGGTGCTAAAGAGGTGGTAGACTCTCCAGCTGCCGATATTTGGTCGCTGGCGAGCACTTTACTGAAAATTTTAACTAAAGGTTGCATGTGCTTTCGCTCCATAAGATGTTTCGATGGAGTGAATAATAGTGTGACCTGTATCACATGTCAACGGTAATTTGATATTAAATTACGATTTAGTCTGTTCTAACACTCGTTAAGTGTGATTTGTGTCGGGTTAATTGCGTCTATCAAGTGAAATTGTGTAATTAAATTACATAATTACTCGTCATCGAGCTCTACAGGTTCCACATCTTCAATCATTTCGATCAAATTAATTGCGACTTCAACAAAATCACTCGCTGTCACCAATCCCACTAATTTGTTGTGTTCAATCACAGGAAGGCAACCATATCGCTGACGTTTGAGTAAACGTGCACCTTGTTTGATCCCTGTTTTTGGACTGATCGTATATGGATTAGTCACCATAATTTGATCTAAAGTGATCAAATCGTGCTCCGTATTGTGCATGCCGCCGGTGGCAAGTACGTCACGATGGCTGACCAGCCCTAGCAAATGGTGAGCGTCGCTCACGATAGGAATGTGGCGAATCGGATGTTCAGCCATTAAATGCTTGGCTTCTGCGAGGCTTGAATTGGCTTTGAGTGTGAACAGCGTGGTGTTCATGATCTCTTGTATTTGAGTTGCCATAGGCCTTCTCCCAGTCTTAAGTTGAACGAATCGTGTATCGATCGTATTAAAAGAAACATGTTGAGATAAATTTCAGGTCTTGTTGCGAGGTCTCAGGGTTGCGGGAAACCTCTCACCATCTGTCACATGTGTCCGTTATCATGTATTCAGATTAAGCCTGAGCATTTGTAACAAATTTGATTTGTTGCAATAAAAACCCCGATTATTCGTTCTACCTATGACGAAGTACTCAAAACTAGATCCATGAGTGTTATATGAATATTTTAAAGTCCCTCAGTATTACGATTGTTTTGATAACAGCCGTATTCACGACTTGCAAAGCAGCTGCATCTGCGCAAGAGATCATTGGCGGAGGGGCGTTTGATGGCGCAACGACACCGTGGATGGCATCACTCTCTTATATAGGAAGAAACGGACGCTTTATAAATCAACCTCAACACCTCTGCGGAGGTTTACATATTGCCCCGCAGTGGATCTTAACGGCGGCCCATTGTGTTTATGGGGAAGGTTTTCGCGCTGATGAGTTGGGCATTATCATTGGAATAGACGATCTAGACCAAGTAAGCCGCTCCAATGTACTTCGTATTAGTCAATTTATGATCCACCCCGATTACAATGCCGACACACAAGACAGCGACGTGGCATTGATTCGCTTGCAGGCTAGTGCGTCAAATACCGATTTTGCTCAGCTCAGCGATAATGCTCTGACTGATCAGCTGCAATCGGGAGCGCTGATGACCATTGTGGGATGGGGTGAGATTGATGATAACGGCACCGCCGAATCTCAGTTGCAAGGTGCAACTATTGATTACGTGTCACCTCGAACCTGTATGAGCGACTTTAGAAGCGTGGGGCTTTCGGTTACTGACACCATGATTTGCGCGGGAGGCACTGGCACTGGTACTTGTTTTGGTGACAGTGGCGGCCCAATTTTCGATGACCAAGGCGTTGCGCATGGGATTGTAAGTTGGGGCGTCAATTGCCAAGCTGATTTTGCTTCAGTATTCAGCCGTATCGCAAGCTTTCGCACTTGGATTAACAGCTCCATTGCCGGTGTCACTGCATTGTCGCCTCAATTCTTTGGTGTGTTGCCTGAAGGTGCCGAGTCTAGCCAACCTATCATCATTTTAAATAATGGCAGCTCGGTCAGCACCATATCTGATGTGTCACTCCAAGGTGACGGCTACAGCATTTCGAACAATGATTGCAGTAGCGCCATCTTAGCTCAAGGTGATGAGTGCAGTGTGAGTGTTCACTTATTAGCTACCGATAGCAATTTAGACGATGGAGTGTTGATGGTCTCAACATCCACAGGCGATATAGCCGTTCGACTGACCGCTCATATCGCTGAGTTGAAAAACTTTGATGATGAAATAGTACCTGATGGTATTGATGTGTTTACCTATGGCCGCTTTGGTTTTAAGCAAAGCAATGGCACGTTGCAGGCGAACTTAACCGGATCTGTTGATAACCAAACCGAATTACTATTTCAGGCTGTTCAAGCCGGAACATTATCTTTTGTTGTGAACCTAAGTGGAGACTCGCAGCAATTGTTGACTGTGGGGGCTTTGAATGCAGAAAGTAGCCAATCACTTGGGTTAAGCAGCTCTGGTGAACGAGTCAGCACAACACTGGCCAAAGACGAAGTGCTTCAGGTCACGTATCAAGTGGGTGACGATGCCGGCACAGCAACTATTTCAAGCATTATTTTTGAATCTGATGAGCCTATCGAACCCACGCCAGAGCCGTCATCCAGTTCGTCTTCCGGTGGCGGCGGAGCGTTTAGTTTTGGACTATTGCTGATGCTTTACGGATTAGGCTGGTGCCGTCGCGCCCACTAATTACTCTCCTGACTTGATTCGAGCGCAGGCCGGCTCTAGACTAGCCGGCCTTAATATATCGCTGAATCGGAGTTATTGATGAAGGTTGCCGACTTTTCATTTGAGTTACCAGACGAATTGATCGCTCGGTATCCACAACCTGATCGTTCTGCAAGTCGATTGCTCACGCTCGATGGCAACAGTGGCCAACTTCAACACAAAAAATTCACCGATTTGGTGGGCTTAATTGCTCCCGGCGACTTATTGATTTTCAATGACACGCGTGTGATCCCCGCACGCGCGTTTGGGCGTAAGGCTTCTGGCGGCAAGCTCGAAGTGCTGGTGGAGCGTATTGTCTCTCCGCAGCTTGCGTTAGCCCATGTTAGAAGTAGTAAATCACCCAAGCCTGGTTCGGAAATTATTCTAGAAGATAAGGTTTCAGCGCAAGTGGTGGGTCGCCAAGATGCATTATTTGAACTGCAATTGGCGGATCATCTGACATGGCTCGATGTACTCCATGAGATTGGTCACATGCCGCTGCCGCCTTACATTGACCGTCCGGACGAAGAAAGCGACCGCGAACGCTACCAAACGGTTTATAACGACAAGCCCGGTGCGGTAGCTGCCCCAACCGCAGGTTTGCATTTTACCGATGAACTGATCGAGGCAATTAAAGCCAAGGGCGCAAACGTTGGTTTTGTGACTTTACATGTGGGCGCTGGTACATTTCAACCCGTCCGAGTAGAAAGCATAGAAGAGCATGTGATGCATTCCGAATGGGCCGATGTGCCTGAATCGACCGTTGAATTAATCACGCAAACCAAAGCCAATGGCGGCCGAGTGATTGCGGTCGGTACAACCTCTGTGCGTTCACTTGAATCAGCGGCGCAGGCCAGCATGACTGAGGGCGGAGCCCTTCAGCCGTTCTGCCAAGACACCAGCATCTTTATTTATCCGGGTTATACATTTCAATTGATTGATGCAATGGTGACGAACTTTCACTTGCCTCAGTCGACTTTGATCATGTTAGTCAGCGCTTTTGCAGGCTATGATCACACCATGCAGGCCTATCAACAGGCTGTTGCAGAACAATATCGATTTTTTAGTTACGGGGATGCCATGTTCATTACCCGTCAAACTCAATAACCGCATTGGACTGTATTTCCGATTAGCGAGGTTTTATGAAATACGAACTAATAAACACCGACGGCAAAGCGCGCCGAGGCCGGCTAACGTTTGACCGAGGTGTTGTAGAAACGCCAGCGTTCATGCCGGTTGGCACGTACGGCACTGTAAAAGGTATGACGCCAGAGGAAGTCACCGAGACCGGGGCTCAAATTTTGCTGGGTAACACCTTTCACCTCTGGCTTCGTCCGGGCGTCGATATCATAGAGAAGCATGGTGACTTGCATGACTTTATGAATTGGCAAGGCCCAATCTTAACCGACTCAGGTGGGTTCCAAGTATTTAGCTTGGGCGATATTCGTAAGATCACAGAAGAGGGCGTTGCCTTTCGTTCGCCCGTCAACGGTGACAAGATTTTCTTAACTCCAGAAGGGTCGATGGACGTTCAAACGTCTCTGGGTTCAGACATTGTGATGATTTTTGACGAGTGTACGCCATACCCCGCAACATTCGATGAAGCTAAAACGTCGATGGAAATGTCATTGCGTTGGGCCAAGCGTAGCCGAGATCAGTTCGACAAGCTCGAAAACCCCAATGCACTATTTGGTATTATTCAAGGCGGTATGCACGAACCCTTGCGTGAAGTGTCGCTTGCAGGGCTGACCGACATTGGATTTGATGGTTATGCTATTGGTGGATTGTCTGTGGGGGAACCCAAAGAAGACATGATTCGCATATTGAATCACACCACCCCCTTGATTCCTGAGGACAAGCCCCGATATCTGATGGGAGTAGGAAAGCCAGAAGACTTGGTAGAAGGTGTTCGACGTGGCGTTGATATGTTTGATTGCGTGATGCCGACCCGAAATGCCCGAAATGGCCATTTGTTTGTGTCTGATGGTGTGGTAAAAATCCGCAATGCCAAACACAAAGATAATTTGGGGCCTTTAGACCCAGAATGTGATTGCTATACCTGTAAGAATTACAGCACTTCGTACCTACATCATTTGGACAAGTGCAATGAGATCTTAGGCTCACGCTTGAACACCATTCATAACCTGAGATTTTATCAGCGTGTGATGCAAGGTTTACGTGATGCCATTGAGCAGGGTAAATTAGACGACTTTGTCGCAGACTTTTATGCTCGCCGGGGACGTGAAGTACCGTCGCTGGAAGCTGAACCTAATTCAACAAGTAACTAAAGTAAGGAAGTATTCATGAGTCTTTTTATCGCCAATGCATGGGCACAAGACGGAGCAGCTGCTCAAGGTGGTGGTATGGAATTGATTTTCATGCTCGCTATGTTCGCCGTGATTTTCTATTTCATGGTTTATCGCCCTCAAGCAAAACGAGTGAAAGATCATAAAACGTTGGTCAGCTCGTTGAAGAAAGGTGAAGAAGTTCTCACCAACGGTGGACTGGTAGGTAAAATTGTTAAAGTCACAGACGAGAAAGATTTTGTGATTGTTGCTTTAGCTGAAAACCTCGAAGTTACAGTTCAGAAAGGTGCTATTTCTGCGTTGTTGCCTAAAGGGACGATGAAGTCTCTATAACCAACTCGGCAGGAGCCGATTGTGCTGAATAAAAACCCAATTTGGAAAACGCTGATGGTGATCTTCGTGGTCGCCGTTTGTGCGTTGTATGCGTCACCAAACTTATATGGTGAAGATCCAGCCGTACAAATCTCTGCAGCTCGCGGTGCGACCGTAGAAGCAGGTACGCTGGACAAGGTTAAACGTACCTTGGACGCTCAGAGTATTGATTACAAAGCTCTGTCGCTACAAGACAATCAAATCGAACTTCGTTTATTGAATGTGGACCAGCAACTGCCGGTACGCGAACTCATTTCCGAAGCGCTTGGTGATCGTTATGTTGTGGCATTAAATCTTGCTCCAGCAACACCCGACTGGCTCGCCAGTGTAGGTGCTGGACCCATGAAGCTCGGTTTGGACTTACGCGGTGGTGTGCACTTCTTGATGGAAGTGGACATGAAAGCTGCGATTGCTAAAACCGAAGAACAAATGGTTCAGGATTTTCGCAGTGACTTACGTGAGGATGGTGTGCGTTATAGCGCTATCCGCCAGCGTGCAGGCGAAGGTGTAGAGATTCGTTTTCGCGATGAAGATGGCCGCGATGAAGGTACGCGTAAGTTGCAACGTCGCTATCCTGGATTAGTGTTTACTGATGCCAGCAACGATACCGACACAGTCGTGACAATGAGCGAAGCGAAGCTCAAAGAAGCGCGTGACTATGCTGTTCAGCAAAACATCACCATTATCCGAAATCGTGTCAATGAATTAGGGGTTGCAGAACCATTAGTTCAACGCCAAGGTGCAGACCGCATCGTTGTCGAGCTACCGGGTGTGCAAGACACAGCACGAGCGAAAGAGATTCTTGGCGCAACCGCAACGCTTGAATTCCGTATGCAAGACACGCGAGGCGATGTTCGAGCCGCAGAAGCGGGTCGAGCAGTGCCGGGTAGCCGATTATTCTATGACCGCGATGGTCGTCCGGTATTGTTGAAAAACCGAGTAATCTTAACCGGTGACCATATTGTTGGTGCACAATCGGGCTTCGACGAATACTCTCGTCCTCAGGTGAATATTTCACTGGATGGTAAAGGCGGCAACAAAATGGCCGCATCGACCAAGGATGCGATCGGCGAGCCAATGGCAACTGTATTTATTGAATACAAGCCAACAGATAAGAAAGATGCAGACGGCAAAACCATTCTTGCCAAGCATGAAGAAGTGGTGAACGTTGCCACTATTCAAGCGCGTTTGGGGCGTAGCTTCCGTATTACCGGCATTGGTTCTCAAGCAGAAGCACATAACCTTGCATTGGTATTGCGTGCGGGTGCTTTGATTGCGCCGATTCAGATCGTTGAAGAGCGAACGGTTGGGCCAAGCATGGGTGCTGAAAACATCGAGCGCGGTATGGCGTCTATTATGTACGGCTTGTTCGCAACCATTGCCTTCATGCTGTTCTACTACCGTGGTTTTGGTATTGTTGCAAACCTTGCCTTGGTGATGAACCTTGTGCTGATTGTGGGTGTGATGTCGATGATCCCTGGGGCCACCTTGTCGCTTCCCGGAATTGCAGGTATCGTTCTGACTATTGGTACTGCGGTTGATGCCAACGTTCTTATCTTTGAGAGGATTCGAGAAGAGCTAAGAGCGAAACGCTCGGTTCAGCAATCGATTAATTTAGGCTACGGTAACGCATTGTCATCCATTGCGGATGCAAACATCACCACCTTTATTACCGCTGTCATTCTGTTCTCATTCGGAAGCGGGCCAGTGAAAGGCTTCGCCTTAACCTTGGCAATTGGTTTGGCAACATCCATGTTTACCGCTGTGATTGGTACGCGTGTGATTGTTAACTCTGTTTGGGGCAATCGTCGCCTCGACAAACTACCAATTTAAGGGACTCATGATGTTTCAAATCTTAAAAACAGACAAAGATATCGACTTCATGCGTTTTCGCGGGCCAATGGGCTGGATATCAGTCGTATTGGTCATTGCGTCCTTTGTATTAGTCGGGACTCGTGGCCTGAACATGGGCCTCGATTTCACCGGGGGAACGCTGGTTGAACTTGAGTTTTCTCGCACCATTGATGCCAGTGAAATCCGGGACGTGGTCTCGGCGGAAGGTTTCGAGTCTGCGACGGTTCAAAACTATGGCTCTAGCCGCGACATGCTCGTACGATTGCCGCCATTTGATGGCGCATCAGCTGAAAAGCTTAACGATCAAATTAGCTCTGCGTTGAAAGCGAAGCTTGATGATCAAGTGATCATTAAACGCACCGAGTTTGTAGGTCCGGTGGTGGGTAAAGAGTTGATGGAATCGGCTCTGCTTGCAATGGTGATCGCACTCATCAGTATTTTGATATATGTTGCGTTGCGCTTTGAATGGCGATTAGCAGCAGGCGCTGTTGTGGCCCTGTTCCACGATGTTTCATTGATTTTTGGTTTTTATGCGTTGTCTCAAGTTGAATTCAACTTAACCACAGTTGCTGGTGTGTTATCGGTCATTGGTTATTCGTTGAATGACACCATTGTGGTATTCGATCGAATCCGAGAGAACTTCAGAAAGATCCGTAAACACACGGAACTTCAAATCACCAACTCATCACTCACGCAAACGTTGAGCAGAACCATCATTACGTCATTTACGACTTTGGTTGTTCTGTTTGCACTGAACTTTGCCGGTGGTGAAATGCTCGCAACTTTCTCTGATTCTCTGATTGTAGGGGTGTTAGTGGGAAGTTACTCGTCCATCTATATTGCGACGACTGCGGCATTGAAGCTGGGCTTAACTCGAGAATCTCTGATTCCTGAAGTTATTGAAAAAGAAGGTGCTGATCAAGAGACAATGCTCTAGAGCATTCTTGATAACACCGTCAAAAAGCAGCTTCGGCTGCTTTTTTTATGCGCCCAATCTGACGACGATAGCGGATATTTGAGCACTGTTTAGCGGGAGTTTGATGGAAGACGTTTGAGCTGCGTATCAGGTATGGTATACATCAGTGATTCGTGACACCCCAGAGAACTCTCAATGAAGGATAAAACTCAAGACTTGGACTTCGTTAAAGCCGCGACGTTAGACACCATTGCCAACACTGAAATTACTCCTAGTTCATTGCATGGTTTTGGTTTGCATGCCACTGCAGTTATTTCAGCTCAGACGGTATTGTGTGAGCTTGATGGACAAGTCATTTCGATTGAACACTATCAAGCCATTGAAGCTCAAATTGGCCCCGTGATCGGAGAGTATCGCAAGTACATGTTCATGGAATGCAATTACTTGGATCCGCAAACGCTGTTGGCGAGAAATTTCCGTACCAAATATAGCTATATCAATCATTCTCGAACGCCGAATACCGAACTTCGCTATGACCCCATTCGTGTTGTTGCATTGCGTGATATTGCTGTTGGTGAGGAGTTGACGATTGATTATCGTAAAGAGCAATTGTCTGACGATTACTTAACGAATCCAGCAAAACAGTTTCTTTAATTATCCACGATATTGGTTGTAGTTTATGCCCCAATTTAGAGTCATGTGCGTTCAGCCTATTGAGGTGAGCGTCGAGCAGTATGAGCATCTAATCACGCGTAAAGCCCATACGAAGCGCATGTACGACATGTGTGACGGCAATTCCTTTCGTGTTGAATGGCTAAGGCGATTTCGCCAACATCACAGTAAATTTGTGAACTTCAGGAGTCTCTATGCCTCCGATATGGGGCGTGTATCGGCAAAACTGCTAGTGGACGATTTGTCAGAGCAACGATTCTTCGTTGGTGGGCAAATTGATATATCCGGTTATTTGCAACCTGAGAAAACCGTATATGACCTGATGTTTGACCCGCGCTTTTTCAATTTTGTGATTGTGTATGAACTGAGTTTCGATGTGCCTTATTCCGAATTGGAGGCGTTGCTCCGAGCAGACTGTGAGCAAGTGAAACACGACGATTTGTACAATACGATTCGACGCTTGATAGTCAAAGAAGACGATGATTCAGTGTTAAGTCAGTGGGGGCAGAGGGTTGCAGAGCAAGCGTTAAATGTTGTGGAAGACTTGGCGCAAGCTGAACGTAAGGGGCGTGAACTAAAAGTTGCTAAAATTACCAACAATACGGGCAACATCACTGTTTTCGTAGACGCTGATGCCAGTAATGAAATCGTTAAAGAGCTGTTTTTAACCTGTAATGCCGGGGCTGAACGTATTATCGGCAATCGAACCACCGTTCGTGATACTGCAGATGTGGTCTATGCATTCCATGGTCGCTTTCACACTATTATCTCTAACGACAATCGTCACTATTTACGCTTTGCGCCCATCCAGTTCCATATTCAGTTTGTGTGGTTTTATGTGCGCTATTACAGCGAAATCATGGACTTATTGAACAACCATGTAATGGCATTAAATAGCCGCGCACGGATCGACAGTAAACGACATGTCATTGATGAATACATCAATAAGATTGAATTGCTCAAGATGCACAATGAGAATTTTAAACTGGCGATTGAATCAGACAATGACGATGTTTATAGCAAGATTGAAAGCAAATGGAATATCGAAAGTAGTCTGAATAATGCTCAGTCATACGTGTCTTTTTTCAAAGACTACCTAGAGCGCGCATATATTCGCAAAGCGGAGCGGGCGAGTCAGCGTCAAAACCATATTCTGTTCGTGATTTCGTGCATTCAAATATTGGGCTTAGTGAGCATTTGGAGTGACTATTTGGGGTTGTCGAAACTTCAACAGTTTGTGGCTAAAACGGGGATGCAGCAAAACTCAGGGACTGAAATCGTACTTCATATCAATACGTGGCTGCCCATGGCACTATTTGTCAGCCTTATTGCTTTGGTCGTCTTTGCTTATATCAAACGAGATTAGCGCATAAGCAAGGTTTATTAGGTGAAAAAAAAGCAGGCTCTAGGCCTGCTTTTTTGTGAAAGCAATTGCGCTCTTATCGCGCCAGACCTTCACCGAGGTGAGGTTTGATCGCTTTAAGAATGCGTTGTGTGACGCGGGGGCTCGCTGCAACCGTGTTGCCGCTGACCGAGTGGTTATGGCCGCCTGCAAAGTCACAGATAATACCGCCAGCTTCACGAACAAGTAATTCACCTGCTGCTGTATCCCAAGGCTTTAAACCAATTTCCCAAAAACCGTCCAGTCGACCTGCTGCAACATAGGCCATGTCTAACGCGGCAGAGCCTGCACGACGAATATCGGCTGCATCTTCAAATAATTCGGCAAACATAGCTTGATATGCTGGAAAGTGATGTTTGGCTTTGAATGGGAATCCAGTGCCAAGTAAAGTACCTTTTAAGTCTTGTGCTTTTGATACGCGAATGCGATATCCGTTTAACTGAGCACCAGCACCGCGACTTGCAGTGAAAAGCTCATCACGAATAGGGTCATAAACAACAGCTTGGTCTAGTTTACCTTTGAATTTTAAGGCAATTGATACGGCGAAGTGAGGTACGCCACGAACAAAGTTTGTCGTGCCGTCGAGTGGGTCGATGATCCATTGGAAATCTTTATCGGCACCATCAGTAATGCCACTTTCCTCTGCAACCACGTTGTGGTCAGGGTAAGCTTTCTTGATGGTTTGGATAATGGCTTGTTCCGCGTCCCTGTCGATATTGGTCACGAAGTCATTCGTGCCTTTAATCTCAGTTTCAATTCGGTCTAATTGTTCGTAACCTTTAAGGATCACAGATCCTGCCGCTCGTGCTGCACGCACGGCGATATTCAGCATTGGATGCATTTGCCGCTACCACTCAAATTGTAAAAAGAACAGGTTTTTTCGGGGGCGGAGTATAGCAGGATTCCTTAGATAATCCAGTGTTCTTGTCTATAAAAGCCAAAGCAGGCGTGTTAAACTTCTTCGCCCAAAATTTCAAATGTCGCTTCTATACATGTTAGATCAAGTTCGAATTATTCTTGTTGGTACAACCCATTCAGGGAACATTGGTTCCGCCGCTCGTGCGATGAAAACGATGGGGTTGAAGCACTTATACCTTGTTGACCCGCAAGTAGAGATTGACGGTAAGTCGATCGCGTTGGCCGCAGGTGCCGCCGACGTACTCAAGAATGTAGTAATTTGCGATACCTTGGAACAAGCCATATCTGATTGCGGCCTAGTGGTGGGAACCAGTGCCCGCAGTCGCACGCACAGCTGGCCAATGCTAGAGCCACGTGAGTGTGGTGAAAAGATCATGCAAGAAGCACCCAAGTATCCAGTGGCCTTGGTGTTCGGGCGAGAAGCGCATGGTTTGAGCAACGAAGAGCTACAAATGTGCCACTTCCACGTTTGTATACCGGCCAATCCTGAATACAGCTCATTGAATTTAGCCGCAGCGGTGCAAACCTTATGTTATGAAACTCGAGTGGCATGGCTAAATCTCGAAAAGCATCCTGAAGCTGAAACGGAATACCCACTAAGCGATCAATTAGAATTGTTTTATCAGCACCTTGAAACGACACTTAGGGAAACAGGGTTCATTATCCCGCAACACCCAGGTGTGGTGATGACTAAACTTCGCCGATTGTTTAATCGCGCAAGGCCCGAAACCACAGAATTGAATATTCTTCGAGGTATATTGACCTCTGTACAGCGCTCATCGCAGGAACAAGGTGCAAAGCAAGATGCTGCGCCGGATGACGAACCTCAAAAGTAGGGAGCATAAACATAATGTTTAAACGCATGAGAGAAGACATTAAGTGTGTATTTGGACGCGACCCCGCCGCTCGAAACACATGGGAAGTTTTAACCTGTTACCCAGGTTTGCATGCGTTGTGGTGTCATCGATTAGCTCATGCCTTTTGGAAACGAGACCTAAAATGGCTGGGCAGAATCGTATCAGCCTTTTCACGCTGGATGACAGGTATTGAAATCCATCCCGGCGCAGTGATTGGTCGTCGTTTCTTTATCGACCATGGTATGGGCATCGTGATTGGTGAAACGGCTGAGATTGGCGATGATGTAACGCTCTATCATGGGGTTACCCTTGGTGGAACAAGCTGGGACTCCGGTAAACGTCACCCCACATTAGAAAATGGCGTGGTGATAGGCGCGGGTGCTAAAGTGCTTGGGCCGTTTACGGTCCGCACCAATGCACGCATTGGTTCAAATGCGGTGGTGGTAAAAGAAGTGCCCGAAGGTGCAACTGTTGTGGGGATTCCTGGGCGTATTGTAAAAGCTCAAGAAACCAATGATGAGCAGCGCACGCACCGCGACGCACTCGCGAAGAAGTACGGATTTAATTCCTATGCCGTATCGCCCGACAATCCCGACCCAGTGGCGCAGGCCATTGGGCAGCTCGTCGATCATATCCATTTAATGGATGCCAGGGTCAGTGATATGTGCGGTGCCATCAATGAAATGGGCGGAGATGTGTGCAAGGAAATGCCTGAACTTGACGTGTCTAATTTTTCCGATGCCGAGGCTCTGGCAGCAGAGCAGCGAAAAAAGACACAAGAAGCGTTTGATCCAAGCATTTAATACCTGAGTAAAATACTTAGGTATTTACTTGACTAAATTAGTCAGGAATGTGATCATTTGCGCATTCTACAGGCAGGAAAAAGACTATGCGCTTAACATCGAAAGGTCGCTACGCAGTGACGGCAATGCTTGATGTGGCTTTGCATTCAGAGCAAGGCCCAGTGCCGTTAGCTGATATTTCTGAGCGTCAGGAAATTTCCCTGTCGTACTTAGAACAATTGTTTTCAAGACTCCGTAAAGGCGGTTTAGTGAGCAGTGTTCGTGGTCCCGGTGGTGGTTACCGCCTTGGCAAAGCACCACAAGACATTTCTGTTGGAATGGTGATTAGCGCGGTGGATGAATCTATCGACGCGATGCGTTGCCAAGGTAAAGGCGACTGCCAAAGTGGCACGCGGTGTTTAACTCACAACTTGTGGTTAGGTTTGAGCGAGCGAATTGAAGCCTTTTTAGGCGGTATTTCGCTCGGAGAATTGATGCAGGAAGCAGATATTCGTGATGTCGCAGGACGTCAGGACGAAAAATTAAAAAATAGTAAAATCAGCATTCCCCTTCAGATGTTGGGTTGAGACTGATTTGCCAGCTTAGACGAATGTTTGTACGGAGTATTAAATGAAGCTTCCGATTTATTTGGATTATTCAGCAACAACACCGGTTGACCCGCGCGTTGCTGAAAAAATGATGAACTGTCTCACGACTGATGGCATTTTTGGCAACCCTGCGTCGCGCTCGCACAAGTTTGGCTGGCAGGCAGAAGAAGCGGTAGATATCGCCCGAAACCAAATTGCAGACTTAGTGAACGCAGACCCACGTGAAATTGTATTCACATCGGGTGCGACAGAATCGAATAACTTGGCGATTAAAGGTGCCGCTCACTTCTATCAAAAGAAAGGTAAGCACCTCATTACATGCAAAACTGAGCACAAAGCGGTTTTGGATGCTTTTCGTCAGCTAGAGCGTGAAGGGTATGAAGTGACTTACCTCGACCCAGAAGCCAACGGTTTAATTGACCTTGTTAAATTACAAGATGCGATGCGTGAAGACACTGTAGTTGTTAGCATCATGCATGTGAACAATGAAATTGGCGTCATTCAAGACATCACCGCCATTGGCGAATTATGTCGTGAACGCAAAATCATGTTCCACGTCGACGCCGCGCAAAGTGCCGGTAAAGTGCCCATTGATGTAGCAGAGCAGAAAGTCGATATGATGAGTTTTTCTGCACACAAATGTTATGGCCCTAAAGGCATGGGCGCACTATTCGTTCGACGTAAACCTCGCGTTCGTTTAGAAGCTCAAATGCACGGTGGTGGGCATGAACGCGGCATGCGCTCAGGGACTCTCCCAACTCACCAAATTGTGGGCATGGGTGAAGCCTTCCGCATCGCCAAAGAAGAAATGGAACAAGAAAACGTTCGCATCGCAGCATTGCGTGATCGTTTGTGGGCTGGCATTCAATCGATGGACGAAGTTTACATCAATGGTGATCTAGAGCAGCGTGTTCCACATAACCTTAATGTCAGTTTCGCATTCGTTGAAGGCGAATCACTCATTATGGCATTGAAAGATTTAGCAGTGTCGTCGGGTTCAGCGTGTACATCTGCAAGCTTAGAACCGTCTTACGTGCTGCGAGCTCTCGGTCTGAATGATGAATTAGCACACAGCTCAATTCGCTTCAGTATCGGACGTTTTACAACAGAAGAAGAAGTAGATTATGCGGTGGAGTTGATTCAATCAGCCATCGGAAAACTACGTGAAATGTCTCCCCTGTGGGAAATGTTCAATGACGGTGTAGACCTCGAAAAAGTCGAGTGGGTCCACCACTAAGTCAGATAGATTAAATTCAGGAGTTAGACATGGCGTACAGCGAAAAAGTCATCGACCATTATGAAAATCCACGTAACGTGGGTTCATTTGACAAAGCAGATCCACAAGTGGCAACCGGCATGGTGGGTGCACCAGCGTGTGGTGACGTAATGAAGCTTCAACTCAAAATCGACAGCGATGGCGTGATTGAAGATGCTAAATTTAAAACTTATGGTTGCGGCAGCGCGATTGCTTCATCCTCTTTGGTGACAGAGTGGGTTAAAGGGAAAACTTTAGACGAAGCTGCTTCTATTAAAAATACAGCGATTGCTGAAGAATTAGCATTGCCACCAGTGAAGATTCACTGTTCGATTCTGGCCGAAGATGCAATTAAAGCAGCAATTGACGATTACAAAAGTAAGAACCCGGCTTAATCGCCGACGCGAGGTATCAGCATGGCAGTAACAATGACAGACGCGGCCGCTGAACGGGTTCGTACGTTCATGGTAAACCGTGGTAAGGGCATCGGCTTGCGCCTTGGTGTTCGTACCACTGGCTGTAGTGGCTTAGCGTATGTGCTCGAATTTGTTGATGAACTGCAAGATGGCGATCAAGTGTTTGAGAGCCATGATTTGAAAGTTATTATCGATGGTAAAAGTGCTGTGTATTTAGACGGCACTGAGCTCGATTTTGTAAAAGAAGGCCTGAACGAAGGTTTTCAATTCAGAAATCCCAACGTGAAGGACGAATGCGGGTGTGGCGAAAGCTTCACCGTATAAGCAAATCACACGCCCATGCAAAATCATTTTGAACTATTCGGGTTGCCAGTCGCTTTTACGATCGACATGGCAGCTCTGAATCATACCTATCGTGAACTTCAAAAAAATGCTCACCCCGACCGATTTGCAGGTGAAGGTGAGCAAGCTCAACGTATCGCAGTTCAAAAATCAGCGCAAATTAACGATGCATTCCAAACGCTTAAGGCCGAGTTGCCCCGAGCTCAGTACATGTTGCAGTTAATTGGTGTTGAATTGCGCGGTGAGCAAACGACCATGCGCGATACCGAGTTTTTGATGCAGCAAATGGAATGGCGAGAGACGCTCGAAGATTTACGCCATGCGAAAGACCTAGATGGTCTAGAAGATTTTTCTGATACCATAACTGCCGCTCGAAAAATACAAATGAACCAAATCGCTGTCGCGTTCGATGCGGGGGAACATCAACGTTCGCCAGAGCATTGGACTAATCAAGTTCGTAAGCTCGCCTTTATGGTGAAGCTCAGCAATGAAATTGCTCAGGCTGAAGAAGCCCTAGACGACTGACAGACTAACCCCATAATCAGGTTATCCAACATGGCATTGTTGCAGATTGCTGAGCCCGGACAGAGCGCAGCACCTCACGAATCCAAGCTTGCTGTAGGCATTGATCTTGGAACAACTCACTCGCTAGTTGCAACCGTTCGTAGCGGTATGCCAGAGACGCTGGTCAACGCGCAGGGTGAGTCTATCGTTCCATCCGTTGTCAGCTATCAAAAAGACAATATTGTGGTGGGCCGCGCAGCCGAAGCGCTGGCAGAATCCTATCCGGCCGATACTATCGTGTCGGTAAAACGCTTTATGGGCCGTTCTTTGGCAGACGTTCAGGCGCGCCAGCAAACATTCCCATACAAATTTGAAGCGACTGAAAATGGCTTGGTTGCATTTGATACGCCACAAGGGCGGGTCAATGCAATTGAAGTGTCTTCACAGATATTATCGACCTTAAAAAACTGCGCTGAAACATCGCTGAGCGGTGATCTGATGGGAGCCGTGATCACGGTTCCTGCGTATTTTGATGACGCCCAACGCCAAGCTACCAAAGATGCCGCAGAGTTAGCAGGCTTGAATGTCTTGCGCTTACTCAATGAACCGACTGCAGCTGCCGTTGCATACGGACTCGACTCCGGAGACGAAGGCACGATCGCAGTATTCGATTTAGGCGGGGGCACATTTGATGTGTCTATCCTGCGCTTGCAAAAAGGCGTGTTTGAGGTGCTTGCAACCGGAGGTGATTCAGCCCTCGGTGGTGATGACTTCGATCAGTTATTGGCTTTAGCATTGCTCAATACTGCCGGAATAGCAGAATCAACATTAACTGGCTCTGAATTGCGCCAGCTAACCAACGTTGCAAAATATGCCAAAGAACGTTTAAGCGATTCGGCAACGACTGTTGTTGAGTTTTCAATTGCCGGTAAAACCATTGCGATTGAAGTGAGTCGAGCACAATTTAATGAATTAATTGATGGCTTAGTGCGCAAAACCATTCGCGCGAGTAAACGTGCTCTGCGTGATGCTGACATCTCAATTGATGACATCATGCAAGTGGTTATGGTGGGCGGCTCAACTCGCGTGCCGAAAGTACGTGATGATGTAGAAGCTTTTTTTGGTAAAAAACCACTGACCTCAATCGATCCTGACAAAGTAGTCGCGCTGGGCGCGGCCATTCAGGCAGATGTGTTGGTGGGCAATAAATCGGGCGACGAAATGTTGTTGCTTGATGTCATTCCATTGTCTCTCGGGTTAGAAACAATGGGTGGGTTGGTTGAGAAAGTAATCCCGCGCAACAGCACTATTCCTGTTGCCAAAGCACAAGAATTTACCACGTTTAAAGATGGCCAAACGGCCATGATGATCCACGTGCTCCAAGGCGAACGTGAATTAGTGGACGACTGTCGTTCACTGGCCCGCTTTAATCTTACCGACATGCCTGCACTTGCAGCAGGAGCTGCTCACATTCGCGTGACTTTCCAAGTGGATGCCGACGGCTTGCTGAGTGTGTCGGCCATGGAAAAATCAACAGGTGTTAGCGCATCAATTGATGTGAAACCCTCGTACGGATTGAGTGAGTCTGAAATCACGCATATGATTTCATCTTCCATCACACATGCCCAAGACGATATTGCTGCGCGCATGCTAGCCGAGCAACGTGTAGAATCTGCGCGAGTCATTGAAGCGCTCGAAGCTGCAATTGTTGCAGATGGTGAGCAGTTACTCAGCGCCGATGAATTAGAACGACTGCAAGGAGCAATGTCAGAACTTGCGTTTGCAGCTCAAGGGGATTCACCCAAGTTGATTGAAAAAGCGATTGACGCTGTGAATCACTTATCAGAAGATTTTGCCGCACGACGTATGGATCAGTCGATTCGACAAGCGTTAGCCGGACATAAGGTAGATGAGGTTTAACATGCCAAAGGTTGTATTTCTTCCGCACGAAGAATTGTGCCCAGACGGAGCCGTACTTGAAGCTAAAGAGGGAGACACTATTCTTGATGTAGCTCTTCGTAACCGAATCGACATTGAGCATGCGTGTGAAAAGTCATGTGCATGTACAACGTGCCATGTTGTTGTGCGCGAAGGTTTCGATTCATTAGAAGAAAGTGATGAACTAGAAGACGACATGCTGGATAAAGCATGGGGGCTTGAACCTGATTCACGTTTGGGCTGTCAAGCTGTTGTGGCCGATGAAGATTTAGTGGTCGAGATCCCTAAGTACACATTGAACATGGTTTCAGAACAACACTAAGGACGTACAGATGTCATTAAAATGGACGGACTCACTTGAAATCGCATTGGCGTTGATTGATGCTCATCCGGATGTTGACCCTACATCGGTTCGTTTTACCGACCTGATGCAGTGGGTTGTTGAGTTAGATGAATTTGACGATGATACCGACCGATGCGGCGAACGAATTCTCGAAGCCATCCAGCAAAACTGGATTGACGAAGCGGATTAAACATTGAACGACCTTAGGGTCGTTTTTTTATGTCTATCAATGGCTTTTTTATTTGTATCGGTATTGTAACGAAAATGCGACAAGATAGTTTGCCGCGGTATGTCGATTTTTCGCTGAAGATGGGTATAATTCGCGCCTGATTCGATACGCATTCACGCGTACAACTATAATTTATAAGACTAGGGAGAGCTGTCGCATGGCTATTCAACGCACTTTTTCAATCATCAAACCCGATGCTGTTGCCAAGAACCTTATTGGCGCAATTTACAATCGTTTTGAGTCTGCTGGCTTGACTATCATTGCTTCTAAAATGATTCACATGTCTCAAGAGCAAGCGGAAGGTTTTTACGCAGAGCACAAAGAGCGTCCGTTCTTTGCCGATTTGGTCGCTTTCATGACGTCTGGCCCAGTGATGGTTCAAGCACTTGAAGGCGAAAATGCAGTGTTAGCAAACCGTGAAATTATGGGCGCTACAAATCCAGCTGATGCTGCTCGCGGTACATTACGTGCGGATTATGCAACTGAAGTGAGCGAAAATGCTGTTCACGGTTCAGATGCGGTTGAATCTGCTGCGCGTGAAATTGCATATTTCTTCTCTGACGATGAAATTTGCGCTCGAACTCGATAAAAACAATACTTTGGTCATTTCTATAAAGCCGTGCATTGCACGGCTTTTTTATGAGTTGCGTAGCGCTGAGTTATTAATTTTAATTAAAACATGACGTTAATGGATTCAAATTTAAACATTGAATGATTGCGAGTTTGTATGAGTATTTGTCAGAAAAATTTACATGACATGATTGGTTTTGATTTGAATTCATTTTAAGTGTTTGAAAATAAATAAATTTTAATTTTGGCTTGGTTTTTGCTTTGTTATGTATGCTTGAAAAGTATTAAATTGATGGAATTATTTATGTTGTTGAAGTTTTCTAATCTCGTTAAAGCCGCCAGCGTTGCGCTACTTTTCATGTCTGCTCCTTCTATTGCGGGGTTGATAGATTTTAACGATTACAGCCATGGCACCGTGATTCATGAGCAATACCGTGGTGTGACAATCACAGCCAACAACATTAATCCATTAGTCAGAGATTATGCGGTTGTTTACGATACTGTTCCTGGTATTAACCCTTCGGAAGGTAAAAACAACAGTTACGATCCAGACCTCGAAGGCCCAAACTGGGGCAATTCGAACATCGATGACGTCGATTCTCTCTACCTTGGACGCGTCTTAATTGTTCAAGAAAATAACGAAGGCTGTGATACGGGTGTATGTACTAAGCCTGATGATGAAGGTGATCGCCCTGCCGGTTCGATTGATTTTGAATTTGATACGGCCATTAGTGATTTCGGGTTTGATTTGCTCGACGTCGAAGGTCCTCAAGAATATGGACAAGACAGCGGTTACCTTGCAGCATTTTACGATGAAAACGGTGTCGAAGTTGCCAAAATTGGATTTGGATCTTTCGTCAATGACGGCATTAATAATGCTCAATATGGTGACAATTCTGTCAACCGTATTAGTCCAATTGATTTGACTCAGTATGGCAATGTTTACCGCGTGCAAATTCAATTCGGTGGTTCAGCCGGTATCGATAATGTTCGTTTTACCGAAGTACCCGAGCCAAGTACCAGTGTATTATTCGGTTTAGTGCTTGCGGGTCTAATTTGGCGTCGCAAAAGAGCTTAATCAAAAACAAAGAAAAAATGACTGTTTATTTATAAAGCCCATCGATAATCGGTGGGCTTTGTTGTTTCAGGCGTTCAAACGTCGATTTAAGTGCCAATCCCTCCTCAAACTGTCTGCTAATCCGCAATTAACTGGCAATGCAGTGTTATAATTTGTACAATCCTGCGCCCCCGATTTTCGGGGCGGTGTAGCGTATAGAGGTCATCAACGTGTCAGAGAAAATCAATTTATTAAATCTTGATCGCAATGCGATGCGAGAATTTTTTGCAGAAATCGGTGAGAAACCATTTCGCGCTGACCAAGTCATGAAGTGGATTTACCATTATGGCTATGATGACTTTTCGCTGATGACGAACATCAACAAGGCGCTCAGAGAGAAACTCGCGGCGCGTTGTGAGATTAAAGCGCCTGAAATTGCAACTGAGCAGCGCAGTTCTGATGGCACCATCAAATGGTCTTTGACGGTGAGTGGTGGCCAAGAAGTTGAAACTGTGTATATTCCAGAGGAAGGGCGCGCGACCTTGTGCGTGTCGTCGCAAGTAGGCTGTGCGCTAGAGTGTACCTTTTGCTCAACGGCTCAGCAGGGCTTTAACCGCAATTTATCGGTGTCTGAGATTATCGGCCAAGTGTGGCGCGCGGCAAAAGTCATTGG
This sequence comes from Echinimonas agarilytica, assembly GCF_023703465.1. Lineage (NCBI taxonomy): Bacteria > Pseudomonadati > Pseudomonadota > Gammaproteobacteria > Alteromonadales > Echinimonadaceae > Echinimonas > Echinimonas agarilytica. The sequence continues at coordinate 154,837 of NZ_JAMQGP010000004.1, read as the reverse complement.
CCCGGCAGCCATCGCCGGTGAGCGTCCTATCACCAATGTGGTCATGATGGGCATGGGCGAGCCATTATTGAACGTCAAAAATGTAGTGCCAGCAATGGAACTGATGATGGAAGACTTTGGTTACGGCTTATCTAAGCGTCGTGTGACCTTAAGTACATCCGGCGTTGTTCCAGCATTAGATAAGCTGGCGGGTGAAATCGATGTTGCGTTAGCAATTTCATTGCACGCGCCAAACGACGCTCTCAGAGATGAAATTGTGCCTGTTAATAAAAAGTACAACATCGAAACGTTCCTCGCGTCAGTTCGCAATTATGTCAGTCAGTCCAATGCAAATCAGGGCAAGGTCACGGTTGAATACGTGATGCTCGACCATGTCAACGACAGCACAGATCAAGCTCATGAGCTAGCCCAGGTGATGAAGAATACGCCGTGCAAGATTAACTTGATTCCGTGGAACCCATTCCCCGGCGCACCGTATGGGCGCTCGAGTAACTCACGTATCGATCGGTTCTCAAAAGTACTGATGGACTATGGGCTTACCGTGATTGTTCGCAAAACGCGGGGTGACGATATTGATGCGGCCTGTGGACAGCTTGCAGGCGATGTTGTCGACCGTACCAAGCGAACTCTAAAAAAACGGATGCAAGGCGACGACATTTCGGTCAAAATGGTTTAATTAACCGTATATTAGACGCTATTTTGAAGCTCACTCTTTCTATTCTTCTGCTCAGTTTGTCGCTGCTTACAGCATGTGTGACAGAAACGCGCGTTGCAGGCAGCAACAAACCTGTGGTTGAAAATCAAACTCAACCCGATGATGCTGCGCGCAATCGCGTGGCGTTGGGATTGCGCTACTTGCAAAATGGCAATACGGCGCAGGCCAAATATAATTTGGAACGTGCCCGCGAATATGCGCCTTATTTAGGTGAAGTGCATTATGCACTTGCTTACTATTACCAGCGCGTGAGTGAACCTGAACTCGCAGAAGCCGCCTATAAAGACGCACTTCAATACGGCCCTCATGACGGCTCCACCATGAATAACTATGGTGTGTTCTTGTGTCAGAATAATCGAATTGATGAGGCGGTCGGCATGTTTTTAGCCGCCGTGAAAGAGCCTAGCTACATTCGAGTGGCAGATGCCTATGAAAATGCAGGCTTATGTTTGCTGAGCAATACTGATGTGGCGCAGGCAAAAAAGTACTTTTCAAAAGCCTTGAGCTATAACGCGGCTCGGCCACGTTCGTTAATGGGAATGGCAGACGCCAACCTGCAACTTAAAGAATTAGAATCGGCTGATTTTTACTTTAAGCAGTATTTAAAGAATAACTCGATTGATGTTGATAGTGCCGTGGTTGGATACAAACTGGCGGTGGCTAAGCATGACATTGATGAACAAAAACGTTATGAGCTTCTGCTCAAATCTCGATATCCAAACGCTTATGAAGCGTTGCTTGCCGAACATGAATCGGCAGCACACAAGGTAAAGCATGATGAAGGATGAAACTGTACAGGCTGAACCTGAAGTGAAATCAGGCCCAGGTACACGATTAGCCGCCGCTCGAGAAGCGGCTGGTAAAACAGCAACGGAAATTGCAGAACGTTTAAATCTGCGTCCCGCTGTGATTGAAGCCATAGATGCTGATGATTATCAAAGCCTGCCGTCAGCGACTTTTGTGCGCGGCTATTTACGTGCTTATGCCCGTGATGTGGGGTTGCCTGAATCCGAGATCATGACGGCCTTCGAAGAGTACGGCGATGCCAAGAGCGCATCGTCCAATATGCAAAGCTTTAGTCGCCGTACAAGCAATGAACGCTCTGACAGCCGAGTGATGTGGTTGACCTACCTCATCGTCTTAGTCTTAATCGGGTTTGTGGTGCTTTGGTGGTGGCAAAAAAATCAAGATCAAGCGCTGCGCCTGCAAACCATGCCTCAAGCCACAGAAGTATCTGAAGCGTTGAATCAGCCATCTCAGCCTAAGAATTCGACTTTGGCACAGCCTGAGCCTGAAATTGAACCTGTTAGCCAAACAGCGTTAGAGCAGATGCCTGCTGCTGAACTTGAACCGGTCACGGATGAGTCTGAGGCTGAAAGTTCTCAAGCAGAACAATTTGCGCCACCGGCACAAGCTGAAGCAGAAATCATTGAAGCCAATGAGAGTGAAGTCGGTGAGCTTTCAGCGCCGGCAGAAAATCAGACAGCTCAAGCTAATAGTCAACCTAACGATACGCAACAGGGCAATGTTATTATTCGTTTAGCATTTGCCAAAGATTGCTGGATTAAAGTCGAAGATGCCAACGGGCGTGTTGTCGCCGAAGGCGTAAAGACTCCCGCTCGCGATATAGAATTTGCTGGTGTGCCACCATTTAATGCAATTTTTGGCGCTCCAGACGCAGTCACGGTAGAATATCAAGGCAAACCATATTCGTTTGTTGTAGAAGACGCTGGTCGACCATTGCGTCTTACGATTCCTGAAACAGAGTAGAATCATGATTGAGAATCCAATTAAGCGCCGCGCCTCGACTCGAATAATGGTTGGAAACGTGCCCATTGGGGACGGAGCTCCAATTGCAGTGCAATCCATGACCAATACATTGACCACCGATGTTGATGCCACCGTGGCGCAAATTCGCGACATTCAAAATGCAGGCGCTGATATTGTTCGCGTATCTGTACCCACAATGGATGCAGCCGAAGCGTTTAAGCTGATTAAACAGCAAGTGGACGTTCCTTTGGTGGCTGACATTCACTTCGACTACCGAATTGCTCTTAAAGTAGCTGAGTACGGAGTGGATTGTTTGCGGATTAACCCCGGCAACATTGGCCGCGAAGACCGCGTGCGATCTGTTGTTGATGCTGCTCGCGAACGCAATATCCCCATTCGAATTGGTGTAAATGGCGGCTCGTTAGAAAAAGATATTCAAGAAAAGTATGGTGAACCAACGGCTGAAGCCTTGGTTGAATCGGCCATGCGTCATGTCGATTACCTCGACAAGCTTAATTACGACCAATTCAAAGTCAGTGTAAAAGCCTCTGATGTATTTTTAGCGGTGGGCGCTTATCGCTTACTGGCCAAACGAATTGATCAACCGTTGCATTTAGGGATCACCGAAGCCGGTGGTGCTCGCGCGGGTTCTGTGAAATCTGCAATTGGACTGGGCATGTTACTGTCCGAAGGCATTGGCGATACATTGCGAGTGTCGCTTGCTGCGCCACCTGTGGAAGAAGTTAAAGTTGGTTTTGATATTTTAAAATCACTTCGTATTCGCTCGCGAGGCATTAACTTTATTGCGTGTCCGTCGTGTTCTCGCCAAGAGTTTGATGTCATCGGCACCGTCAACGAATTAGAACAACGTCTTGAAGATGTTGTGACGCCAATGGATGTATCGGTCATTGGTTGTGTTGTGAACGGCCCAGGCGAAGCGATGGTGTCTGACATCGGTCTTGCCGGTGGTCACAAGCGCAGTGGCTTTTATGAAGATGGTGAACGCCAAAAAGAACGTTTTGACAATGACCACCTTGTCGATCAGTTGGAATCGCGTATTCGTGCAAAATTAAACCGAATCGACGAAGAACAACGTATTGATGTCACAGACGTCAAATAATCACCGTTACAAGAGGATTGCTTTCGGGTAATCCTCTTTGTGTTGTCGTCATCCTTCCTTATAATGCCGGCTCTTAAATTCATTTTTCTCAGGTAATGCAAAACTGTGGCTAAACAAATTCAAGCCGTCCGTGGTATGAACGACTGTCTTCCTGATCAGTCTCCGGCATGGCAATTTGTAGAAAATAACCTTCGACAAGTTGTGGCTGGATATGGATATTCTGAAATCAGAACGCCTATCCTCGAAAGCACTGAGCTGTTTAAACGCTCAATTGGCGAAGTGACCGACATCGTTGAAAAAGAAATGTATACCTTTGCTGACCGCAATGGTGACAACCTCACTCTTCGCCCAGAAGGCACCGCCTGTGTCGTGCGGGCAGGCAACCAAGGTGGATTACTTTATAACCAAGAGCAACGCCTTTGGTATATCGGTCCTATGTTTCGCCATGAACGCCCGCAAAAAGGCCGCTATCGTCAATTCCATCAGTTTGGTGTCGAAGTGTATGGCTTGTCAGGTGCTGACGCCGATGCCGAAGTGATTTTAATGACTGCGCGGTTATGGCAGCACTTTGGTATGTCTGACCAAGTCACTTTGCAATTGAATTCATTGGGTTCAAATGAAGCTCGTGCAGAGTACAAAGACAAGCTCGTCGAATTTTTATTGCAGCACGAAGCTGAATTGGATGAAGACAGCAAACGACGTTTGCATTCTAATCCGTTGCGCGTGCTCGATAGCAAAAGCCCAACCACGCAAGCCGTGCTAGTTGATGCGCCTCAGCTTGAAGACTACCTCGACGAAGACAGCAAGCAACACATGCAAAGGCTGTGTGAATTGTTAGATGATTTGGGCATTCGTTACGAATTGAACAATCGTCTGGTGCGAGGGCTGGATTATTACAATAAAACCGTGTTTGAATGGGTCACCGATGCACTGGGTGCTCAAGGTACCGTTTGTGCTGGTGGTCGATATGATGGCTTGGTTGAACAACTGGGCGGTAAGTCGACACCCGCAGTTGGCTTTGCCATGGGGATTGAACGATTAATTCTTCTGTTAGACACTCTCGGAAAGCTTGATCACCTCCCTGCTGCAGTAGATGTATACTGCATGGCCGGCAACGACAGCTGCTTGTCTGCCAGTCTGCAGATCGCAGAGAATTTACGCGCTCAGATGCCAACTCTTCGAGTGATGCATCATTTAGGGGGCGGTAATTTCAAGAAACAATTTAAGCGCGCCGATAAATTCGGAGCGAGTATTGCTTTAATCGTAGGCGAACAGGAACTTGCCAACGGTGAAGTTAGTTTGAAACATTTACGTAGCGATGCGCAGCAAGAAACAGTTCAAGTAACTGACCTTGCTGAACGTTTAGCTGCGATCATGGAATAATTGGAGCAGGTTGTGGAACTTTACCAAACCGAAGAACAACAAGTAGAAGCGATTAAGAGCTTCTGGCGTACCTACGGCGGCCAAATTCTGGCGGGTGTCGTGATTGGCTTAGGCGGTATCTACGGATTTCGCTATTACCAAGACACGCAAGTACAAGATGCAGCAGAAGCCGCCGCTGCATTTGCTCAAGCGGGCGACACCGCTCAGCTTGAAACGTTTGTCAGCGAATACAAAGACAGCTCATATGCTGTGATTGCAGAATTAAAACTGGCGAAGACTGAGATCGAAGCGGGTGAATACGACAAGGCCGCAGGCATGTTGGATGCCGTTGTGAAAAGCGCAACGGTCTCTGAATCCATTAAAACGGTTGCACGCATTCGCTTGGCGCGTGTGAACATCGAGCGCGGTCAGCTTGACGCTGCCATTACCGATTTACAAAGCCAGTGGCCTGAAACAGTCTCGGGCGAAGTGAAAGCCTTGCTAGGCGATGCGCTAGTGCTTAAAGGCGATACGGCTGCGGCACGCACGGCTTATCAAGAAGCCTTAATGAGTCCGTCGTTGAGCAATGCGGCTGACATTCAAATTCGTTTGGATGATTTAGCAGAACCGACTGAAGCAGTGATTCTGCCTGTCACCGAATAAAGCTGCTAAGGAGTATCAGCGTGAAAGCTTGGTTTCGTCCGCTATTGATTGCAGGTTTGGGAAGTTTGGCATTGGCCGGCTGCTCATTGTTTGAAGATGATGATGAAGAACAAATCATCGTTGCTGAATTGGTTGAATTTGAAAAACAATTTGAAGCCAAAGAGCTTTGGTCAACGTCAGTAGGAAGCGGGGTTGGCGATCATGCCTCTCGTTTACGTCCTGCGGTTGCTTACGACAAAGTCTTTGCAGCAAGCCGTGATGGTGTTGTTAAAGCGCTGAAGAAAGACAACGGGAAAGCCGTTTGGGAAACTCATTTGGGTGAACCCGATGACGAACGTTGGTTTGGCGGACGCCATTCTGCAATGGTCTCAGGCGCAATCACGGTAGCTTATCAACAGCTGTTTATTGGCACAGAGCGCGGATTCGTTTATAGCTTAAACGCTGATACCGGCGAACAGCGCTGGAAGGCTGTGGTGGGAGGCGAAGTTCTCGCGCCACCTGCCGTGTCAGACGGCATGGTTGTGGTAAACACGCTTTCGGGCAAAGTTTACGGGCTCGACGCTGAAACTGGTGAAGAGAAATGGGTTTTTGAAAACGCGGTGCAGCCATTGACGCTGCGCGGCTCTGGAACTCCTGCCATCTCCCAAGGTGGTGTATTCATGGGCACTCCGGATGGCAAGCTCAATGCACTGTTCTTAGACCGTGGATTCCAAATTTGGGAAGAGCAGGTGACTCAGCCGAGCGGTACCAATGACTTGGAACGCATGGTGGATGTAGACGCCGATGTGATCATCTCAGGTGATGCAGCTTACGCAGTAGCCTATAATGGTGACTTAGTGTCTGTTGAACTGCGTACGGGCCGCGAAAAATGGAAACGTCCATACTCGTCGTATCAAGGTATGGCCATTGACGGTTTCGACATTTATTTGAGTAACAGTAGCAGCTATGTGTACTCAATTAATCGCAACGACGGTTCAGAATCCTGGGTTAACTTAAACCTTGAAAATCGCCAGATCACAACCCCCTCTGTTGTTAAAGGGTATGTTGTAGTGGGTGATATGGAAGGTTATCTGCATTGGTTAGATGATAGTACGGGCGAGTTCGTGTCACGTATGGAAGTAGACTCAGACGGTTTGTATTCTGAAGCTGTGGTAGACGAAGGCGTTATTTATGTGCAATCGCGTGATGGAGATGTTTACGCAATTGAAACGCCCTAAAGCTGAATAATGAATGTCTCAAGTTTTTGTAAAGCCCCGGCCTAAGGTCGGGGTTTTCGTTGGAGTAAGATTTTAATGGTTCCTGTTATTGCGCTAGTTGGGCGTCCAAATGTTGGTAAATCAACGTTATTTAACCGCCTCACTCGCACGCGTGATGCCTTAGTTGCAGATTTTCCGGGGCTCACTCGTGACCGCCAATATGGTCACGCACGTTTTGGCGAATCTGAATTCATCGTCATTGATACTGCCGGTATCTATGGCGACGAAGAAGGCATTGATGCGCTGATGGTTGAACAGTCGATGCAAGCCGTTGTGGAAGCTGATTTGGTGTTCTTCATGGTTGACGCTCGTGACGGCCTAACGGCAACAGATCAAGAGATTGCAGGAAGCTTACGTCGCCAAGAAAAGCAAACTGTACTGTTGGTGAATAAGGTTGATGGCGTAGACGAGCAGCAAGTTATGGCTGACTTTTACAAGCTTGGCATGAAGAATATGCACGGTGTTGCCGCAGCCCAAGGGCGCGGCATTAACCAATTGCTTGAACAGACCATCGAAAGCTTAGCGGAAACGCTCGACAGTGAGCCAGATTTAGATCAGCTGGCGGATAGCCTCGCCGATGAATCTCATGATTTTGGTGATGTGAGCGAGTTTGATGACATTGATGAATTCGACGAACAAACGCTCGAAGCGATTGAAGCCGGTGAATTGGATGACGACGACAAAGTGCCGTTTGATGATGTGCCAATTAAACTCGCCATTGTTGGCCGCCCCAACGTAGGAAAGTCAACGCTCACTAACCGTATTTTGGGTGAAGATCGGGTGGTGGTGTACGACATGCCTGGCACAACGCGAGACTCGGTGTATATCCCGATGGAACGTGACGACCAAGATTATATTTTGATTGATACCGCTGGTATTCGCCGCCGTAGTAAAGTGAATGAGTCGATTGAGAAATTCTCAGTAATTAAAACGTTGCAGGCCATCGAAGATTCCAACGTTGTGTTGTTGGTGCTTGATGCTCACTTGGGGGTCAGTGACCAAGATCTAAGCTTGTTGGGCTTTGTACTCAATGCCGGCCGCTCTTTAGTGGTTGTGGTCAACAAATGGGATGGCTTGTCGAATGATGAGCGTCAGCGCATTAAAGATGAGCTCGACCGACGCCTTGGCTTTGTTGACTTTGCGCGTGTTCACTTTATTTCAGCTTTGCATGGTTCGGGCGTAGGTCATTTGTTCGAGTCGGTGAAAGAAGCATATGTGTCGGCAACAACGCGCGTATCCACATCTAAACTCACGCGTATTTTGCGAGGCGCAACTGAAGATCATAACCCACCTATGGTACGCGGACGCCGAAGTAAACTGCGCTACGCGCATGCGGGCGGTTACAACCCACCATTATTGGTGGTGCACGGAACTATGGTCAATTCGTTGCCGGGCTCTTACAAACGCTATTTGACGAATTATTTCCGTCGTTCTTTAAAGATTATGGGTAGCCCAATACGCTTAGATTTTAAAGAGGGTGATAACCCATTTAAAGATCGGAAAAACAGCCTAACATTGAGCCAAGTCAGGAAACGTAAACGTTTAATGAGTTATATCAAGAGTAGAAAATAATTTTAATAATAAGCCACTACTCGAGGTGAACTATGACTCTACGACCAAAGTGCCCTAAGTGTCAGGGCTATCTAGTAAGTGATGCACAAGAGCATCGTTGTGAAGAATGCAGTTCAAGCTACGAAGCACAAGCCGTGTGTAATACTTGCGGTGATCCGCTTAGCCTTTTAAAAGCATGCGGAGCAGTGGATTACTTTTGTAATCATTGCAATGAATTAAAATCAAAGTCAGTAGTGAAGTATCGTTATCTAGAATTGGGCCACCAAATTGCGGGTGCAACTCACTGATGTTAGTTAACGATTAGAGCTCATCAAAGCCATATCCTAGGATATGGCTTTTTATTGGGCGTTTGAATAAACGCAGACCAACACTATTATTTAGCTTTGACGGACGTGACCGTTGAATGCACTTCCCCATCCTCAACCAGTGTTACCAAGGGTTGCCCTTGCTCAATATGCGCCACAGAACGAATGACGTCATCTTTTGGTGTGCGCGTAATACTGTAGCCGCGGCTTAATGTGGCTAACGGACTGACAATATCCAGCTTAGCAACGCCTAAACCGTGCTGATTTTGTTTGTCAGCCAACAGTTGTTGCATGCCGCTCACTAATCGGGCGCTGAGTTCATGTGCGCTCGCTTGCTCATGAGCGACTCTCAAGGCCGGACTTTGTTGCGAGAGTCGTTGTTGCAATTGATGAAAATGGCGCTGCGAGCGCGACAAATACTGGTTCAGCGAACCATGCAAACGGTGTGTCATTTCATCGGCCAACTGCATTTGCTGTTGTAAGCGTCTTGATGGATGGTGCTGCATTAATTGCTGCTGTAATCGCTCTAACTTAAGCCATTGCGATTGACGTTGATGTTGCCAGCAATGTGTCATCTTTTGGGTGATATGAGCGAGTCGTTGCAAGCGCTGCGATGCTTCCTGTGTGACCAGCTCTGCGGCGGCAGATGGCGTGGGCGCACGCACGTCAGCAACCCAATCAGAAATACTCACATCCACCTCATGGCCAACAGCACTAATCACAGGAATTTCGCTGTTCATAATACTCTGCGCAACTATTTCTGTATTAAAACACCAAAGATCTTCCAGCGAGCCACCACCGCGCCCCACGATAATGACGTCCACTTCGCGACGCTGATTCGCCATGCGTATTTGAGTGGCGATTTGCTCACTAGCGGCATCGCCTTGCACAGGCGTTGGGTAAATGACCAGAGAGACATTCGGATCGCGTCGTTCCATCACACTGATGATGTCATGAATTGCAGCGCCAGTGGATGAAGTCACTAATCCAACGGTTTCAATCCGTTCAGGCAAAGGTTGTTTGGTGTCATGAGCAAACCAACCGCGTGCTGCCAACTCACGTTTAAGTTGCTCGAATGCTTGTTGCAGTTTACCCAGACCTGCGGGCTGCATGGCGTCGATCACCAGCTGGTACTCGCCGCGAGGTTCATACAAGCCAACCTGAGCTTTAACCAATACTGCATCGCCTACCTTAGGGCTCCAAGACATCATACGGTTGCGGCCTTTAAACATGGCGCAGCGAACTTGGGCGCTTGGATCTTTTAAGGTGAGGTACCAGTGCCCTGAAGCGGCTTTGGTGAGTTGGCCTATTTCTGCTTCAATCCAAACCGCGCCTAGATCGTGACTGAGAATTGAGTTCACACGGCGGTTGAGCTGGGAAACACTATAGATTGAGTCTGAATTGATCATGAGGCAGCTTCAATGAATTGCAATAAACAGCTTTATTGTGCCTCAACCTACAAAAATTCCAACTGTTTCCATCACTTCTCACAAAGCAGGGCATAAAAAAGGGACCCGAAGGTCCCTATGGTGATTTGCTGCGGTCTATTTGAGCGATTTTTGAGGTTGGTTATGACGACGATGCTTGCGCACGAAATCATATTCAGGGTTCACACAGCGCTCACCCCAGCGGTCGATCATAAAACGTAACGACTCAGGGTTTTGTGGTTCAGAGCCTTTATCTCCTGTTTGCGCTTGCCACGTAGATAAACGTGTTTGCATATCGGCGAGGGTGGCCGCATAAGCAGGATCAGACGCGAGGTTGTTGATCTCATAAGGGTCTTTCACCACATCATACAACTCTTCAGGTGCCTTGGTTGGAGCGGGCAAAACAGACTGTGCTGAGTTGAGTTTGCCTTCGGCATAAAGACGTTTAATGTCTTTAAATGTTTGGCGACGATCGCGATAGGAATCTTGCATCATCGAACGTTCAGGGAAGTAGTTTTTAATGTACTTGAACTGCTCGGTACGAACGGCACGAATGCGGTCGATGGTAAAATCACAACGGTCACGCGTGGCAATGACTTGGTCGCGGCTGAAATCATTGGCGAACACGTCTTTCCCTTCCATATAGTTTGGCGTTGGTAAACCGGCCAATGCCAATGTGGTAGGGCCCAAGTCAATAAGGTTCACTAAATCGTCACGGGTAGAACCTTGAGTCAGTTCGCCGTCTTCGCCAAAATACGCCACGATCAATGGCACATGAATGCCGCCGTCATATACAAATTGTTTGTGGCGTTCGGTATTGAAACCATGGTCGGAGAAGAAAAATACATAGGTATTGTTCAGTAGCCCATTGTCTTTGAGCTGCGCCAAAATTTCCTTCACTTCATGATCTGTGTAGCGCGCTGCATCATATTGGCGCGCCATTTTTTCACGAATTGAGGGAATATCAGGGTAATAGGGCGGAATATCGATGCTGTCTCGGTCGATGGTTTTAACTTGATTTTTAATTTTTGGATAAAGGCTATCGATGGACCACTTTCCACCCGTGGTTTGGATTTGGCCAAAGAATGGCTTGTCTTGTTTGGCAATGCTCAACCAGTCGCCTTGGCCGGCAAAGGTATACCAAAAATCAATCATCAAGTCGTCTTCGTACAGTTCATCGCGATTGTAGATAAAGTTGTAGTCGTCCTTACCGTGATTGAACGTGGCGTAACCGGCTGTTTGCATTAACTCAGGGATTGTTTTGACGTGATCAGGCAGAAAAATAGCATCTTCAATGGTGCGCGATGAGTGGTGGTTATGAACGCCCAATGTGGTGGGCATAGTGCCTGTGATCACCGCAGAACGTGCAGGAGAACACACAGGGGCTGGGCTAAAGGCTGAACTAAATGTAACACCTTGGTCGGCTAACATTTGGATGGTTGGTGTGTCATCGGCAGAATTAAATTTGTCATTGTATGGAGAAAAAACCGGATCGATATCTTCCATGTAAATCCAAAGCACGTTGGGTTTGGACTTTGACACTTGCTCACTGGTGTTCGCGCTGCCTGCGATGGAACTACAGCCCTGAGTGAAAGCAAGACTAGCCGTCATGGCTAGCGCGGTCATTATTGCTCGTTGTCGCATGTTAAAAAACTCCACGAATTGTCGGGCGAGCCGCACTCGGCAGCTACACTGAGAATCAGTCTTGAGTTTAAAATGAAGCTTATGACAGAAATGGCCATATTTTAGGAGACATCGACTATCTTGGACTATGTGTGACGCAAGGTTGACAGGCGTTAACGCAGATTCGTGAAATTTGAAGTGATATGAGTCAAATTTTATTTGTTTAAGACGGGGCTTGTCGGTAGAATACGGCCGCAACCAATTTACCGTCATTTGTTTAGGTTTAAGAGTTGCGCCATGCTAAGAATTGCTAAAGATGCATTGACGTTTGACGACGTCCTGCTAGTCCCAGCCCACTCCGAAGTGCTGCCTAATACAGCGTGCCTTCGTACCCGTCTTACTAAGACCATTGAATTAAATATTCCAATGCTTTCTGCTGCCATGGATACGGTAACCGAAGCGCGTTTAGCGATCGCATTAGCCCAGGAAGGCGGAATCGGATTTATTCACAAAAACATGCCTATTGAAACGCAGGCAGACCAAGTTCGTAAAGTTAAAAAATACGAAAGTGGTATGGTTGATTCTCCTGTCACCGTTGGCCCTCATTTGCCACTGGGTGAGCTTATTGCTTTGCAACAAGAACATGGCTTTTCAGGCTTTCCTGTTGTCAACGCTGGCAATGACCTTGTGGGTATTGTAACTAGCCGTGATGTTCGTTTTGAGCGCGATTTAAACAAAACCGTTCAAGACATCATGACACCCAAAGAAAAGCTCGTGACCGTGCTAGAAAGCACCAAGCGTGAAGACGTGCAGCATCTCATGCACGAACACCGCATCGAGAAAATTTTGGTAGTCAGCGAAGACTTTAAGTTGCGCGGCATGATCACCGTAAAAGACTTTAAAAAAGCCGAACGTAAGCCAAACGCATGTAAAGATGAATCAGGGCGCTTACTTGTAGGAGCCGCCGTTGGTGCCGGTGAGGGCAACGAAGAACGTGTTGCTGCATTGGTTGAAGCGGGTGTTGATGTGTTGCTGGTAGACTCAAGCCACGGCCATTCGCAAGGCGTATTAGACCGTATTCGCGCCACCAAAGATGCATTCCCGCATGTTCAAATTATTGGCGGTAACGTTGCAACAGGTAAAGGCGCAATTGCGCTAGCCGACGCAGGCTGTGACGCCGTAAAAGTGGGCATCGGCCCAGGCTCAATTTGTACCACTCGTATCGTCACAGGTGTGGGTGTACCCCAAATTACCGCGGTATCTGATGCTGTTGCAGCATTGGAAGGGCGCGGTATTCCAGTGATTGCCGACGGTGGTATTCGTTTCTCCGGTGATATTGCTAAAGCTATTGCTGCGGGCGCTGCCTGTGTGATGGTGGGCTCTATGTTTGCTGGTACGGATGAAGCACCCGGTGAAATTGAGCTCTATCAAGGCCGAGCGTTCAAAAGCTATCGTGGCATGGGTTCATTAGGCGCAATGTCTAAAGGTTCATCTGACCGCTACTTCCAGACCGATAACGCGGCTGACAAATTAGTTCCAGAAGGCATTGAAGGGCGTATTCCTTACAAAGGCACACTAACAGGTATTATTCATCAGCAAATGGGCGGCTTACGCTCATGCATGGGCTTGACCGGTTGTGGCACCATTGACGCGCTTCGAACCAAAGCGGAATTTGTGAAAATTTCGAGTGCAGGCATGGGCGAATCACATGTTCACGATGTGACCATTACCAAAGAAGCACCGAATTACCGTTTAGGTTAATCCAACGCATTAACAAGTCACGGGGACGACGGGTTCGTCCTCGTTTTTGTTTTTAAAATACTAAGAGAATTTTCGCACTATGAGCAGAGACATCCACGACCATAAAATCCTAATTTTAGATTTTGGCTCCCAGTACACCCAATTAATCGCACGACGTATTCGTGAATTAGGCGTTTATTGTGAACTTTGGGCGTGGGATGTCACCGAAGAAGACATTCGCGAATTTAATCCGCAGGGCATTATTCTTTCCGGTGGTCCAGAAAGCGTTACCGAGAATGGTTCGCCACGTGCGCCTGAATATGTATTTAACGCCGGTGTTCCCGTGTTTGGTATTTGTTACGGCATGCAAACCATGGCGCATCAACTCGGTGGTTCAGTGCAAGGCTCTGAGCATCGAGAATTCGGTTACGCACAGGTTGAATTAGTGGCTAAAAGCGCATTGCTCGATGCCATTGAAGATCAAGTAAATGATAACGGCAATGCCTTACTTGACGTTTGGATGAGTCACGGCGACAAAGTTGCATCGATTCCAGAAGGTTTTACCACGGTTGCTCAAACGCCGTCTTGCCCCTTTGCGGCCATGGCCGATGAAGCGCGCAATTTCTACGGTGTGCAATTTCATCCAGAAGTGACACATACACGTCAAGGCATGCGGATTTTAGAGCACTTTGTGTTGAATATTTGCCAATGTGACAAGTTATGGACATCAGCGTCTATCATTGAAAATGCAATTGTAAAAATCCGCGAGCAAGTGGGCGACAACAACGTCATTCTGGGGTTGTCCGGTGGAGTCGATAGCTCTGTTGTAGCCATGCTCTTACACCGCGCCATTGGCGACCGTTTAACGTGCGTATTCGTTGATAACGGCCTATTACGCCTCAACGAAGGTGAGCAAGTCATGGAAATGTTTGGAGACCATTTTGGCCTGAACATTGTTCATGTGAAAGCCGAAGATCGTTTCTTAGACGCCTTAGCGGGCGAAGCCGACCCCGAAGCCAAGCGTAAGATTATTGGTCATGTCTTTATCGATGTGTTTGATGAAGAGGCCAAAAAAGTAAAAGACGTGAAATGGCTGGCGCAAGGCACTATCTATCCAGATGTGATTGAATCCGCTGCATCTAAAACAGGTAAAGCGCATGTCATTAAATCTCACCACAATGTAGGTGGCTTGCCCGATGATATGGAAATGGGCTTAGTCGAGCCGCTGCGTGAGTTGTTCAAAGACGAAGTACGCAAGATTGGCCTAGAATTAGGCCTGCCATACAACATGCTCTACCGCCATCCATTCCCAGGGCCAGGCTTAGGCGTGCGTGTGTTAGGTGAAGTGAAAAAGGAATACTGTGACTTACTGCGCCGCGCCGATGCGATCTTCATTGAAGAGCTCCATGCCGCAGAGCTTTACCACAAGGTCAGTCAAGCGTTCACTGTATTCCTACCCGTACGCTCAGTGGGCGTGATGGGCGACGGACGCAAATATGACTGGGTGGTATCTTTACGTGCGGTTGAAACCATCGACTTCATGACTGCCATTTGGGCGCACTTACCTTACGATTTCCTAGGGAAAGTATCGAACCGAATCATCAACGAAATCGACGGAATCTCACGCGTAGTTTATGATATTTCAGGCAAACCACCCGCCACGATTGAGTGGGAGTAATTGCAATTTTTTATTATTGAAATAATATGTTTTTCGGAAAAGTAGTTTGTTGCTAATAAAATAGTTGAATCTCAGCCGCTATATGAGATTTAAACGAGGTGTATAGTAGTCACAAATTTTTAGCGAGAGCTATTTCTAGTGCTCATTTAAAATAGGCTACTAATTTTTTGTCAATTTGTAGAACTAAATTGGTCGTAAGAGATGAATGTTAATCTAATTCAGCTTCAAAGTCATGGTGACGAAAGGGGCGCGCTGGTATCATTAGAACAGTCTTTGAATATCCCTTTTCAAATAAAACGAGTGTATTATGTTTTTAATACAAAGGAATCTGTAACTAGAGGGTTTCATGCTCACAAGGAATTGAAGCAACTTGCAATTGCAGTGAAAGGATCTTGCAGGTTTTTACTAGATGATGGTAAAGAGAAAGTTGATGTGCTACTTGATAACCCTGCTCAAGGGCTTATGATTGATTCTTTTATTTGGAGGGAAATGACTGACTTTTCGGAGGATTGCGTTCTACTTGTATTGGCCGATGCGTATTATGATGAGAATGATTATATTAGGGATTATGACAAGTTCTTGGGGTTAATTTCAGATGAGTAAGGTCAGCACTATAATTATTGCTGGAAAAAATGAACTGCCAGTTCAAGTTATTGAGTATTTGTTGGTTGAATACGCCAAATTAAATATCAAAGTAATACCAGCTCAATCGGATGATGGTAAACATAGCTGGCAGCGTTCCTTAAAAAAATTTTGTAAAGATAATAAGGTGGAAATGATAACTCTCGATGAGAGTTTTTTGCTTTCAAATTCTATATTTCTTTCCTTGGAATTTGACAAAATTATTGCTCCTGAAAAATTCTCCTGTGTAGGATTGTTTAATATTCATTTCTCTTATCTTCCTATGTATAAAGGAATGTATACGTCTGCTCTGCCTCTTTTGCATGGTCAGTCTTATAGTGGAGTCTCTCTGCATAGTATTGATTCGGGGATTGATACCGGAGATATAATAGATCAAAGAAAGATATGTATAAATAACATCATGAACGCCCGTTTATTATATCTGAATTACGTAGATGTAGGGGTCGAACTAGTAAAAAATAATTTAGAAAGTTTGATAAATAATAGTTATGTAGCAGAACGTCAAAATTATGAAGGTAGCACGTATTTTTCAAAGTCGAGCATTGACTATAGTAAATTATCATTAGATTTAAATAGGACAGCGTGGCAAGTTTATAATAATGTTAGGGCTTTTTCTTTTAGGTGTTATCAACTGTTAAAATTTAAAGGAAAGAGTATATCGTTTTGTAAGATCCTGAACTCTAAAAGTGAATGCCGGCCAGGAGTAGTTTTGGAGGAGGCTGAAAGTTTTCTCAAAGTGTCTACTGTGGACTATGACGTAATGTTGATAGTCGATGAGCTAGACTTACTGCTCAAGGAGGCTGCGTCAGGTAACCTTCCTTCAGTGATAAGGATACTTGAGTTGAACCCTTCTTTACTGTTCGAAAAAAATGAAAAAGGATGGGGGGCAATAATAGTTGCGGCTTATAATGGCCAGTTAGAAACTGTGTCATATCTCGTCGATATTGGTGCAAATGTAAATGACCAAAATGTGAATGGCACGACTGTATTAATGTACGCAAAAAATTATTGTGTCGAACAAGGTGATTTCGATCTAATGGTTTATTTGATTTCTGAAGGAGCTAAAGCCGATATTGCGGATTACTCCGGTAAAACTATCCATGACTATATGGATGGTTCAAATGATATTTTGGCAAGAGTCTTTTTAACTAAGAGTAAAGATAAATGATCAAATTTCTCGATTTGACTGCAGTTAACACAAGATATCAAGCTGAACTTAAGAGTGCATGTTCTAGGGTTATTGATTCCGGATGGTACATTTTGGGAAGAGAGGTCGAAAGCTTTGAAAAAGAATTTTCAAATTATTGTGATACGAAATTTTGCGCGGGTGTTGCGAATGGTTTAGATGCTTTAGTCCTAATATTTCAAGCATATATAGAGATGGGAATCTTTAAGTATGGTGATGAAATCATAGTGCCATCTAATACGTACATAGCATCTATCTTGGCAATTTCTAGGAGTGGCCTGAAACCTGTTCTTGTGGAACCAAATCCTGCCACATTTAATATTAGCGCAGAAAATATTGAGAAAGCTATTAGTGACAAGACTAGAGGGATTTTAGTAGTTCACTTGTATGGTCAAGTTACAGAGATTAAAGAAATAGCATCATTGAGTGAAAAATTTGGTCTAAAGCTCATAGAGGACTGTGCTCAGGCCCATGGCGCTGAGTATTTTGGGATAAAAGTTGGGGGGCTAGGTGATGCGGCGGGCTTTAGTTTCTATCCAGGTAAAAACTTAGGTGCGCTTGGAGATGGGGGAGCTGTTACGACAAATGATGTAAACTTAATGGAAACAGTGCGAATTTTAAGAAATTATGGTTCTAAGGAAAAATATGTCAATGTTTATAAAGGAGCTAACAGTAGATTAGATGAAATTCAGGCCGCAATGTTGAGGGTGAAGCTGAAATTTTTAGATCAGGAAATTAGTGAAAGGCGGCAAGTGGCCTTTCGTTATTTAAAAGAAATAAATAATCAGCTTGTAAACTTACCCCAAGTTTTTGATGAAAAATCACACGTTTGGCATTTATTTGTTGTCAATGTAAACGAGCGTGATAGATTTCAACAGCATTTAGCCGATAGTGGCATTGAAACTTTAATTCATTATCCAGTCCCACCTCATCAACAACCTGCATATCCCGAATTTCAGCAAAAACAGTTACCTGTTGCAGAAAGTCTCCATTCAACAGTATTGAGCTTGCCTATTAGTCCTATTTTAACTGATGTTGAGGTTTCCAAGGTAATCGATGCATGTAATAGCTTCTATTGAGTGAGTACTTGGAGACTTAGTTTGTGAGTAATGCTAACCAGAAGGAAATACTTCGAGCGACATCTTTGATAGGTGGAGCATCTTTTCTGTCAATAGTAGCTGGTTTGCTGAAGATAAAATTTTTAGCACTATTATTTGGGCCTGTAGGTGTCGGCGTTGCGGGATTATTGACATCGATCATGGTGGCATGGTCTACAGCGTTGGGGCTTGGCTTACGTACGTCTGGGGCAAGGCAACTGGCAGCTGATTTGAATGACGGAAAGTTATTTTATACAGTCAGGTTTACGCTGTTTTCTGTGCATCTTGTATTAGGCTTGTTAGGGTTATCTATAGGTCTTATATTTTCTCATCAGATTGCAGGCTATGTGTTTAACGGTAGCGTTAGTTCATTTGATGTTAAATTAATTAGCATAGGAGTCTTTTTTGCATTAATTGGAGCATCTCAAACGGCCCAGCTGCAAGGCCTTAGGCTAATACCGCAGTTGGCTAAAGTCAAAGTGTACTCTTCGATTATTTCCGCGGTGTTGGGCTGTCTAACTATCTGGCTTTATGGTAAACAAAGCATTCCCATATTTGTGATTTTTGTACCGATTATTACATGCCTAATTGCGTATAAATATACACCAAAATTAAGCTTTAATAGTGACAATAGAGCATCTTTTACTGATTTTTTCAGTCGCTTCAAGTTAATGCTGTCATTAGGTGTAGTATTTATGCTTTCGGGAGTGATAACTACCGGGAACCAGTTTTTGGTGAGATACCTGATAATGGAAAACTACGGAGCAGAATCTGTCGGAATATTTCAAGCATCTTGGGCAATATCTATAACTTACGTTGGTTTTATTCTTGCGTCTATGGGAACTGATTACTTTCCGAGGTTGACAGAAGTAATCCAGAATAAAAACAAAGTTACTTCATTAATAAATGATCAAACTCAAATAGCTATAATGTTTGCCGCACCGGTTTTCATTATAATGTTAACTTTTTCTGAATACATTATTGAACTTTTGTACTCATCTGAATTTCGTTCTGCATCAGAGATTCTAAGGTGGCAAATACTAGGAGATGTATTCAAGTTAATCAGCTGGGCTTTAGCTTTTGTAATCTTGGCTAAGGCTAAGAGTGTACTGTTCTTGGCGACAGAAGTAATATGGAATGTTCTCTATGTGTCATTGGTATATTTAGGTTTCGAGTTCTGGGGGGTTAATAGTACAGGCTACGCTTTTGCAGTGAGTTATTTTATTTACTTTCTTTTGATTTATAGAATTGTAATAGGTTTGTGGGGGTTTGGTTTTAGTCGAGAGAATAAAGTTCTATCTATTTGGCTACTGTTAGCCTCGATTTTAATAATTTTTACAGGTTTTTATTCTTCACTGCTTTCTTTGCTTGTCGGATCTGCGGTTTCATTGATATTTATATGTTATTCGCTAGAGAAGTTGGGAACTCTAAATGTGAACTCTTCGAAAATTAAACTTCTATTAACGAAATATCATCAGCTTAAAGAGATTGCTTTTGGAGTCTTTGGGAATAGGTTATGAGTGAGTCGAAAAAGCCATCTTTAGCTATTGTAACTCTTACATATAATAATTGGGATTTGTTAGAGAACTGCATTGCGTCTGTGTTTAAACAAAATCTAGAGACGGTCGGAGAAGTTGAATTCTCCATTACAGATGATGGGACGCATGATTTTAATTATAAATTCGTACAGTCCACAGTAGAGAAATGGAGTCAGGGAAGTCGCGTAAGAACGGCTATTAATATCAATGAAAGTAATATAGGGACTGTTGCATCGTTCAATAGAGCAATAAATCGTACAGAATCGGATATTATAGTAATATTAAGTGCTGATGATGCTTTTTATGACAACTCTGTTTTATCTAAAGTGACAAGAGAGTTTGAAACTGGTGCTAGCCAAATAATTACTACAAAGCGCTCCGTTTGCGATAAGTCATTGACAAAAGAAATGCGAATAGAGCCTTCAGATAATTTTAAACCCCTTTTTAAAGAAAAAAATGAACTTAATCTATACAAATATATTGCTACTAAAGGGAATATTATATCGGGGGCTAGTGTTTGCTTTACGAAGAAAATATACGATGAGCTCGGAGGTTTCGATGAAAATTACAGGTTGCTGGAGGATTATCCGTTTTTTCTTAAAGCACTGGAAAATAACATAAATATAAAATTCTGTGACTTTGTTTCAATAAAATATAGTGATTCAGGTGTGAGCGCTCCTGTGGGCAGTAGCCTCAACCCTATGTTAAAGTCAGATTTTGTCAAGCTATATAAAAGATTGCTAGAATCTAATAATTTAACAGTATTTCAAAAAAGACGAATATTTTATAGTAAGTGCCTTGATATATCTGAAAAGAAGAGCCTTTATAATATACTAAGATACTTGGAGCAGTTTTTGTATTCGGCTTTTAAGAAGCTTAAATTATTTTATAGATGATGTTTTTCGATAACATTTTAAAGGGTTGAATTATATTGAAATTTCGTAAAGACATCAATTTTCTGCGTGCTCTATCAGTGATGTCAGTCGTATTCTATCATTTTAATAATGATTGGGTACCTAGTGGCTTTGTTGGAGTAGATGTTTTTTTTGTTATATCTGGCTATTTAATGACAGGAATAATAATCGAGCAGAGGGATAGTTTAAAATTTAGCGTCATTGGGTTTTATAAAGCAAGATTTTTTCGTTTAGTTCCTGCTTTGTGCTTCACGTGCATGGGTACGTTATTGTTAGGATGGTTTTTTTTCACTCCTGCAGAGCTTATCAATTTAGCTCACAATTCTATCACGAGCCTAACTTTTATTTCGAATGTGTTTTTTGCCAAACAAGCGGGGTATTTCGCAACAAATTCAGGTGAGAACTGGCTATTGCACACCTGGTCGTTGTCGGTTGAATGGCAGTTTTATATTATTTACCCCCTAGTGCTGATGTTCTTGGATAAATGGAGTTCTAAGCAGTACTTCAAGGTTATGTTCGCGTGTGCAACGTTCGTGTTGATGTCTTTTTCTATATATTCGGGCGATAGATGGCCAGATTTGTCCTACTTCTATCTCCCGACAAGGGCTTGGGAACTAATGGCTGGAGGGGTGGCCTGGTTGTACTTAAGGGGATGGCATGTGGCTCTTAGTAGGAATTATGCGATAGTGGGTATGGCAATTGTCATAAGCTCAATGTTTGCATTTTCCAATGAGAATGCATGGCCCGGATTTGGTACGATCTTTCCTGTATGTGGAACTTTGTTGATTTTAGTTTCATCCCCTTTAAATACAAGCTTGATTAACGCAAGGTGCATGCAGTTATTAGGCACCTGGTCCTATTCAATATATTTGTGGCACTGGCCCGTAGTAGTACTCAATAAACATTTTGAACTTGGTGATTGGTTCATCTATCCAGGCATACTTTTGTCAGTTATTCTGGGCTGGATTAGCTTCAGGTTAGTAGAAACCCCATTCAATGAAATGAGGCACGCCAAAGTCAGCGATGTTAGGTTCTGGGCTTTACCAGCTTTATTTCTGGGTTGTTTAGCTTTTTCATTTTTTGTGTACACGGCGAAAGGGTTACCACAACGACTCTCTGAAATTGGACTCTCTATATTTGAATATCAGGATAAGTCTTATAATGATTACCCAAGTTCGTTGAAGAATGCAATAGCCAATACCTGTGATGTAAGGTATGACAGTTATGTAGAAACTTGTACATCAATTACACTCGAAGTTTCTGATGTAGAAGTTATATTGATAGGCGATAGTCACGTTGAATCGATATTACCAAGCGTTGCAATTTCGCTTAGTAAAATGAAAGGAAAGGACGCAGAGCATATCATGAATGCGAGCGCGTATGGCTGTATTCCCTTCAGAGAATTTGAAAGCCGAGCAAAAAATAGAAGTCGCTGCCAAGAATTTACGGATAGTGTTTATAACCTGTTGTCTAGAGCTTATGATAATGTACCGGTTGTGATAATTTCTCGTATAAATCTATACCCACTGGGGTTTAATGAAGCCTCAGAAGTTGAACGTCCTTATGCATTTATAAACGGATTTAAGGAATTTAATGACAGCTATAAGGATGCTTTTCGTCGCAATTTAACTCTCGACTTGTGTGAGCTTTCAAAGCGTAGGCCAGTTTTCTGGGTTAAAGCAATACCAGAGATAGGGGTAGACGCTCATAATTACGTTCTTAGAAAAAGTATGTTCGGAAATAAACCTGATTTGTATTTAAGTGAAACTAATTATCAGCAAAGAAATTCATTTACTTGGTCTGTTATCCAAGGTGTTCAGCAATCTTGTGACATTAACATCCTAGACCCTCTAAGATATTTGGTTTCGGACAAGGGTTTCATTACTGAATTAGATGGTGTCCCTATTTACTTGGACGATAACCATTTAAACTCACTGGGTGCAGAAATAATCTCGCCAACTTTTGATAAAATATGGTCGCAGGAATGAAAGAATCTATAGTCGTAGTGGTTATAAATTATAAAAACTACAAAGACACAATTAATTGTGTCAAAAGTATATATGGTGATTCTGGTTTTAGCGATGATGTAAAAGTCATCGTAGTTGATAATAGTCCTGACTGGGTTCCCTATGAAGCAATCAAAAAATGGGGGGTAACTGAGTTTAATGCTCAAGGCATACCTGATTCAGTTTATTTTTCCAAGCAAAATAATTTTGAGAATAATCCATCAAGGCTGAAATTATTTAGTCTAGTTAAGGCAAAGGAAAATCTTGGATTTTCTGCTGCTAATAATATAGCCCTTAGGAAAATATCGAATAGTGGTGAAGACCACATTGTATGGATTTTGAACAACGACACCGTTATAGAGAAAGGCTGTGTAAGGCGTATTTTTGAATCTCAAATTAATTGGAGTACTACATTGCTCGGAACTAAGGTTGTCGACTTGGCCGAGCCTCATGCAATTCAATCTATGGGTGGCACCGACCGTCTTTCGTGGAGTAGCTTTGGGGCTCACAATACAGCCCCCGCAACCTCAGATATACAAAGTGTGGAAGGGTATATCTACGGGGCTTCAATGCTATTGCATTCTAGAGTAATTGAAAATATCGGGCTAATGGATGAGCGATTCTTTATGTGGGGGGAAGAAGTTGATTGGTGTTTGGTTGCGATCAAAAAAGGATACAAGCTGGCTTGCCTCTCATCAGTGGTCGTTCGGCACAAAAAAGGGGGTGCCAGCAATAACAATACAGTTAAATCCTTCTTGGGTCGGAAAAGTACTAGGAATGAATTGGATCGCTTCATTATTCGGTATTATTATGATACGCGAAATTACCTTCTGATTCTTAAAAAACACTTCCCAGATAAATTTTTTGCCGGCTTGAGCAAAAGGGTTGTTAAATTAATGTCTTTGCTCGGCGGTATAGTACTGTATGATTCTCAAAAGTTGTTAAGATTTTTTATTCTGATTAAGGCGTTAAAAGACGGTTTGTTAGGTAACTTCGGTAAAACATTAGACTCGACATCTTTTTCAATTAACTCCAATAGAGTGGTTGTTATTGAGGTTAACAATTACCACTTGGAAATAATTAATCAATACTCTGACTTTGTCAGTGATAAAGATACAGTGGTCTACACAACAGAAAAAAATATACAGTCAGACTTTCCTTTTAGAGAAAATGTTAGTGTGTCAAAGCTATCGTATTTGGTTTGCTTGTATCAGGTTATATTTGCGAGAGATAATATATTTTACTTCAATACACTTGAAACTCCTAAAGCAGCCATTTTTGCTTTAACTGCTCTAATGATGGGCCGTGAAATTTCATTTACGATGCACAATGCAGATGCTTTTTCGGATATAGGTAAGCCAGTTAAATTTAAAAAGTATTTATACCGAATTCTTCTCGGAAGACTATTCTTGTGCAAAGCAGGTAATATATTCGTTTTAAGTGAACGTATGAGAGGTTGGCTTAGTTCTAGGTCTGTCAATACTAAATTTCTGGCCCAGAAAGAAAATATAGTATCTCGAAGCCGTTCACCTAAAAGTAATAGTGTTAAATTTGGGGTTTTGGGCGCATTTTCACAAAAAAAGCGAAACTACGAATTTATTTTAAATCTCGATAAAGATAAGTTAATTTCTGATAAGGTGGAGATTAATTTGATAGGGAAGTGTAGTGGAAAAGAGTGGGAACAGTTCCGTTCGAAAATTCACGCGGTAGGTCTAGATGATTTTGTTAACTATAACACGTCGCATATTCCCTTTAAGGCATTTTTTCAATCCATTGCCGATATGGACTTTTTGATTGGCATCTATAATCTCGATGGGTATGGTAAATACAAGACTTCGGCTACTGAACACTTGGGTTATATGTTTAGTAAACGAGTTATTACCCTTGAGGGGGAGGCTTACATTCTTCATGATTTCAGAAATGGATATCGCACTTCTCGACATTTAACATTGGAAAGTTTGATTTTACAATGTTAAAAGTTACCTACTTGTATGCGCTGATTTTATTTAGCATCCAGTTTACTAATTTGGCTGTGCCAGGCAGGTATACGCATATACTGTGCCTAGTGATATTTACTTTGTTCGTGATGTATCATTCCAATGTTTTAGATATGCGAATAGGGAAAAAAATCGCCAGCATAATAACTCTATTTGCTTACGGAGCTATTTTGACTGTCGTAGGTTTTCTTTGCTCTACCATTTCTTTTGGTAATACGTTTTCTGTTTCAACCATTTTAATAGTTCTCTACTATTTTTTTTCATACTTAATTTTATTTGTTTCTTTAACATTCATATTCAGAAATCTAAATGTCAATGTTTTTTTGAGCTTGGTTTTGAGTTGCCACTCGATTACATTATTAATAGGGCTGTTGACTGTTTCATCCATTTTGCCTTATTCTGGGTTTTATAACGTCGTAGAATCTAAAGAGTTTTTTGGGCGCTTGCCTTTATTGGACAAGGAACCGTCTGTATCCTCTTTTCGAATTGCGATTCTGTTCTACTTTTGCGTCATTTCAATTTTTGTGTCTAGAAGTAAACTTGGCTCCTATTCGTCATTTTTTATGTGCTGTGTATTTGCATATCTTCTATTTGAAGTGAAATCTAAATCATCTATATTCCTAATTCCCCTATCATTTGTTCTTAGTTCACTTTTTTTAGTGCTTGCATCAAACAAGAGTACCTTGAAAAGGTTGGGCTCTTTCTTCAAAATCGGCCTTGTACTTCTCCCATGCTTATTTCTGGTTATTAACTCTAACTATTTCAATTATGCTTTCTCTATGACGTTTGCCAACTATGAGTCAGGTTCCAGTGCACTAAGTCGCTTGGTTTTAGGTGTGGCGGGCCTTGAAATGATTCTTTCGTATCCTCTTGGCTTCGGCAAATCCTACCCGCTATATTATAAAGAATACATTGAATCCGCCTTGGCCATATTCTGGGGGAGTAACTCGGAGTTGGATTATATGCTGGGTTTACCTAATGCTTTTAATTCTATATATTCTCCTAAGAATATTATAATTCAAATTGGTTTGGTTTTTGGGGTTTTTGGCTTAATGTTCACTGTGTTTGTTTTTGTCAATGCAATTAGGAATATATTGTCATCTCAACGTTCGTTTTCTCAGAAAAACTGCTTACTTAGTTTAGTGTTTTTTCTTTTTGGTTATTTATTTGTCAGCGATCCCACTCCGACGTTTATAATATATTCGACGCTGGCGTCTTTACTTGTTTCTAAGTTTTGTTGTGAGAAGAGTTGTAACTTTAAAAGATTGGGTTTGTAAATGAGAAATGTTATTGTGCATGTTGGATTTCCGAAAACTGGAACTACAACTCTTCAGCGGTATCTGTTTAGTCGGCTGCAAGGAATAGAATATTGGGGTAAGGAAGTTGAATCTACGCAATTCGATGCTTTAAATGATTTTATATTTGAAAATGACGAAGGTGTTTTAAATACTAATTTGTTATCACAAGAGAAGGATACTCTTTTAATTTCAAATGAAGACTACACGCACCCAAAAGTGGCGACTAGCCTGTTTTCTGTCGCTACTGATCTAGGCAAGCTTTATCCTGATGCTAAAATAATAATTGTAATCCGCAATCAGCTAGATTTTGTTAAGTCTTGGTTTAATGCTGGTTTTGAGCATTCTAGTGTGTCGTTTTCCGAATTTATTGCTAACTTCAGTGATTCGATATTGTATAAGTCAGGTGCTCTTAATTATGATGAGATAGTGTATAAGTATCAGGAGGTTTTTGGAGTCCAGTCAGTGAAAGTCATTCCTTTCGAATTGTTGAAGTTCGATCCTAATGTATTCTACGCAGAGATTTCGGAAACTATTGGTTTGGACAAAGACGAGGTACTTTCTTTGGTGTCGGGTAAACATACGAATCACCCCAAATCAACCCTCTATTTGTTTGTTAAGAAAATCTACGAAAGCTCTTTAGGCCGGTTCGTCAATATTAACTCACTTCTTCCGGGAAGCTTGCTTCTCTTTTTAAAGAATTTTATTAGAAAAATTGGACAGCCAGCACATGTTGAATATACTGACAATCAACTCAAGAGAATTCACGATTCTTATGCAGCTAGCAATATCCGCTTATCTAACATGTTGAAATCTGATTTGAAAAAATTTAATTATCCAATGGGCGGTCTATGAAAGTTTTATACCTCACTTACGAAAATGTATTTTCGACAGGCATATTGCAGGCGCAAGTAGTCGAGAATCTTAAAACTCTACATGATCGGTTTGGTGTGAAGTATATTCTTACTTCTACTCTGAAAGAGGGGGAGCAAGACAGTAGTATTTACATTAAGAATCGGATTTCCACGGAAAATAAAATTGGCCATTTTACAGATACTCTCGAGTTCAAAAAGGGGCTTCGCGACAGCCAGTCGGTTTTCACTTTCGTGCTCGATATAGTGCCTACAATGTTTAAGTTGCTGAAAAGAAAGGATTATGATGTGATCCATGCTAGGAGTTATGGGGCGGCCTGTATCGCACTTGTTTTAAGCTTTTTTCGTCGTAAGCCATATATATTTGACATGCGTGGTATATTGCCAGAAGAAACAGTAAGCGTCGGAAAAATTCATACTAGCTCGTTTAAGTTTTGGCTTCTTAAAAAAGCAGAAAGAATGTTGGTTGATAAAGCATCCAAAGTTTTCACTGTCTCCGATAATTTTACTAATTATGTGGTTAGTGAGTTTGGTAAGAATGTATCTGATGTGTTTAATATAAGCAACCCTACAAATTTAAATTTATATAATCCCGAAGGAAAGGCCGTTGATGATCGCTGTGTGAATTTCATATACAGTGGCTCCTGCTTGGGATGGCATTTACCTCATCAAACGCTGGAATTGTTTAAGTACTTGTATCTTAAATATTCATCTAATATTCACCTTTATATTTGTACCAAGGACACTGACAAGTTTGATGCTATTGCTCGAAAGGTTGGGTTGCCAATTTCTTCCTATTCTATTGAACAGGTCGCATTTGAAGATATGCCCGCAGTTTATCAAAAATGTCACATCGGATTTTGTTTGAGAGAACCCGGCCTTTTAACGTCAGTAAGCTGCCCTGTTAAATTTGGAGAGTATGTAGCCTCAGGAATTAAAGTAATCACTAATAAAGGGGTCAGCGATTTCGCGAAGCTGTTTAGTTCTGAGCCTAACTTGGGCGTGTTACTTGACGATGACTTTGATAATCTGGAGCCACTATCAGAACTGGTAGACTCGATGATGACTGCTAACTATAAAAAAACCCAAATTAAACTAGATAAGTTCGATTGGCATGAGGTATCTAACGAAGTCTATGCTATATACACAGAACTTGAGCGTTGAATTCTATGTCAGTTAAAAAAAATACCTTTTCGGAAGTGGTATATGTTGCAGTTGTATCTCATGGACATGGAAAAATTATTGAAGAGATGTGCTGCTTAGAGCATTTGTCGAAACCTCAGTTTGTGGTTATTGTAATAGACAACATACGGGAAAAACGGCTGTGTGATTGGTCCAAAGATAATAACGTTGATTACCTGTATAATCACAAGCCTCTTGGCTTCGGCCACAACAATAATCTAGCTTTCGCCCACGCTCGTACTCTTGGTATGCGTAATCAAGATTTGTTCTTGATTCTCAATCCAGATGTTAAGGTTGACAGTAGTGAGCTTCGATTATTTATAAGTGATGTGGTAACACGGGGCTCTGGAATATCAACTGTGAACCTATTTCGAGATCAAAGTTTTACACATTATGATAATTCCATTCGAAGATTCCCCTCGTTGTTTGATTTTATGAGTTCATTTTTAGGTTTTAGAAATAGAACTATTTACGATAAAGATAAAATAGATGACGTAACCCATGTTGATTGGGCCGCTGGCTCATTTTTGCTATTTAGCGTCGAAATTTATGAGCTTCTGAGAGGGTTCGATACGCGCTACTTTATGTACTGTGAAGACGTTGATATTTGCTACAGAGCTCGGAGGGATTTCAATATCCCCGTTACATTCTTTCCTGGTTATAAAGCTCTGCACTTGGCTGCTCATGCAAATAAAAAAATACTTTCTCGACATTTTTGGTGGCATTTAACAAGTGCAATAACATTTCTATCGGTTAAGCGTTTTCGCCGAAAAAAATCGTGAATACAGGGTGTTAGTATGAAGAAAATCTATTACGTTTTATTAGGACTTCCAAAGTCGTTATTTTTTAATTTCTACTATTTTTCTTTTGCTACAGCTATAAAATTCCCAGTGATTTTATCTCACCGTGTTTGGTTGAAAACCGTGAAGGGTTCAGTTTCATTGCCCTCTGACTTCACAAAGCGAATAACGTTGGGGTTTGGTGACTGTAGTATCTTCGACAAAAAGGTGTCTAGAACCATATGGAATGTTACAGGTGATGTTGTATTTTTAGGTTCTGCTAAATTCGGTCATGGCTCAAAGTTATCAATAGATGGAAAGCTAATTGTTGGTGATAACTTGAACATTACTGCTGAAAGTTCAATTGTTTCGTCAAAGTCGGTCTCAATCGGAAGTAACGTATTAATATCCTGGGACGTATTGATCATGGATACGGACTTCCATAAAATTTATACAGTAGGTGATTCTAGGCAAACTAATTGTCCAAAGCCTATCACTATCGGAGATAATTGTTGGATTGGCTGTAATACTGTGTTGTTAAAGGGGACCGAACTGCCGTACATGACCATTGTTGGCTCAAGCTCGGTCGTTAGTAAGAAGTTTCAAGAGACCAATTGTTTAGTTGTAGGTAATCCCGCAAACATCGTTCGTCGCGATGTTGAGTGGCAAGTTTAGTATTGGTGGGAATTGTTTATGTATTACATGTTTCTGAGGAATAAATGACAAAAGGAATTATACTAGCTGGAGGGAGCGGAACACGTCTCTACCCGCTAACTAAGGTTGTTAGTAAACAGCTGATGCCGGTTTATGATAAGCCAATGATCTACTACCCTCTTGCCACACTAATGCAAGCTGGGATACGCGAGATTCTTGTTATTTCAACGCCTACTGAAATTCATAGGTTTGAAGAACTGCTTGGAGATGGGCAGCAGTTTGGTGTCTCTTTATCTTATTGTGTTCAACCTTCACCCGACGGGCTTGCGCAGGCTTTTATTCTGGCCGAAGAGTTTTTAGATGGCTCTGCTGCTGCTCTGGTGCTGGGTGACAACTTATTCTACGGACATGATTTGCCCGCTTCTTTAAAACGAGCGGCTGCTCAGCCCGAAGGTGGAACGGTTTTTGGTTATCATGTTGCTAACCCTAAGGCGTATGGAGTTGTTGAATTTGATGCGTCTGGTAAGGCAGTTTCTATTGAAGAAAAGCCCTCTGTTCCTAAGTCTAACTATGCCGTGCCTGGTATCTACTTTTTTGATAAACGCGTTGTGCAGTTTGCTAAAGAGGTGAAGCCGTCCGCTCGTGGCGAACTTGAAATAACTGACTTGATTGAGCGTTACCTTGAGCTTGATGAGTTAAATGTTGAAGTGATGGGGCGGGGGACCGCATGGTTAGATACCGGAACCCATGACGATTTGTTAGCGGCGGCTCAGTTTATTGCCACGGTTGATAAGCGTCAGGGGTTAAAAGTGAACTGCCCTGAAGAGGTTGCCTTTCGTAACGGTTGGATCAGCGAGGTCAAGCTGAGAGAGATTGCCGAACCTTTGCGCAAGAGTGGCTATGGCGAGTATCTGCTCTCATTACTTGAGCGGCGTGTCTTTTAATAAAGAGTTAGCCCGTTAAAACTGTAGAACCCTATTAGATAAAGCCCCATGGCTCTATTGATTAAATTGTTGGATTCGTTATGAGTAAGAGTTTGTTGGTAACAGGTGGTGCCGGGTTCATTGGCGCTAATTTTGTGCATTATTGGTTAGAGCAATACCCTAACGATAAAGTGGTGGTATTAGATGCGCTAACCTATGCAGGGAATAAAGCGAACCTTGAACCTGTTTTGAACAATGCAAACCTTGTATTTGTGCAAGGTGATATTTGTAATACAAAGGCTGTGGAGCAGCTGCTGGTTGAACACGATATTGATACTTTGGTGCACTTTGCTGCGGAATCTCATGTTGATCGTTCTATTACCGGGCCTGATGCTTTTATTGAAACCAATATACTTGGCACTTATGCATTATTAAAAGCAGCTAAAACGGTCTGGTTAGATGGTGAAACGGTGAAAGAAGGGCACAAGTTCCATCATGTTTCAACTGATGAAGTGTATGGCACTCTAACAGCCGATGAGCCCGCTTTTACTGAAGAGACCGCTTATGCGCCTAACTCTCCTTACTCGGCTTCTAAAGCGGCTTCAGATCATTTAGTACGTGCCTATCATCATACCTATGGTTTGAATGTCACTACTTCTAACTGCTCTAATAATTACGGTCCATACCATTTCCCTGAAAAGTTGATCCCACTCGTTATTACAAACATCCTGCATGATAAGCAGTTACCTATTTATGGAGACGGCCAGCAAATTCGCGACTGGCTCTATGTGGAAGATCATGCTCGTGGTATTGAGTTGGTGTTGAATGCAGGGAAGGTGGGTGAAAATTATAACATTGGTGGCCATAACGAATGGGCCAACATCGATATTGTGAAGCTGATTTGCGAACTTTTGGAGCAGGAGTTTACCGTTGATTCAGCGTTGGCAGCTAAGTACCCAGAAGCGAAAAAGGCAATAGCAGGGCAAACTGAAAAGTTAATTACCTATGTAAAAGACAGACCCGGTCACGACAGGCGCTATGCAATTGATGCAGCAAAAACCACTGCCGAGCTTGGTTATTCTCCTGTTGAATCTTTTGAAACCGGTATTCGTAAAACAGTGCGCTGGTATCTGGATAATGAAGCTTGGTGGCAGGCCGTTATGGATGGTTCTTACCGAGACTGGGTTGAGAAACAGTATAATTAAGAGTTTAACAGCGGATAGGATAGACTAGTAAAAGATATGAGATGACTAATCGACACTAAGTAAGAGTCATTCTTCAATAATGGCACTACGGACTTTTTGCAGTTCACAATCTGAGCGGTAAGATAAATACAAGATTGGATTTATGAAATTTATTGAAACTAATATTCCAGATGTGTTGATTCTGGAGCCTGCCGTGTTCGGTGATGAACGCGGCTTTTTTATGGAAACCTTTCGTGCCGATGATTTTGCTCAGCGCACCGGTGCCAAGCCTTTTGTACAAGACAACCATTCCAAATCAGCTCAGGGTATTTTGCGTGGCCTTCACTACCAACTAGAACAACCCCAAGGGAAGTTAGTGCGCGTGGTTTTTGGAGCAGTGTTCGATGTTGCTGTGGATATGCGTAAAGATTCTCCAACCTTCGGTCAATGGGTGGGAGTAGAACTTTCGGCTCATAATAAACGCCAATTGTGGGTGCCAGAGGGGTTTGCTCATGGTTTTTACGTGATGTCGGAATCAGCTGAATTCGTATATAAATGTACCGATTACTATGCTCCAAGCTCTGAAGTCTCAGTTAAATGGGATGATCCGGAGTTAGGTGTTGAGTGGCCATTAGTTGATGGTAAAACGCCACTTTTGTCGGGTAAGGATGAGAATGGGGTTAGCTTCTCCGAGGCTCCTGGGTTTTAGTGTGCGACAAAGGGACATTTATGAAGGTTTTAATTACAGGTAAAGGCGGACAATTGGCTTGGGAGCTAGAACAGACAAAGCCGAAAGGCGTTGAATTGCTTTCATTGGGTATTGAAACCTTAGACATTACCAATCAAACGGCCGTAGTTTCCGCTGTTAACGAGTTTAAGCCCGATGTGGTGATTAATGCCGCTGCCTATACTGCTGTCGACAAGGCAGAAGCTGATACAAATACGGCTTATGCGGTGAATGAAGCTGGAGCTCGCTACCTGGCAGAGGCTTGTAAACAAGCTTCAGCTTTTTTGCTTCATGTTTCAACCGATTTTGTGTTTGATGGCTCATCTTGTGTGCCTTATCAGACCGATGCAGCCCCAAACCCGATTAATGTTTATGGCGCCTCTAAGTTAGCCGGTGATATTGCTGTTCAACAGATCCTCCCTGAAACAAGTGTCATTGTTCGTACCGCTTGGGTTTACTCTGCCAATGGCAATAATTTCGTAAAGACTATGCTCCGGTTAATGGCTGAAAAGCCAGAGTTAGGCGTTATTTATGATCAACTAGGCTCTCCCACATGGGCTAGAGGTTTAGCGCAGTGGCTATGGAATATCGCTCGCAAAACCGCTACCTCTTCGGAGTTTTCGGATTTGGAATCTCATATATTTCATTGGACTGATGCAGGCGTTGCCTCTTGGTACGACTTTGCGATTGCGATTCAAGAGTTAGGTATTGAAAAAGGGATGCTAAAACAATCGATTCCAGTTCGTCCTATTCCCACTTCCGCTTATCCTACTCCTGCAAAGCGCCCTGCGTTTTCGGTGATCGATAAATCATCGGCAGAAAAAGCTGCTGATTTGCATACTGTGCATTGGCGTAAGCAGTTATCGGCGATGATGGATGAACTTAAAGACAACTTGGCCTGATCACGTTTGCGTTAATTAAAAATGGCTGCAGCCATTTATTCGCGCCTAATCAAATTGCGCGATTGAAGGTCCAGTTTATTGGTGAATCAATCTCAGGGTTAACAACACACCACTCAAGCTCTTCTCTTCAGTCCTTCAATTTCTTTTTTCAGGTCGTAGCCGTCGTCGGTTACGATTCTTTCTAAGGTCTCGATGCGCGTGATGGCGTTGTCGAGCTCTTCTCTCAGTTTGTCGTTGTCTTTCTTGTGCTTGCTGGATTCTTTCTTGTGTCGAGTCTCTAGGTACTGTTGTGCGAGTACGAATGCGAAGATCATTCCTAAAAATAAGATGGTATTGACTGACATAGTGGTTCCTTGTCGATGTGACGATTTGTAATTGTCTTGCCGCTGGTGCAACGAATATTGTTTGTAGTTAAAGATAGCAAAGGCCGAGCCATAATTTATTAATTAAGTATTTCAATATGTTAATGATGGGAGGTAAAAGTCACTTAGTGTTTTTGCCTAAACTGTGGTGAAATTCACCGCTGAATGATCGAGGTGGCACTGATGAAGTCTGATGTAGAGTGGATGCAATATGCGCGAGCGTTGGCTGAAAAAGCCGAGGCGCTTGGAGAAGTGCCTGTGGGGGCTGTTCTGGTCAGTGCTGAAGGCGATCTCATTGCTGAAGGTTTCAATCAAAGTATTTGTAACCACGACCCAACGGCGCATGCCGAGATCATGGCGATTCGTAATGCCGGGCAGGCCCTCGAAAATTATCGGTTAGTGGATACCACCATGTACGTTACCCTTGAGCCCTGCCCAATGTGTGCGGGGGCGATGGTGCATGCAAGAGTAGGGCGGTTGGTGTTTGGTGCACCCGATCCAAGAACCGGGGCTGCGGGCACAGTTTTTCAGCTGGTCCAAGCGGAACAGCTGAATCATCAAATGGAAGTGCTAAGTGGGGTCTCCGAGCAAGAATGCGCGGAGCAACTTAGACTGTTTTTTAGAAAGAAAAGGCAGGCAAGTAAGGCTTTGAAACTTGCTGCTAAAAGCGAAGGTTCAGTGAGCGAGTCTTAAGCGTCGCTCATGAACATCGCGTGTTGTTTACGTTGTCTTGCAAAGATACTGCGTTTAGCACGCTTCACTTGCAAGTAACGTCGCAGGTTTTGGCTGCGTGGTCGAGATCGACGCATTGTCGTTGTCCTCATGGTTTCTACTCTGCCATTAAACGTGGTCTTCATGACACTATTATGACGGTTCACCCTTCATTGGGCTTTAATACTCCATTTTGTTCTGGAGCGGTTTCTAAAGCGCTATCATTCTGTGGCGCTTCACTTATGTTGACCTCAGTTTTTTCTTCCGGTTCAACATTGTTTTGCATTAATTCAGAGATATTCGAAAAACGTGCATTTTGCTCTGAAAGCTGCTGCTGACGCTTTGCTTCACGCTCTAACCATAACAGTGTTTCGTAATACCTGCGAATGTTACTCACATAGCGCACCGGCTCTTCGCCTCTAGCGTATCCGAATTTGGTTTGTTTATACCATTGCCGTTTGCGCAGTAGCGGCAAGCTCTCTTGAACATCAAGCCATGAATAACGGTTACCGCCGCGTATTTCTGTAATGTCCATGGCATCGGCCAAGTGGCCATAGCCCACATTGTAAGCGGCCAGCGCAAACCATATTCGCTCGTTTTGTGGCACTTTATCTGGAATGCGCGACAGCATTTTTTCAAGATAACGTGCGCCACCCGAAATGCTTTGTTCGGGGTTAATCCGATCATCCACATTCATTGCAGAAGCGGTGGCTTTGGTGAGCATCATCATGCCGCGCACACCCGTGTAAGACTTGGCCGTGGGTTTCCAATGCGATTCTTGGTAGCTAATGGCGGCTAATAAATGCCAGTCGATCACATCGCCGTATTTTTCAAAGTATTTTCGGTACTTTGGCAACGTGCGTTTGGTGGAGCGAATAAAAGCACGGGTATCCACATAGTCAAAGTTGTCGATGTGGCTAAAATACTTGTGTTCGATATTGGCCATGGCATTGCCATTGCGCAACACACTGAAATATTCGATCGCCATGGCGTAAAGGCTGTCGTCGTCAGAATGAGAAAACGCCCAGGCAATGTCATCTTCTTTGGTTAAAGAAAATGCGATTGAAAGCTCGGGATAAAAACGGCGCATGGAGTCGAGCAGGGTTGAATCAACTACGGTGTAATCAATGTCGCCCGACAAAACCTTAAGAAGTAAGGATTCACTATTGTCAGTGTCGCTTTCGTGCCAGACAATATCTGGATATTCATGTTGTACTTCTCGCAACCGATCGGCGTGAGAGCTGTCGGCCACTACCACTAAATCACCATTTAACTGGTTAAAACTACGTGGCCATGCCGTGCCTTTTTTAAACACTAACTTCTGCGACACTTTGTAATAAATAGGCGCAAAGCGCAGTGACTTTTTGCGTTCGGCTGTAATCGTCAGGGCGGCAGCGGCAACATCGACTTCGTCGAGTTCCAGTTTGCGCCGCAGTTGGCGAATGTGATGGACGGGCACCATCACTAAATCCACCCCTAGGTAATCAGCAAATCGTTTGGATAGATCGTATTCGATGCCAAATTGACCGTTTTCATTTTCGCTGTATGTGGTGGCACCAAAAAGTGTTCCAACCCGCAAGGTACCGCGCTGTTGGACCTTTTCAAGTTGGCTTTGGCTATCCTGCGGAACAGGATTACAGCTGATAAGAGCAGTGAAGCTCAGTGCCAACAACCCAAATAAAAACTGTTTAAACTGCATACCTTCCCATGAAATTTTGTTAATTTTCAGTAAGCTGCAAAAAAATTTGTGGTCATTCAAAGACATCACAAAAGAGTCTTTCTGAAACCTGCAACCGATAGCTGCATTCAGCGTCAGATTTGCTTATAATGCGCACCTCGAATTCCGACGTACCACTAGCGATTGGGCCTAATACCTTCTATGGAAATTCTACGCGGCGCACCAGCCTTATCTGACTTTCGTGTTCAGAAACTACTTGCAGCTTGTGCTAAAAACAATCTGCCTGTCACTGACATCTACGCAGAATATACGCATTTTGTTGAGCTTAATGGCCAATTAAGCGAAGAGCAACAAGCAAATTTAGCAAGCATTCTGACCTATGGTCCAACAATTTCAGAGCATGAACCAGAGGGCCAGCTTCTGTTAGTCACGCCACGTCCTGGTACCATCTCTCCGTGGTCGACGAAAGCAACCGATATTGCTCATAATTGTGGCCTTTCAGCCATTGTGCGTATCGAACGTGGTACGGCTTATTATGTCAGTAATGCAAGCGAGTTAACTGCCGACCAGCTCACTGTCCTCAAATCATTATTGCATGACCGTATGATGGAATCTGTGTTTGGTGACATGGAGCAAGCCAATGAATTGTTCCAACACCACACACCAAAGCCTCACTCATCGGTCGATGTGTTAAGCGGCGGGCGTGATGCGTTGGATAAAGCCAACGTCGATTTAGGTCTGGCACTTGCTGATGATGAAATCGATTATTTGGTTGAGAACTTCACTCGTTTGAATCGTAACCCTAACGACATCGAGCTCTACATGTTTGCACAAGCGAACTCAGAGCACTGTCGTCATAAAATCTTTAATGCAGATTGGACAATTGATGGCATCGAGCAGCCCAAGTCATTGTTCAAAATGATTAAGAATACATACGAACAAACTCCGGATTACGTGTTGTCAGCGTATTCAGACAACGCCGCTGTTATGACCGGCACGCCAGCAGGGCGATTTTTTGCTGACCCTGAAACGCGTGAATACACATACCATCAAGAAGATATTCAAATCTTGATGAAGGTTGAAACGCATAACCATCCCACTGCCATTTCTCCTTGGCCCGGCGCGGCAACAGGCTCTGGTGGTGAGATTCGTGATGAAGGCGCAACAGGTAAAGGTGCAAAACCTAAAGCCGGTTTGGTGGGCTTTTCCGTTTCTAACTTGCGTATTCCTGGGTTCGAGCAACCTTGGGAAACTGACTTTGGTAAGCCAAGTCGTATTGTGAATGCCTTCGATATCATGATGGATGGCCCGCTCGGTGGGGCAGCATTTAACAACGAATTTGGTCGCCCGGCATTATTGGGTTACTTCCGAACTTATGAAGAAGAAGTAAAAAGCCACAACGGCGTAGAAGTACGTGGATACCACAAGCCAATTATGTTGGCCGGTGGCCTTGGCAATATCCGTGATGAGCACGTGATTAAAACGCCATTTGAAGCGGGTTCTAAACTGGTTGTATTAGGCGGCCCAGCCATGAATATTGGTTTGGGTGGTGGCGCAGCATCGTCAATGGCGTCTGGCCAATCAAGCGAAAATTTAGATTTTGCGTCGGTTCAGCGTGACAACCCAGAAATGGAGCGCCGTTGCCAAGAAGCCATCGACCGCTGCTGGCAGCTCGGCGATAAAAACCCGATTGCGTTCATTCATGATGTGGGCGCGGGTGGATTATCGAACGCATTCCCAGAGCTGGTTCATGACGGTGGTTGCGGTGGTTCATTCCATTTGCGTAACGTACCGAATGACGAGCCGGGTATGACACCGCTTGAGATTTGGTGCAACGAGTCTCAAGAGCGCTATGTATTAGCCATTAACCCTGATCAAATTGATGTGTTTGAAGCCATTTGTAAACGCGAGCGCGCTCCGTTTGCAGTGATTGGTGATGCCACCGCAGAACAGTCTCTTAAGTTGCACGACAGTCACTTTGACAACGATCCAATTGACCTGCCATTGGATGTGTTGCTGGGTAAAACGCCTAAAATGCACCGCGATGTGAGCACTCAAAAAGTCACAGGTGATGCGTTGCAACTTGAAGGTGTGACGCCTGCCGATGCGGCGGAACGCTTATTGCGCTTACCGACGATTGCAGAAAAAACATTCCTAGTGACCATTGGTGACCGCTCAGTCACCGGTATGGTTGCTCAAGACCAAATGGTGGGTCCTTGGCAGGTGCCTGTGGCCAACTGTTCAGTGACCACGGCAAGCTTTGATACCTACGCAGGTGAAGCAATGTCGTTGGGTGAGCGCACTCCCGTGGCTTTGTTAGATTTTGCAGCGTCTTCTCGTTTGGCCGTCGCTGAAGCCATTACCAATATTGCTGCGAACGAAATTGGCGATATTAAGCGCATTAAACTGTCTGCAAACTGGATGTCTGCAGCGGGCCACCCAGGCGAAGACGCCGGTTTGTACGAAGCTGTGAAAGCGGTGGGCGAAGAGCTTTGTGCTGAAATCGGCTTGACCATTCCTGTGGGTAAAGACTCTATGTCGATGAAAACCCAATGGGAAGACAATGGTGAAACCAAGGCCGTGACGTCTCCTTTGTCTTTGGTGATCACTGCATTTGGCCGTGTGAGCGATGTGCGTAAATCTCTCACGCCACAGCTTCGCACTGACAAGGGCGACACCGACCTTATTTTAATTGACTTGGGCCGTGGCAAGCAGCGCATGGGCGCGTCTTGTTTAGCGCAAGTTTACAAGCAGCTGGGCGACGTGGCTCCTGACTTAGATGACAACCAATCGTTGTTGCAGTTCTTCAATGCCATTCAAGCATTAGTGAGCGAGCAGAAGCTACTGGCTTACCATGACCGTTCTGACGGTGGTTTATTTACCACCGTTGCTGAAATGGCATTTGCGGGCCATACCGGTGTCGATATTGATCTTTCTGCGTTCGAAGGCGATGACCTTTCGCTACTGTTCAATGAAGAACTTGGCGCCGTGGTTCAGGTGCAGCGCTCAGAACGTCAAGCGGTGCTCGATATTTTAGCGGCCAATGGCTTTGCTGATGATGCATACGTGATTGGTACCTTGAATAAGACCGATACCCTTGAGTTTTCTCGCAATGGCGAGTCTATACTCAGCAATACTCGCACGCACTTCCGTTTAGCGTGGGCTGAAACAACGCAAGCTATGCAGGCGTTGCGCGACAATCCTGAGTGCGCAAAACAAGAATTTGAAGCCAAAGGCAACGCCGCTGATCCGGGCATTCAAGTTGATTTAACCTACGACTTAAATGAAGACGTTGCGGCCCCTTATATTGCCAAAGGTAATGCGCCTAAAGTGGCTATCTTGCGTGAGCAAGGTGTTAACTCTCATGTGGAAATGGCGGCTGCATTTAACCGTGCAGGTTTCATGGCAATTGACGTGCATATGAGCGATGTATTGGCTGGCGAAGTTGATTTTGCTGAATTTAAAGGCCTCGTTGCTTGTGGCGGGTTCTCGTATGGTGATGTGTTAGGTGCGGGTGAAGGTTGGGCAAAATCTATTTTGTTCAATGCTCAAGCGCGTGAAGCTTTTACCGCATTCTTCCATCGCAATGACACGTTCACGTTGGGTGTGTGTAATGGTTGCCAGATGATTTCAAACTTGAAAGAGTTGATTCCTGGTGCCGACCACTGGCCCCGCTTTGTGACTAACTATTCTGAGCGTTTTGAAGCGCGTTTCAGTACCGTGAAAATTGCTCAGAGCCCATCGATTTTATTGGCGGGCATGGAAGGTTCGCGTATGCCAATTGCGGTGTCTCATGGCGAAGGTCGCACTGAGTTTAGCAGTGATGATGCGCTAAATGCGCTTCGTGCTTCCGGTACTGTAGCAATGCAATATGTAGATCACTCAGGTGACGCTACTGAGCAATATCCGCTGAACCCGAACGGTTCGCCAGACGGCATGACTGGGCTGACGACACTCGATGGACGCGTGACGATCATGATGCCGCACCCAGAGCGTGTATTCCGTGCTGTGAGCCACTCATGGGCACCGGATGATTGGTCTGAAGACAGCCCTTGGATGCGCATGTTTAGAAACGCTCGCGTTTTTGTGGGCTAAATCAGCCAATACATCAATACGATTTAAAGCGGAGCCTAGTGCTCCGTTTTTGCTTTTTAATTCAATAATTATTTGAAAAATATTAATTGCAGACCATTCTTTAGTGCTACGTTCGCTACAAATGTGTTTGCCATATGAATAAAAAACTCATGTTATCAGTGGCTATTGCGGTGGTCGCAATAGTTGGCTGTGGTCAATCAACGTCTGAATCAAATGCGTCTAAAACCGCAGTAGGAATGGCTAATCCAGCATCAGAGTATTGCGCCAGCTTAGGGGGCGAAAATGTCACCGAGAAAAGTGAAGATGGCGACGTCGCAATGTGTAAACTTGCCGACGGAAAACCGGTGGACGCATGGGACTTATTTCGGGCGCATCACCCAGAAACTTAAATTAAAGCTGTGCCATCGCTCTATCGTTAAGTCTAGGTATGGTCTAGCTTACAGGCTAGTTCGGTGATTTTTATAAGCCATAAATTACATTTATGTCGTTGAATTTTGTTAGTAAAACAGGCATGTTACTGCATTGTTAACATGGACTGTGAAGCGTTGTGGTGTGACTGCAACAGCAAAATCGACGTGAAAAATAGACTCTCATTAACCGTTTCAAGCTACAAATCTAGCCGACACTACAGCTTCCATCGCAGTATTGTGTGGTTGGGGCTATTGGCAATTGCAGCTGTATTTGCCAGCCTAGCATGGGCGAGATTCATGCTGGTTGAAACGCAGCAAAAATTATCGGTTGCCGAAGATTCTCAAAACGCATCTCAGATTTCGGTGTCTCAACTGCAACACGCCCAACAAAACTTATTCTCAACATTAGATGTGCGTGAGCAACAATTGCGCGCGCTAGACAACCGCCTCGATCAGCTCGAAGTGCTCGCTGGCACTGAGCAAGGTGAGTATCCAGCCGGTTACGATGAGCGACTGCTTAACCTCACATCGACTTTGTCTGAAAAACAAATGCTTTTGAGCAAAATACCCAACGGCGAACCAATGCAGTATCGCCGTATGAGCTCCAAGTACGGGTACCGCACTCATCCTATATCCAAGCGTCGTCACCACCACAAAGGGGTCGACCTGCGTGCCGACAAAGGCACACCTATTTATGCAACTGCCGATGGCTATATTGAGCAGGCGCGTTCAAACTACGACCGTGGCTATGGCAACATGGTGTCTATTCGGCACCAAATGGGCTTCAACACGCGGTATGCGCATTTAGACGAGGTATTGGTGAAGTTTGGCCAGTATGTTCGCAAAGGCGAGTTGATTGGCTATTGTGGGAACAGTGGTGACAGTACCGCGTCGCACTTGCACTACGAGGTTGCTTTTTTAGATCAGGTGCTCGACCCAAAGCCCTTCATGAAACTCAATTTAACTAATTTTGATCAAATTACAGCAACAGTAAGGACCATCCCATGGGAGTCTTTTCAGCAGGAAATTCGTCTGCTAAGCCAACAGCCGGCGCCACAATTATCGCAGCAGGGACTTGTGTCGATGGCACCCTTGAACTCAGCTGTAACCTTCATGTCGAAGGCGAAGTAAAAGGCCAAGTGAGTTGCCTTGGTACGATTACCATAGGTAAAAAGGGCAAAGCCAGCGGTGAAGTGAAAGCTGGCCGAATGATTGTGAGCGGTGAATTTGATGGTGACTGCCATAGCGGTAGTTTTGAAATTACTAAAAGTGGCACGGCGGCAGGCAATGTTTATGCTCGAGAAATGATCATCGCCAAGGGCGGCCATTTTAACGGGAATTGCTCAGATTTAGGCGCAGAAAGCCCATTTGATGTCACCGAATTACATCCAGCACCAGAAGAAGTGGCCAGTTAATCCAATCATGGCCCACTTCCTGTGGAACCATGTTATATGCAACCCACCTATGTGATCGAACGCTTGCAGTGAAGGTAATACACCGCTGGGATGAGTAATAAGGTCAGCAATATTGAGCTGATCATGCCCCCAACCATGGGTGCGGCGATTCGCTGCATGATTTCTGAGCCGGTACCGCTGCCATACATGATGGGCAACAGGCCAATGATAATGGTCGCTGCGGTCATGACTTTGGGGCGTAATCTCAATACCGCACCTTGAACAATTGCATTGCGGA
Source organism: Echinimonas agarilytica (assembly GCF_023703465.1). Classification (NCBI taxonomy): domain Bacteria; kingdom Pseudomonadati; phylum Pseudomonadota; class Gammaproteobacteria; order Alteromonadales; family Echinimonadaceae; genus Echinimonas; species Echinimonas agarilytica. The sequence continues at coordinate 112,760 of NZ_JAMQGP010000004.1, read as the reverse complement.
GCCCGTCTAAGCTGGGTTGCTGCGTGGTTTTTCTGCATTGTTCGAGCCACTCTTTATGGGCATTGCGCAAATACAGCAACATCAGCACACTGGTTTCAACCGCCACGCCTGCAAGTGCAATAAAGCCTACGCCCACCGCCACCGAAAAATTGAAATTGAATAGATAAATGAGCCAAATTCCGCCAATCAAGGCCAATGGTAACGTGCCCATGATGATCACAACATCACTGATTCGGCGATGAGTGAGATAAAGCAAAATGACGATAATGGCCAATGTGAGAGGAATGATATAGCTGAGCTTTTCTTGAGCTCGCAGCATATATTCGTATTGCCCAGACCAAGTGATGGAATAACCGGGTGGCAGAGTTATTTGATCTGAAACCATGCGTTGTGCATGTTCAACATAACGCCCTACATCCATGTTGTTGATATCAATAAAAGTCCAGCCATTAAGCCGCGCATTTTCACTTTTGATGGTTGCAGGTCCTTCATCAATGGAGATTTCTGCAACATCGCCAAGCGCAATACTTTGCCCGCTTGGCGTGAACAAAGGCAGCACTTTTAGTTGTTCAGGCGAGTCTCGATAATCTTGAGGGTAGCGCATATTGACCGGATAACGCTCAAGCCCTTCTACGGTTTGGGTCAGATTTACGCCCCCTACAGCGGTGCTGAGGACTTGTTGCACATCGGCAATGTTGAGACCGTATCGAGCAGCCTTAGCGCGATTGATATCGATATTAATATAACGCCCCGAAGCGACCCGTTCTGAGTACGCTGATGTGGTTCCGGGAATATCTTTGAGGATCAGTTCGAGCTGCTGTCCAATGGCTTGTATTTCAGATAAGTCAGGCCCAGCCACTTTGATACCGACCGGTGTTTTGATGCCAGTCGCTAACATATCAATGCGGGTCATGATGGGCATGACCCAAGCGTTGGTTAAGCCGGGGAATTTCACCAACTGATCAAATTCTTGCTTGAGCGACTCAGTCGTCACGCCTTCCCGCCATTGTGATTTAGGTTTTAACTGAATAAAGGTTTCAATCATGGTCAGTGGCGCAGGATCGGTTGCGGTTTCTGCTCGCCCAACTTTACCAAATACGGTGACAACCTCAGGCACCGTTCGAATCAACTTATCGGTTTGCTGCATGATCTCTCGAGCTTTGCCAATGGAAACGCCCGCATAGGTGGTAGGCATGTACATCAAGTCGCCTTCATCTAGAGGAGGAATGAATTCTGTACCAATTTTATGAACAGGCCAAAAGCCAACTGCGGTAACAAATAGTGCTGCGATGATGGTGGATTTTGGAAATTGAAGCACAAGATTTAGTAGGGGCCTATACAGTGCCATGAGCAGTCGATTAATCGGGTTTTTGTGTTCGCTTATGATGCGTCCACGAATGAAGTAGCCCATGAGTACCGGCACCAAGGTAATGGCGAGCGCTGCCGAAGCGGCCATGGCGTACGTTTTGGTAAGCGCTAATGGCGAGAACATACGGCCTTCTTGCGCTTCGAGAGTGAACACAGGTAAAAAGCTCACTGTGATGATTAGCAGCGAAAAAAACAATGAAGGCCCAACTTCAGTGGCCGCCTGTTGCACTATTTTCCAACGATCACTGTTGGCTCCACCTGATTTTTCCAAGTGTTTGTGCATGTTTTCAACCATCACGATGGCACCGTCCACCATTGCGCCAATGGCAATTGCAATGCCGCCTAATGACATGATGTTGGCATTCACTCCTTGAAGGTGCATGACAATGAAGGCAGCAAGAATACCGATTGGAATGGTAATAATGGCCACCAGAGAGGAGCGCACATGGAATAAAAAAGCGAGGCACACCAGTGCTACCACAACAAACTCTTCAATCAGTTTGTGCCAAAGGTTGTCAACGGCGCTTTCAATGAGGTTTGAGCGGTCGTATACGGGCACAACTTCCACACCTTCGGGCAAGCTGGATTTGAGTGTGTCTAAACGTTGTTTCACGCGGTCAATGGTTTGTTGTGCGTTCTCGCCGAATCGCATCACAATAATGCCACCTACAACTTCACCTTCACCATTGAGATCGGCCAAGCCGCGTCGCATTTGTGGCCCTAGCGTAATTTCAGCCACGTCCTGCAATAGCAGCGGCGTCCCCTTGTTGTTCACACCCAGTGGAATGAGCTTAAGGTCGTCAACACTATTGATGTAGCCCGTTGCGCGAATCATGTATTCCGCTTCGGCCATTTCAATCACAGACGCGCCAACCTCTTGATTGCCTCGTTCTATGGCGGTTTGAATCAGATGTAACGGAATACCAAAGGCGCGCAGTTTGTGTGGGTCCACTTGCACTTGATATTGCTTCACCATGCCACCGACGGTAGCAACTTCCGAAACGCCTTCAACGGCTTGAAGTTCATATGCCAGAAACCAATCTTGAATCGAGCGCAGCTGGGCTAAGTCATGCGTGCCAGTTTTGTCGACTAACGAATAGATATAAACCCAGCCAACACCGGTTGCGTCAGGCCCTAGTTGAGGCTTAGCCGAAGCGGGCAAGTTGGGGCTTACTTGGCTTAAGTATTCCAACACGCGACTTCGAGCCCAGTATAAGTCGGTATTGTCTTTGAAAATGACGTACACATATGAATCGCCAAAGAACGAAAAACCGCGAACCGTTTGGGCTCCCGGAACCGACAACATGGCCGTGGTAAGCGGGTAAGTAACTTGCTGTTCAACCACTTGCGGCGCTTGCCCTGGGTAGGAAGTTTTGATGATGACCTGAACGTCTGATAGGTCTGGTAAGGCATCAATAGGCGTTTGCTTGACCGACCATAGCCCGCCGCCCACTAACATAGCTGTAATGAGTAATACTAAGAAGCGATTGTGAATCGACCACCGAATGACTGCCGCAATCATTGGTCTTCTCCGTGGTTCATCATTTGATGTTGGCTATGATCCATGCCGTGATGGTTTTCATGCTCTTGAGCTTTGGGGGCTTGGACTTCAGCGGGTTTCGACATGATGTGGGTTGTTGAAATGACAACCTCTCCCTGATGCCGGGTTATTTCAAAGTGCATGACGGTGCCCGTTGTGAGATCTTCAAAATCAACATCTTTATCTACGAGGAAATCCATCTCCATGGGAGGCCACTGCCACTTCTCAATGGCTTTATGTTCCACGGTTATGCTGCGTTTGTGAGGATTGGTGTGGGTGATGGTTCCTTCGGTCCAAACCTGTGTAGGCTCTGAGGTGCCCGGATCTGACATTCTTACAAAGTCTGAGGTAATGCTTGATTCTGAATCGAGCAAAAACTGAGCGGAAACCACAATCTCATCACCCGCGTTTAGCCCCTTTAAAACCTCAATTTCATCGTGAGAGCTTCGCCCCAATACAACGGCTATCGATTTGAATTTTCCGTGACCTAACGCCAGTACAACCCGATCGTCAGAGCCACTTCTAATGACCGCTTGGCGTGGCACTATCAGCGCTTTTTCGGATGTGTTGGCATGAATGCGGATCTGAGCAAACATATTGGGCTTGAGCTGTTCTTGGTGATTATCAAATCGCATACGAACACGCATTGTTCGATTGACCGCATCTAACACCGGATAAATATAATCCACATGACCTTTCCACGTTTGGCCCGGGAGGTGCTCCAGCGTCATGCTGACTTCATCGCCCTTTTTAACGCGTGATGCTTGGCGCTCGAATACCTCGGCAGTGACCCAAACTTGGTCAAATGGGCCAATGGAAATAATGGTGTTGCCCGGCTGAACAAAGAAGCCTTCGGACACTTCAAGCATTTCCACAACACCACTTTTAGGCGCCAAAATGGTAATGGTTTGCTGCACTTCTCGGGTTTTTATGAGGGCTTGAATTTGCGGCTCAGGCACTTGCAGCGCGCGCAGACGCTCAATGGCAGACTGCACTAGTTTTTTATCGTCTTGTTCAAGTGTTTGCAGCAGTTCATTTTGTGCATTGACTAGCTCTGGCGAATACAGAGAGAACAGCGGATCGCCTTTTTGGACGCGCTCGCCTTCCACTTTAATATTGAGAGTTTCAAGCCAGCCTTCAACGCGGGGGTGAACGTGCACCAATGCGTCTTCATTGAACCCTACATAGCCCACGGTATCAATTTGGGTCTTAAGTGACTTAAAGGCGACTTGCGCTGTTCTAACTCCCATGTTGTTGATGACTTCTGGAGACACGGTAATAGTGCCAGGGCTGTCGTCTGTGCTCGATGCGTCTTCATAAACGGGGATGAGATCCATCCCCATGGGGGACTTTCCGGGTTCATCTCGGCGATAGGCTGGATCCATTGGGGCGACCCAGTACAAAGGAGTTTGGATAGCGGGCTCTGAGGAGGCGGCCGTTCCTGAATAGAGGGGCGATGCATTGAAGAGGGCAAAGCCGCTAGCCCCAATAGCTGCGCCAATGGTAATTGAAACAATGACCAATGCTGTTCGTGTCATGATAAAAATCCAATATAATAATATTCACTAAATACGATGAAAACGTGCTCTGTGCTCAACGAGCAATCGATAGTGGTGCGTGACCGGCATGTTGCAACATGCAGCCTTTATTGGATGGGGTGATTAATGAAGTAGGCGCTGTGTTGTCATAAACAGCGGCGGGTAACCCGATTTTGGCGGCTCGGTATCGCAGTAAAACCACATGGCGCAGAATAGACGCTTAATGACTGGCAATACCATCATGATGGCGCTGAATGCTAATGCTGCGAATAGGCTTGCAAGTTGAAATTGGCTGCTGAGTATTTTTGACATGTCATGGCCGCTATCATTAGGGCCACAACATGCGTGTTGTTTGGTTGCGTCATCACTTTGCGCTTGGGACTGATGGTCTGAGTGCTCCGCATGATGGTGCTGGTGGGAGGTGACTTCACTCGTCGGCTCTGCATGATTCATGCGAGAGCTATGGGATGACGGAATAATGTTGGAACAAAGTACACTGATACAAAATACAAACCACACCAGCAGCAACACGGCTGTGCTTATTCTGTATTTTTGTAACCGGACCAGTGACATATGAATTGTAGGTTCATCTTTTAAGTTGAATTTAGACCGTTCTACATCATGCTTGGGCAAAGCATGGTCTGACTCAGTCGTACCCGTCTATGGTAGACCCTTGGGTAGGGGGTAGGTCAAATACTTTTGTGAAAAGGCGGTGGATAGCCTACGAAATAAGCACATATGAAAGGCCCACCGACGTGAGCCTAAGTGATATTTACACCGCTGGAGTAGGCGTGCGCAAAGCAAACATTCGATTGAGTAATCGAGTTGAAATACCTTGGTATTCAGCTTTTTCCCACCATTCGGTCATGGCAGAGACACGTTGATACTCAGTTTCACTCACATCGCATTCAACTTTTAATTCAGCCATGCCGCCGTGTTCGAGACGGGCCAAATCTGGATGCTCAGTGATGCGGCGCAAGCAAGCGGTAAATAGTTGATTTCGCTTAATAAAACGAATGAATGGCAAGTCTGCTACAGAGATTACAATTTTCATAGAACAACAACTTCCTTAATCGACGGCGACACTATGAAGAGGGCGTGTGACAGCGAGATGACACTAAAGTGACGTTGTGATGAACTGCTGATGGGATCATTGTTTTGGCGGAGAACGACGCGATATGTGCGGCGACAAAGCAACATTTAGAATACAAAACAGTCAACGTGTGTCTATCCTTGAAATGAGTTCAACAGCAATCATAGGACACGAACGAATGAACGAGAAACTTGGATTAGTACCTTTGGTAATTTTTGCGATCTCAGGGTGTGCTTTTAAGGCCGATTTAACAGAAATGGAGGCCTTGGTCACGAAAGCGGAAATGGGCAGCGAAGGCCGTTGCATTGAGCTTTTAGATGGCGTTGAACAAAATTTGCGCAAGGCCAAAGCCGTGCTTGCGAAAAAACCATCCGATGTGTCGTTTGGGGAATACGAACACGGCATGAAGGCCGCTCATGCTGCAGTTCAGTATCGCCAAGAATATGACGAACACTGCCTTGCACTGTCGCAAGCGGTCAAAGATAGCTACAGCCATATCACCGCGTTGCCGGGCGTTAACTTTGCCGACGGTTCGGACCAACTTACACTGGAGTCTTCGGTCATTCTCGATGCGATGGCCAGCAAACTATTGCAAGAACAGCGAAGCGTAGAAGTGGCTGGACATACATCGAATACAGGAACACCGGAGTTCAATATGAGCTTGTCGCAGCGTCGTGCAGACGCGGTTCGAGCGTATTTAATTTCAAGAGGCGTAAGTGCGAGTCTTGTTGTTGCTAAAGGTTATGGCATGGAGCAACCGGTGGCTGCGAATGATTCACGCGTGGGACAAAGTGCAAACCGTCGAGTTGAAATTCGTTATCTAGAGCCCTAAGGATTGAGCACGTGTGCTTGAATATGGAGCCGTTGGCGGCTCCTGCTCGAACAAGTATTAGGGCTGGCACAGCGCTTTTATTCGAGGTATGTCGTTGACCATCGTTTGCAGGGCTCGAGTTCCTTCTGGCGAGAGTGACGAGCCCGCTCCAAAGCATGCCAAGCTGAGGCAAGGAGTAAGCGATTGTGGGATCTCAATAGGGCATTGCAAATGGCCCAATTCAACTTTAGCCATGCAATCAAATTCAGCTAATACGCTCAGACCCTTGTTGAACTTGCCTTGTTGGCACAGGGCTTCAGCAAGGGCAGGCTTGGCTTGATAATTGGGTTGTTCATGTAATTTCATCGCGTCTGCTTGAGACAGCGAACGCTCGGCCATTGCAAAGTCGCCTTGAAGCAGTGCTTGTTTGCCTGTTTCTAGCAATGTTTCAAAGTAGGCAGAAGTCCCTGTGGTTAAAGACAATTCAGATGAACTCTCTGTGGTCAGCAAGGTATGCGTTTCATGATGTGTAACGCAGCCACTAAGCCATATCATTCCAGCAGCAATCAAGCCGTATTTCATTTCACCTTCCTTTTGAATTAGCGCATGGCGTGTGAGTAAATTTGAATGCTATTCTTGATTCAAATGACTTGCAAATCGTACGAACGAAAGCTGTAAATACTTATGCAAAATTTTAGAACAAAGTTACCACTCCTCGCTTTGAGTGTTTCAACATGGGCAATAGCGCAACCTGCGTTTGATTGTGAGCAGGCACAAGGACAGGTTGAACATGCCATTTGTGCGAGCGAGACCTTATCTGAACTAGACCAGCAATTGGCGCTGGTGTATCAACAAGCGGTCGATAAAACCACCGATGAAGCACATTTAAAGGCGATGCAGCGCGGTTTTATTAAAGGCCGAAATGATTGTTGGAAATCAGAGTCTATGAATGAATGCATTGCACAGCAGTATGCGCTTCGTATGACTGAGTTGCAGCTTCAATATCAGCTTATCTCGCCTCTTCAAGAGGTTAGGTATCGTTGTGGCGAGCAACAACAGATGGTCAATGTGGCTTTTTATGGCACTGAACCTGCGTCGTTGGTTCTGAGTCAAGATGATATGGAGTTGTGGCTTTACTCACAACCGGTGGCCAGTGGAATGCATTACACGGGACAAAACATAGACTTCAGAGGCAAGGGTGATGCTGCGGTTATTACTCATTTTGATCAACCGCCGGTTGATTGTGTGGTAAGTCGTTGAGAATAAAAAACGCTGCTATTGAGCAGCGTTTTTAAAAGAGTAACAGTGCGCTCAGAGGCGCACTGTAAAAGTGGCTTAGTTTGCAGTGCTCACTTTCAACAACTGAGTCTCACCACTGTTATCTTTCACGCCATCGTTGTCATTCAAGATATACATCTCGCCGCTTGCGGTCACAGCCAAACCTTCAATTTTCTCAAAGGTCATTGCACCTGTCGCAGCAAGCGTGTCCATTAAATCAACTTCAAGTGTTTTGTTAATGGTGTCACCCGCTTCTACATCACTTAGGTCAATGGAGTAAATACGCTTGATAGCAGCGTCTGGACCGCCTTGGTTGTCACGTTCCAATACCAAGAATTGATCGTCGCCCATCGCTGTGATGTCGCTCAGTCCAACCCAGCCGCCATTTTGAGATTCCGCATCATCCAGTGGATAGAATACGTGGCTCGACTCTTTGCTTTCGATGTCATAAATGAAAATAACAGGGTGATCGTTGTCGCCCCAAGCGCGTTGAACAGCGGCGTACAATTTGCCGTTGTGCTCGGTAATGCCTTCGAGTCCAAATCGAACCTGCATCGCGTTAAGCTCTGCACCTAATGTCACGACGTCTTGGATTGCTCCGGTTGGGCTTACTTTGAAGATGAAGTTTAAGCTGTTCAATGGGCGATCTTCATCACCGATTGTGCCTGCACCTTCAGACGCAACCCAGAAACCGCCATCAGAGGCAACTGCGATGCCTTCAGGGTCAATGTTAATGGTTTTGTCTGAATTGATGAGTGCTGCTAAATCTGCTGAATCGAATGTTTCAATGCGTGCAGCGTCATCGTCATCCAAAGCGGCATCAACGGCAGTGGCCGCGATGCTGGCTAGGACGTTGTCGCTATCGGTAATTTTCATTGATGCGGTAATTGTTGCCGGTGTTTGCGACACATCAATAGTGAAAATGCGGTTTTGCTGATAGTAGCTGTCATTCACTGTGTAGAGAATGTTGGCATCAGTTGGGTGTGCCGCAAGTCCAGACAATGCACTCCATGCGATGGGCAAACCGTCTACATCAGCAGACTGAAGAGTAGGGTATGACGCGGCTTGTTCGCTGAGTTGATAAATATTCAAAGCAGAACGTAATTTATCACCGCGCTCGTCTACTTCACTTGCTGCAATCAAAAGATCACGTGAAGGAATGGCCAAAACGCCCTCTGGGCCTGCCGCTGTCGGCAAAATTTGCTTGAGCTCTGGCATTTCAGGGTTTTCAACGTCGTACACGAAAATCAAGCTTGAGCGCTCAGAGTTTACAAACAAATACTCGTCATCACCGAACATGGCATATTCAGCATTCTCAGGTTCGTTCCCTTTATTGCCTGAACGCGCATCGGGGTAATGGCCGAGCTTAACCGCTAAGTGATCGAGCGTGTTCCCTGAAGAGTACACAACCGTGCCATCTTTATCGAAGATGGTGAAGCCACGGCTACCGCCATATAAATCGCCTTCATCGGCTGTGACAAAATGGTCATTAGAAATCCAAGTGACGCCGTCGGGCTCACGTGGCACATCAGACGCTGAAGATGTCAGAGAAATCAGTGCTGCATCTTCTTCTTCAGTATCGATGTTCACAAGGTCTACTGTGCCGGCAGAGAAGTGGTTCATCACTTCGCCAGAAGCTAAATCTACCACCACAATATGATTGTTTTCTTGCAAAGTGATCACGGCCATATCGTCGTCATTGATGTCGACATATTCAGGCTCTGGATCAGAAGGGAATAAAGTGGCTAGGCCTGTCATATCAACATTGCGACGAGTCCAGTCTGCTGGGTCTGACAATGCTGTATCAATGATAATGAACCCGCCTGCTGGCAATTGAACAGGTGCGCCGTCGGTAGGTTCAAAATCTTCGTCACGTTCGTTTTCAATCACAACCGCAACATAATCACCGCTTGGGCTTGCTGCAATTGAGTCAGGCTGGCCGCCTAGGTCCATGCGGGCCACTTCGCTACGAGTGGCAATATCAACCACAATTAATGCACCGCTGACGTTAACATAGTCTTCAGAAGTGTTGATGGCTACAAGAGCGTAGTCGTTGAGAACAGTAACAGATGTTGGCTCACCACCGAGCGCTAATTCGGCGATCGGCATTGGTGATGAAGGATCAGAAATGTCGACAAAACCTAATGATTCGTTCGGGCTATTTGAATAAATGAGCGTATTGCCGTCGACGCTTGCTGCAACGATTTCTGCCGCAGTTTCGTCATCAACATGACAGTTGTCGTCGAGTTGAAGGCAGACAGGAAAGGTTGCAATGCGATTGAAGTTTTGTGCTTCTGCATTTGAACTATCGTTGTCATTATCGCTGTTACAAGCGGTGAGGCCGATAGTGAGCGACATTGCGATAGTCATAGCCAACGCATTCTTTTGGAAAGTCATCTGTAAGTCCCTTGAAGATCATTAATTCTTAATATGAGGCCTACTTTGTAAACACTTCTTGTTACATTTTATAAACATTTAGATTTCAGTTTTTTGACTTAAAGATGACAGGTTGAAGGAGTGGTTTAGTTTTCGAATGGCTAAAATGAAGTTTGGAAAGAAGTATTTAGGAGATAGTGAGCGGAGTTTTGTTGGTGTATGTGATGAGGCGCTCAACTGAATGATTGAGCGCCTGCTGTCATTGGATTATTGAATGTTTTTCGATGCTTTTCCGGTAAGGTCAGCAGCGTGGTTCATAACGTGAAAGATCACATTTTGTTCAATTGTTCCGCTCACAAGGTGCGATCCAGGGCCAGAAGCGTATACAGCCACATCTTCGCCGCCGTGGGTTTCTGAGCCAAGTGGAACCAGCGCTTCTTGGTGGTAGCCACTGTGTGTGGTGTCGATGTCTGAAATGTCATGGCGTCCGGCATCGATGGGCTTGCCATAGCGCACATCGGCGTTGGTGTTATTTTCCAGCGACGCATGCCCACGGCCTGTTGCATAACCAAGCGTGGTGTAGGGCATTCCATCATCGGCCTTCGTGGGCTCTGACTTAGGTTCTCCGTGATCGTCGTTACCGACTACTTTTCCAAGAATTGGGTTACCGCGAGTGGGATAGCCCGCCATAGTAAATACATGACTGTGGTCAGCGGTGACAATAATTAAGGTTTCTTCGGGGTTGGTTTTTTCCAGCGCTTTTTGAACCGCAGATGATAGTTCAACGGCATCGGTCAGGGCATTGTAGGCGTTGCCTGCGTGATGCCCGTGGTCAATCCGCCCGGCCTCAACCATGAGGAAAAACCCCTCATTATTGCGTTGTAATAAATCAATCGCAGTGTCGGTCATTTCAGTTAACGTGGGCTCGCCTGACTTGTCTTCAAGTCGATTGGCTGAATAACGCATATGCGATGCATTAAATAAGCCTAAGACAGGCGCATCGTTGTTGATTGAGAGGGCATCGAAACCGGCTTGATCCATCACGTATTGGCCGCCTTGTTGTTGCCATTCTTCAATTAAGTTACGGCCGTCTTTCCGGCGACCTTCACCCGCTTTTTCAGAAAAACCGGCTATCGACGCTGGGTCGTCACCAAAAAATGCTCGGCGTCCTCCACCAAAGGCCACATCAATACCTGAAACGATAGGAAGGGGGTTGCCGTCGTTAATGCGTTGTTCTAAGTTGGGTTTAAAATCAATGAGCTGGCTGGCAATATCTTTACAACCAAGCTGTGCTTCGCCGTTCTTCAAATCTCCATCGCTTTCCCAGTCGCGCTCTACAGACTTTGCGTATGTTGCTGCAGGCGTTGCATGAGTGAGTCTTGCAGTGCTTACAATCCCCGTTGATTTTCCAGCTAGCTCGGCTAGCTCTAACGCGCTGAAGAGTGCTTCGCCATTGTTGAGGTAGTCTTGGCAGTCGGCTCTGCGCGAAGCTTGGCTCACGCCGATGAATCCAGCTTTGGTTTTAACACCCGACATCATGGCCGTCATGGTGCCCGCTGAATCTGGGGTTTGTTGGTTGGTGTTGTAGGTTTTCACCAAACCTGAAAACGGCAGTTGCTCAAAACTTAATTGATACTCTTCACCGGTTTGACCTTGTTGTTGGCCGGCTAAAATTCGCGCTGCAGTAATGGTTGAAATGCCCATGCCGTCACCAACAAAGAGAATGACGTTTTTAGCGGCTCCCTTTTTGTTGTTGATGGTTTTTTGCGTGCCTAGTGCAATGGAAGCTTCGCCATCGGCGAACCATTGATTTGCGAGTTGTCCCTGCGGAGATGCATCTAATGATGCAGGGGCTGTTGCGCTACAAGCGCCTAAGAATAGGGTCAGACTGCATGCAATGAGGGTCGTTGAAAAGTTATTCATTACTCGTTAGCTCTCGGTTTAGGCATTCACTATGAATGAGTCTCGATGAAGTTATGTTGTAAGAGTAAACAACGTGTTACGAGAGTGTCGCTATAGAAGGCTTGAAGGTCAAATGAAGTTTCATTTTCACTCGGAGCTGCCTGTAAAAATGAGCCAGCAATTGGACTCATCATGACCGGTAGTAAAGTTTGACACATGTCAAAAAAATGGCATGTCATTATTCTTTACAGTGGTTGGTAATGAATCAGTTTATACAGTGTAAAAAAATAAACTTCTCTGCAAAGCTAGTATTCATAGGAGGTGTGGCGATTTATTCAATTCTTAAGGTTAACTAAACAGTCGTCTTAGAGTGTGAGCAAATACTCTAGGTGATTAATTTGCGAACAGTTCATTGTGGCTATATTTTACAGCTTTTGAGTTTTCAGCTTCTAAAATTCTAAATGCAGGCTCTGATTTTTATTTTATTGTTTATAATCAAGCGATTAGGGTTTTTGGCCTGTGGTTTGCATTAGCTGGGTCAGACGAATCCGTTGTTGTAAAAATTAAACGGAAATCACCGACTTAGTAGTTAACATATATTTGGTTCATCAAACGAGCCATGGAGTAATAGTTAGATGTTTAAGAAATGCATAGCAGCTTTGGCTTTGGTCGCAACAAGTTTGACCGCGCAAGCAGACATGATTGGTGGTGTTGAATACACGCCGGGTCCTTTCACTACCGTGACAGGTGCCATTGAACAAAAATTGAACCCTGTAACAGGCGAATTTACTGTAACGGGTTCTTTGAACACGGCTACTGGGCCATTTACCTGTGCTAGCTGTGAACTGACGTTTGTCATGGGCGGATACACCCTTGCAGCTCCACCAATTGATGGCATCTTCTCTGATACATACATCTACACTGGCGGAACAATTGATATTTATGTTCAACAAGCCGGTTCTACTGATAAGGACTTATGGTTAGCGCTTGAAGGTCATGACGTAGACCAAGGTTTTGGTGACTACTCATTTATTGGTAACGTCAATGGTTTCAGTGGCAGCATCACCAGCTTAACAGGCACGGGATACTTGGACGTAGTTGGCGGTATTGCAGCAGATAACTTTGATACTAACGTAGGCATTGACGGATCTGACATTGCATTCAACGGCTCATTCGGTTCACCTTTGTATGACAGCCAAGGCAACTTGATTGCAACGGGTTCAGGTGACTTCCACGGAGCGACTATTCCTGAACCTGCCGCAGTTGCATTGTTCGGTTTAGGCTTGTTGGGTTGTGCTGCTATGGCGCGCCGTCGCAAAGCATAAGCTTACCAAAATTTTAAAAAGCCGCCTTTAGGGCGGCTTTTTTGTGCCTGAATGTTGATGATGCTCAAAGCTCATTGAGCGAGCTTTGTGGGCGTATTGATAGACATGAATGCCTAATCATGCAGTTGTTAAACTATGTATTCAATCAGGGGGAATTTGGGTGGCATTAATAGCGCTCTAAATCAGTCTGTTGCCCCTGACTCTTTGCATGAAGGGGAGCACATAAAGGCAACATTTATGCGCTGAAAGTGCATGTCTATTCGCGTTTTCGTGTGATGTTATTTTTACAAATAAAATCATGACCTTGTTGGTTCTATTTTTCGGCTCGAAAAGTGATTCTTACCCATTCTCGTTCAGCTCTGGTTCAGTTAAATTTAGGTAAACTAATACCGTCTTAAGAGACAGCCAAAACGCGCTTTTTAGAGCACATTAACCAATGTTGTAAGAGGGTATTCATCATGTTGAAAAAGATATCTCAATGGCTTAAAACTCAAATTAAAGTTTTTCTCGAACCGCCTAAAGTACCTCGCATCAAACACAACTTTCAATACGACATGAAGCGTTCAGTGAGCGAGCGTGAAAAGAACATGAGCTTGGGCACGTACACAGAGCTGCAAAACAAATTACGGCGTCGCTTTAACCGCAAAGCTGCATGAGCTCTCGCGAGTCTTGTTCCCACTAGCACTTAGCCTCTAATTAAAACCTAGGGGCTTTGACTTCGTTCTCTCTATTATCCTCTTTGTATCTTGCCTCACAGCTTTCACACTAAAACCATGAAGTATGATTTAGCCCATTCCAAATTTTCTTCACTTGCTTCTTCTGTTTGTTTTGTTTCATGGTATTGTTATCGGTAACAGTTTAATTTTGTCGAAGTAATTTAGCATGCCCCGTTTGTTAGCTAGGGCTTAAGGAAACTCTCATGGCTTCACATGATAAGCCACTAGTAGTCATCACCGGAGCAAATTCGGGTGTTGGTTTGCAAGTGACTCGAACCTTTTCAGCGCAAGGATACTCGCTATTGCTGGTGGACTTAAACATTGACGTGGTAAGCGAATTGGATTTGCCGAATGCCATGTGTCGCGCTTTGGATATCACTGATCTAGCTGCATTCAAACAAGCTGTTGATGATGCTGAAGCACAGTTTGGTACAGTTGATTGCTTAATTAACAACGCAGGCATTATGTATATGGATAAGGTCGACGAGCAAGATGCAATTCAATGGCAACGAATGTTCAACGTAAATGTTCTTGGCTTGATGAACGGTGTTGCGTCGGTCGTGACTAAAATGAAGGAAAAAGGCAAGGGCACCATTATAAATATGGGCTCTTTAGGTGGCATCAAATTAATTGAAAACCAAACCGTTTACTGCGGTACTAAGCATGCAGTGCATGGCATTAGTGAAGGGCTTCGGCAGGAATTAGCATTGAGCAACGTGCGTGTGACAACGATTGCGCCGGGCGCGATTGAGACCAACTTGCTGTCATTAACTGAAAAGCGTGAATTTGCCGACGGCCAAGACAATTGGGCCCAAGAAATCGGTGGCATACTGGTACCCGAAGACATTGCTAACACGATGTTGTTTGTGTATCAGCAGCCGCAGCATGTGTGTCTACGTGAAATTGTTTTAGCGCCTACTAAGCAAGTGGTTTAGCCCTTAATGCACGTTCCGGTGGGCTTTGTCGGTTAGGTGATCGAAGCGTCAGTTTACTTTTTATAAGTTTCTTAATAAAAATACTTTACATGATAATGAGAATTGTTATCATTAAGTCGTGAGTTAAGAGTCTTTAAGGAGACATAATATGAGAACTGGCATTAAAACCCTAACTTTTGCGATCACTCACTTCAGTGTCGCATTTACCATTGCTTGGTTACTCACTGGGAGTCTATTAATTGGTGGTCTCATCGCTTTGGTCGAGCCTGCGGTCAACACTGTGGCATATGTGATTCATGAGCGAATTTGGGAAGGAATTCCAAGAAAAGAGCCCAGTATGGTTCTGCCTTAATTGACAGGTTGTGTGATCGATTACGTTAAATTTGTGAGCATATGCAAGGTTAGTTGTAGCTGTTTATACACAAACGTAAATCTAGGTAAATTCAGTTTTATATCGCCAACTCTCGGTTAGTATTCGTCTTAAGAGCTAGAACGATTGAGATGATCGGGAATGGTTCTTCAGAAGGCGCTGTACCAATGAGCAGCGTCCTTCGACATTTTTGGCAGTTTGACTCACACCAAACAGTGGTGCGTTGATTACAAAAAATTTGTTGTTCCTACACCAACACTTTTTCATCCCCTCATTGCTTGTAATCAACGCTTTTTTTACATGCTATTAACTGTCCAATATCAATCAATAAACGGATCAAGATCGAGTTAACACTCGTGATTAAAGAGTTTTGACTTTGCTGTGTTAAGCGGCATTATCTAACGTCGTTCTTTAGGGGAATACTATGATTTCAATCGATGCTCTTATTCACTCTACATCTGAGTCTCCAGATTCCATTGATTTTGCCACGACCTTGGCTGTGATTGACGGCAACTATACGTTTACGCCAACAGCGTTCAAAAATGGTAATGCCGATAACAAAGCGGGTGAAAACTCCGGTTCATGCAAGCTATTTGCATTTGCTGAGATGTTTCAACTGACTGCGGATCAAACGCTGGCACTGTTTGGCGAACATTACCGATCGGTCCGCGATACACCTGACGGTACAGATCATCAAAACATTCGGAATTTTATCGCTCAAGGTTGGGAAGGGATTGAATTTTTGGGAGAGGCATTAAGCGCTCGATAGCTTTGAATCATTTAGATGAAAAGGCAATGCATGCAGCATTGCCTTTTTTGTGTGAATAGGCTTTAAGACTTCGATTTGTTTTGTCTGAGAGAAGCTTGACGGGCGGCCTCTTTGCGTTGTTTTTTCTCAGTTTGCTTCTGCTTCAAAAGTTCGGTTGCATCTTTGCCGATATGGTCTTCACCGCGCTGTTTAGCGAGTTGAACTTGACGCTCTCGTTCCAAGAAACGGCTACGCTGTTCATCGCTCATCTTGTCGTAGCAATGAGGGCACGATACGCCTTTAATATATTTTTCAGAAAGTTTTTCTTGCTCGGTAATCGGCAAACGACAGGCGTGGCATTGGTCGTAGTTTCCTTTCTTTAATTGATGATCAACAGCAACGCGATTATCAAACACAAAGCATTCACCCTGCCACTTGGTGTGTTCTTCTGGCACTTCTTCTAAATACTTTAAAATACCGCCTTCGAGGTGATACACCTCATCAAAGCCTTGCTCTTTCATATAGGCTGTTGATTTTTCGCAGCGGATGCCGCCAGTACAGAACATAGCGACTTTTTTGTGCTTTTTAGGATCGAGGTTATCGGCAACGTATTTTGGGAATTCTCGGAACGTTTCCGTATTTGGGTTGATGGCTCCCTCAAAAGTGCCAATTTGAACTTCGTAATCATTACGCGTATCAACCACAACCACATCGGGATCTGAAATCAATTCATTCCAGTCTTTGGGTTTGACGTAGGTGCCCACAACTTTGCGGGGGTCAATGCCTTCCACACCCATGGTGACAATCTCTTTTTTGAGCTTCACTTTGGTGCGATAGAATGGCATTTCATCATCAAAGCTTTCTTTGAAAGAAATCCCGGCAAGTCGGCCATCGAGCTCAAACCAAGCGAGTAGGGCATCAATGCCTTCTCGCGTGCCAGCTACAGTGCCATTGACCCCTTCCAGTGCAATTAACAAAGTACCGCGAACACCATTGTCTTCCATCACCTGCTGCAATGGCTGACGTAACTCTTCGAAATTTTCCAAGCGCACAAATTTATACATGGCGCATACGACTATCTTAGACATATTGACTACTCTTGTTGCCGCCCGAATCGTAAATCCGGAGCAAAAATTGGCCGACGATTATAGCGAAGTTGAAATCAAAATCATTCCTATTTTTCGTACGTGACGATGACCCAAATCGACATTCGAGACACTCAGGTACCTCCTTTAGGCTTAGGGAGAGTGCAGTGATTAGGGTTTGTGCAATGACCAGCGGTGCGATATTGTTTTTCGCTCTTGTCACGAGTGACGTTTATCTTGAGACGTTTAACCCAAAAGGAAATTAAGTATGGAAATCATTTACACAGGTCAGGCTACTGCAACTGGCGGCCGTGAAGGCACGGCAACGTCTTCAGACAATAAACTCAACGTAAAGCTATCAACGCCAAAAGAGCTAGGTGGCGCAGGCGGAGAAGGCACGAATCCCGAGCAAATGTTTGCTGCGGGTTATTCAGCTTGCTTTATTGGTGCAATGCAATTTGTGGCAGGCCAAGAAAATATCGTACTGCCGACAGGGTTAAACATTACCGGTGTGGTGGGCATTGGTGCACTCACTGAAAAAGTTGGATTTGGGATTGATGTCGTGCTGAACATTTCACTGCCAGGAATGGACAACGCAGAAGCCCAAGCCCTGATTGCTAAAGCTCACGAGGTGTGCCCTTATTCAAATGCAACACGTGGCAATGTGAATGTCGAATTAGTACTTCAGTCATAGGCATTTAATCCATCGTTATTGAAAGCCCCAATTTGTTGGGGTTTTTTTATGCGCTACAGAGAAGTGTTAACTTGGTATTTAATAAAGCATTTAACAAAATATTAAAGATCTCTTTGCCCAAAAATAGGTCAAATGCCCAATTGTTGTATTTTTTATGCATTTATAGGGCGCAACCTAAGAATCTGCTATTTAGGGCGTAAGCCTTATGCCTTCTTGCTTACGGCGATTTTTACCAGAATTGGCATAATCGCTGCATTTACTCACTCATTGTGATCAAGTAGTCAGCGAGTAGGTTCATGTCAGAGGTCGTTTTACCTTCAAACGTGTGCAATGACGATTCAGCAAATTCAGTTGGGATCTATGACCCGATTGAAGCGGCTAAAAGTCGACGCGTTTTGGTGATTGGAAGTGGCCCCGCAGGTGTGCGTTTTGCACATGAATTATTGAAAAGAGAACCTAACGCGCAGGTCACTTTATTCGGAAATGAGCCTTACGCGCCTTACAACCGAGTGTTGCTCTCTGCTCTTTTAGCAGGCGATGCGACATATCATGATATTCAAACAGCTCTGCCAGATGAAGAAACGTACAAGAAATTTCGTATTCTCACCGCCACAATTACCCACGTTGCGCCCAGTGAAAAACGAATCACTGATAATTTAGGTCAGGGGTATGAGTACGACCAGCTTGTGATTGCAACCGGCTCTAGGCCGCATGTACCGAACATTCCTGGCGTTAAGCAGCAGGGCGTTTACACCTTTCGAAATTTAAAAGATACCGAGTCACTCTCGGCACGAATCTCAAGAGCGCGCCATGTGGTTGTGGTGGGCGGTGGCTTACTTGGGCTTGAAGCAGCCCGAGGAATGCTCAAATTCAATACTAAAGTCACTCTTATTCAGCAAGCCTCTCGTCTGATGAATCGACAGCTCGATGAGCCATCGGCAAAACTACTCCGAGATAAAGTCGAAGCGCTCGGCATTGAGGTGGTCACCGAGTCTGGCGTGCGTGTTATTGAAGGCCGCGACAATCGAGTGACCGGTGTTGTCATGAGAAATGGCGACACTCTCGAGTGTGACACGGTTTTATTGTGCACAGGAATCTCTCCCAATGTTGATTTAGGGCTGCAAGCCAATATTCGAGTGGCACGCGCCATTGTTGTGGACGATCAGCTGCAAACCTCACGCAAAGACATCTATGCCATTGGTGAGTGTTGTGAACATAACGGCTTCACCTATGGTCTCGTCAGCCCCGGGTTTGAACAGGCTGCAATTGCTGCTGATGTGATCACTGGCGGACAAGCCCGTTATCAAGGCTCTTTGGAAGTGAGCCGATTGAAAGTGGTAGGCGAGCAAGTTTGCAGCATGGGAGAAGTCGCAGATTTGCCATCGCGGCCCTATCAGAGTGTTGTCACTTATCACAATAAATCAAATGGTATTTATCGCAAATTAGTGATTTACAAAGGCCGCTTAATTGGAGCTGTGGGATTGGGCGAATGGCCCGAAGCTCGACGTATTCAAGAGGCATTTAAGCAGCAGCGTTCGTTTTCATTCATGCAATTAATGTGGTTCCGCTTAGGCGGCAAACTTTGGTCTGAAAGCGATACCGATAATGTTCAAGCATGGCCTCAAAGCGCAATTGTATGCCAGTGCAACAATATCAGTCAGGGCGAATTAGTGGCGGCTGTGGAGCAAGGTGCAACATCGGTGGAAAGCCTTCAACTGACGACCAATGCGGGCACCGTATGTGGTTCGTGCAAACCTTTATTAGCCCAACTCACAGGCAGCCATGCAGAGCCTCAAAAAGAAAAGGGCTGGTTGCCCATGGCATTGATGAGTGTCTTGGCCGTTATGTTTGCCAGTTTGATGCTATTCATTCCGGGCTTATCCGTTTCAGATTCAGTTCAGCAGCAACCTTGGTTTGAAGACATTTGGAACGACAAATTTTGGAAGCAAGTCACTGGATTTACATTGCTTGGTTTGTCAGTCATTGGGCTACTGATGTCGCTTCGCAAGCGCATGGGGTGGACCCAAATGGGGCAGTTTAGCTATTGGCGTTTGTTGCATGGCGTCTTAGGAGCAACGTGCGCAGGCATGTTGTTGGTGCACACGGGGTTTCATCTTGGAGACAATTTAAATCGTTGGTTAATGGTGGATTTTCTCGCTGTTTTAGGTTGCGGAGCGCTTGCCGGAATCGTGGTCGCGAATAGTCATAAGTTTTCACCCGCAAAAGCTATTTCAATGCGTAAGTTTTGGTCGTGGATCCATACGCTGGTGGCGTGGCCTCTGCCAATTTTGTTGAGCATTCATATTTTAACGGTGTATTACTTCTGATGACGTTTAAGAAATTAATTTGGCCTTTGTGGATTTTGCTCACCGTTGCGATAGGCGGGTATTACGGCTACGTGCTTTTAGCGAGTGAAGATAAATCTGACTTGCTCATTGGGCAAGCAAGCCACGGTCACTTTCAAATTGAACTTGCTTGCGACAGTTGCCATACCGATGCCTTTGGTGGTGAAGAAGTACTTCAAGATGCGTGCGTAAATTGCCATGCCGAAGAGCTTGAAGATGCGCACGACTCTCATCCGAAAAAGAAATTTATCGATCCGCGTGAAGCTTATCGCCTCGAAATTATCGATGCGCGCTATTGCGTCAGCTGTCACACCGAACACCAAGCCGAACAAACACGCGAGATGGGCGTAACACTGCCTGATGATTATTGTTGGCATTGCCATAAAGAAGTGGGTGATGAACGTGAAAGCCATAAAGACTTAGCGTTTGATAGCTGCGCCAGTGCCGGTTGTCATAACTTCCATGATAACCGCGCCTTGTTTGAAAGCTTCCTGACCGACAATGCCAATAAATCGTGGTTGACTGATTTACCTCAGGTTGCATTACGAAACCATGCCTCTTTGAAAGCCAACCGAGATGTTGCGATTAAACCTCAGCAAGAAGCGGTGAAAATGGCCGAGCACCCAGATGTGGTTGAACATTGGCAAGGCACCGCACACGCCAATGCGGGCATTAGTTGCACCGGTTGCCATGCTGGGAATGAGGAGTCTGAATGGATTGAAAAACCTGGCATTGAATCATGTGCGTCTTGCCACGAACAAGAATTTGATGGCTGGAGTTCAGGCAAGCACGGTATGCGCTTGTCGAATAAAGTGGCGGCAGAGCTTTCGCCAATGTCGGCGAGTCAATCGTCATCTGACTTAACCTTCGATCCGCTAAATGCGCATGTTGAGCAAGGTTGCAACAGTTGCCATAAACCCCATGAATATGACACCCAATTTGCATCGGTTGATGCTTGTTTAACGTGCCACCAAGACGACCATTCAACCGCATTTAAGCAGTCTCCTCATGGCGAATTGTGGCTTCAAAGCGCGCAGGCTGAACTGCCAGTAGAGCAGGCGGTCACGTGCGCCACATGTCACTTGCCTCGAGTATCTAAAAAGCAACGCGGCGAAGTGATTACTCATGTTGAACATAATCAAAATTACTACTTAAGACCAAATGAAAAAATGATTCGTCCGGTGTGCATGCAATGTCACTCGTTGGAGTTTTCCATTGATGCACTCGCGGATCCAAATTTAATCAGAAATAACTTTTCTGGTAAGCCTGGCCGGCACATTGAATCCATCGATTGGGCACTGAAACGACAAAAAAAATAGCAGTTGCTCCAATGGATAAAACTCAAAAAAATGTAACTTCAAAGGGCAGAGAGATGATGAAAAAAGTAATTGCAGTATCCGCATTGGCAGCAGCTGCAGCGGCAACGCTGGTTGGCTGTGGAGAAGAAAAAGCCGCAGGTATCGAACCTAAGATCTATACCGATTCGTTGTTTGCAGTCATGAAAGCTGACCGTACCAACTACACCAAGCTTATTATCAAGCGCTTAGGTCCAGCTGGTGCCGGTGCTATTAAGCCTGATGAGCACTGGAAAGAGTACGACAATGGCGCATTATTGCCTGCACAAATGTTCCGTGCTGGTGCCGAAGCCGTCTCTGAAATGACAGATGACTTCACTTACTCTCTACAATCTATCTGGCCAATCAACAGTCAAAATGCACCGAAGAGCCCAGTGGAAAAAGAAGGACTTGAGTACATTGCAGCGAATCCTGGCGAAAACTTCTACGGTACCGAGCAACTCGGTGACGTGACGTATTTCACGGCTGTTTACCCCGATGTTGCGGTATCAGATGCATGCACAATCTGCCACAACGAACACAAAGACTCACCTCGCACCGATTTTAAAGTGGGTGAAGTGATGGGGGGTGTTGTGATCCGCGTTCCGATGTAACGAATGCACTCCCCCTGTAACAAAGCCGCTGAGCATCAAGGCTCAGCGGTCAGTTGAGGTTCATTATGAAGCTTAGACTATTGACTAAATCGATCATTGTGAGCGCATTTACACTGTGGCTTTGTGCGTGTTCAGAAGAGCCGCCAGAGCCGTCGCAAGGCGAGTTAATCGTCAAAGGGACATGCAAAGTGTGTCATGCACAAGGCATTAATGGCGCTCCCATTATTGGCAATAAAAAGATGTGGGGGCCCCGGCTGGGGCAGGGTATTCCAGTATTGGTTGAACATGCCAGTAACGGCTATGGCCTGATGCCCGCGAAAGGCGGCAATGACGCTCTCACTAAAGAAGAAATAACCGCGGCTGTGGAATACATGGTGTCGCAGGTCCAGTAAAAATAGAATTCATTAGGAGCAAGTTATGTTTGGATTATTTAAGAAAAAAGAACCGCAAGCGGCCACCGTAGAAGAAAAAGCGATGACCGTATTCGATAAGCTTGGTGGCGCTGCTGCGATTGACGCTGCTGTTGATATTTTCTATCGCAAAGTGTTAGCCGATGACCGCATTAGTCACTTCTTCGATACGATTGACATGCAAGCACAGCACGTGAAACAAAAAGCATTTTTAACCATGGCTTTTGGTGGCCCGAATAACTATTCAGGCAAAGACATGCGCGAAGCTCACAAGCACATGAATCTCACGGAAGAACACTTTACTGCAGTAGCAGAAAGTCTTGTTGGAACTTTGCAAGAGCTGGGTGTGGGCCAAGAAGATATTGATAGTGTGGTGACGATTGCAGTAAGCGTTAAAGACGATGTTCTCAATAAGTAAACTGTTTAAGCGCAAACCCAAGCCGCCCAAAGCCAAAATACTTTCCTTTGATGGTCAATCCATACCTCTGGAGGAAAATCAATTGGTACTGGATGCCTTGCTTGATGCTGGGCATTCAGTGCGACATGGGTGCCGCGCCGGAGCTTGCCAGTCATGTTTGATGACGTGCAGCGAAGGCTCAATTCCATCTGCCGCACAGGTTGGGCTTAATGCAGCGCAAAAAGAACTCAATCAATTTTTGAGTTGCAGCTGCATTCCATCTGAATCTATGACCATCGAGAGTGCGGCTCAGGCGCTGCCGCAAACAGTGGCGGAAGTGGTTGAAATATCCAAGATGAATGAGCAAGTTGTCCGTGTTCGGCTCAATGCTCAATTGCCCTATAAAAGCGGACAATTCGTTAATGTGTTCAAAAATGGCGCGGTAAGCCGCAGCTACTCATTGGCGAGCACGCCTCAAATTGATGACTTTATTGAGCTTCACATTAAGCGAATTGAAGGCGGAAAGTTTAGCCAATGGGCTTATGATGAAATGCAGATCGGTGTGCCGTTATCTGTAGAAGGGCCAATCGGAGCTTGTTTTTACACAGCCGACTCGCCTGAACAGCCGCTATTGCTCGCGGGCATGGGCACAGGTCTTGCGCCGCTTTATGGCATCGTTAGAGATGCTCTTATGAATCATGAGCATCTTGCGCCCATTCATTTGTTCGTTGGCGCGAAAGATGCCAAACAGTTGTATTTAATGGATGAATTGAAAGCGCTTGTCACCCAATACCCGCAGCTGCATGTGCATTATGTGGTACAACAAGGCGCATACGAATGGCTGAATACAACGCACGCAGATTCGGCTTTTAGTGAGATCGACCGTTACCAGCTCAACGAAGGTGACATCTACCAGTACAGCAAAAATCTATTGCCGGACTGCAAAGGCTACCGCGTATTCCTCTGTGGTGCAGATAGCTTCGTTCGCAAAATGAAAAAGCAATGTTTTCTCGCGGGAGCTGCCATGTCCGAAATCTCAGCCGATACATTTCTTCCCTCCGGCCATTAAAAATTAGGGCAGAGCAAGATTTAAAGACGAATCCTCTGTCCGTTTCTCAATGTGGTCTATTGCCACGTGACATCGGTGAAGCGTTCGGGAATTGGCGTGAGCATTGCTCTTGGCGTTGTCGCCCCCCTTTATCCATTGTTTTGAAGTAATGCACAATTAGACGATCGCGGTAGGCGCAGGGTTGAGATAGATAAGTTGAGGGTAATCATTTTTATATCAATATGTTGGGTTGTTTTGTCTATTCAGCTCGAAAACCGTGCTAAGCCATATTAAAGCTGCTGGGCCGCTACTTAATTTGCAAAAACTCATTTGTTGTACATACTTAATTGAGAAGTAACCGAAGCAAACGGATTGCCATAATCCTTCGACATCAAAGCGAATGTAGTAGTTGGTGATCTAATGAGCTGTCTTAATCAAAGTTTCTTTTACATCAATTTTCGAGTCAATTCTGGCCTTGGCCTGCTCTTGTTTTTAGTCGGGTGTGACCCGTCTGACTCCTCTCCAGAAATTTCTGTTGAGCCTTTCTTGCAAGTAGTTGAGGGGCAACCTGTCGAGCTGACAGTTAAACCCGCTTCAAGTTCTTATCTCGAGTTTCACTGGGAACAGCTAACCGGCCCAGAGTTTGCGATACAAGATTCCAATCAACAATCTATTGTCGCAATCGCTCCACTCGTCTCTGAAGATCGAATGTCTTTGTTTAGTGTGGAGGTAAGAAACTCGCTAGGAAAAAAAACTCAGGCGAATGTCGAAGTCCTTATTATTAATGAAAATTCCGTACCAGTATTGTCAACCAAACAGCAAATAGAAACGGGTGAATACCGACAACTCACTCTGAGCGCAGAAGCTTACGATCCCGATGGCGAACATGTTGAGATAACTTGGCGACAGGAACTTGAAAATGGCGCACAAAAGTTGGAGGTGTTAGAAAAAACGCCTGATTCGATCACTGTTCAAATTCCAAAGCTTGATGTTGAGACACGCTTCAATTTTGTTGTTGAAGCAATCGACTCACATGGCTCAATGATTCATCAAAACGTTCAAGTCAATGGCTTTCCAGTGCTTTCGGGAAGGGTTATTGATGAGCCAATCGCTTCGGCATCACTCTTCTACAAAAATTGGAACAATGAGGAGTTATTTTCTTTAGGGCTATCTGATGACGCTGGCAGGTTTGAAGTTTTACTTCGCAATGATCAAAAAGATATAGAAGTCATTGCGAATGGTGGAGTGTTGAACAACCAAAACTTTGAAGGGCAATTGAAGGCCATTTGCCGGTTTGAACAACGTTCTTCTTGTAACTTAACCCCTGTCACAACGCTAATTGCACAATATGCAAATGACAAAGGTATTTTAAACATAACCGAGCTGAGCCAATATCGAGAAAACTTGGAAGCAGTGCTTGGCCCGTTAGAGCCAGATCCATTTATTCAGGTTCGTCCAGATATTGATGTGGCAGCATTGCGTTCCTTTTTTGGTGATAATGGCAGTCTACTTGATGTTTGGATTGAGCAAGTTCTGACATATGTTGAGCAGCCCAATAATCATTCATCTCAAAACAACATTTCTAGTTGGTTTCAGAATTCAAACCAAAGTCCGAGTGTTAGCTTATCTGGGCCTAAACAAGCTGAGGCAGGTAGCACGGTTGTTTTGACCGCATTAGCTCTGGATCCTGAGCAGTCAGACTTGCGCTTATCATGGCAGCAAACCCAGGGGCCAGTTGTATCTTTTGACATCACCCAAAATGATGAATTAACCTTTATTTCGCCTGAGCTTATACAGGAAGAAAGACTCTTCTTTGAGGTTCAAGTTGAAGATGATGTAGGTCTAACGGCCAATGCAAATATTTCTCTCACAGTATTGCCCATCGCTATCAAGCCTCCTAACGTTTCTCCCACCGTGTCTGCGGGCAACCATCAAACCGTGGATGAAGCAACATCGGTGACGTTAAATGCCAGTGCCTCGGATGACGATGGCAGTATTGCAGCTTATCAATGGACGCAAACGGCGGGCACAACCGTGTTGCTGAGCGGCGCAACGACAGCCTCAGCCAGTTTCACAGCGCCGACTTTGACCAGCGCCGAAACGCTTCGCTTTGAGGTGATGGTGACTGACAATGAGAATGCCACGACGAGTGCGCCCGTCTCGGTGCTTGTTGAGCCGGTGAACGCGTTGCCCACCGTGTCTGCGGGCAACCATCAAACCGTGGATGAAGCAACATCGGTGACGTTAAATGCCAGTGCCTCGGATGATGATGGCAGTATTGCAGCTTATCAATGGACGCAAACGGCGGGCACAACCGTGTTGCTGAGCGGCGCAACGACAGCCTCAGCCAGTTTCACAGCGCCGACTTTGACCAGCGCCGAAACGCTTCGCTTTGAGGTGACGGTGACTGACAATGAGAATGCCACGACGAGTGCGCCCGTCTCGGTGCTTGTTGAGCCGGTGAATGCGTTGCCCACCGTGTCTGCGGGCAACCATCAAACCGTGGATGAAGCAACATCGGTGACGTTAAATGCCAGTGCCTCGGATGACGATGGCAGTATTGCAGCTTATCAATGGACGCAAACGGCGGGCACAACCGTGTTGCTGAGCGGCGCAACGACAGCCTCAGCCAGTTTCACAGCGCCAGACGTGACTTCACCCGAGGATATAGTTTTTACTGTTGATGTGACTGATAATGAAGGCGGAACAGCTCAAGCACAAATTACCGTAACAATCGTCAATAACAATGCCCCAATTGCTAGCGCAAAAGCGCCACTGCAAGTAAAAAGTGGTCGTAGTGCCCAGCTTGATGCAACCGAATCGATAGATGACGAATCTATCAGTCTCAGTTTTGATTGGGTTCAAACAGATAGCACAGGTACAGCGATTACATTAACAGATGACAGCTCGGCTCAGCCTAGCTTTATTGCGCCTACAGTGACTACATCGATTGCAGTGCAATTCCAAGTTTCTGTGACTGATGAGGGCGGAAAATCTGACAGTGCAAGCGTCAATTTCATCTTATCTCCCGATGATTCTGCGTTTGCTCCAATGAACGATACGGGCTTTGCTTTATGCGGTGATTATGCCTATGGCGCTGCACGTTCAGGTAATCATCAAAATAACCTTGATTGTGCTGACAGTACCGATGTAGAAAGTGATCCAATACCAGAAGATCAAGATGGTCACTTTGGGCGAGATATTAATTTTTCAGACTCGACTGACGGAGCTCGCGGTTTTAGCTTTGTTAAATTAGATGCCAACGGCTCGCCTTTGGATGCCAACGCTACATCTTGGGACTGTGTTTATGATGCAGTTACTCAGCTAGTGTGGGAGGTGAAAACCAATGATGGAGGCCTTCAAGATAGTACTCACTCATATACTTGGTATAACACTGATGCAGATACCAATGGTGGCGGTGTAGGTTCTGAAACTGGAGGCGTCTGCGCAGATCTAACTCATTGCAATACGCAAGAGTACCAGGCAGCAATCAACGCCGAACAACTGTGTGGACTCACAACATGGCGAATGCCAGCATACATCGAATTATTGGGCATTCAAGATCTTAGCCAATCAAACCCTGCAATAGACGTTAATTACTTTCCAAATACACAAGGCACTTGGCATTGGACTGCTACACCCGCGAGCTTCCACAATGATTGGGCATGGACGTTGACATTTGATCTGTCCAATACACTCGGGCCTGTAGATTTTAAGGCATCGGCTTACCCGATTCGACTCGTAGCAGATTTTCCCTAATGACGAATGAGGAGCCTATGATCAACATGAAACCTATTATAGTTCTGGCTATCGTTTACCTATACATACCTATATTACAAGCTGCGACTTGTAACCCAAATGCAAAGGAAACAACTCCAAATGACCGTTTTCAAATAGTCACGGAAGGAACCGTTACAGACTTACAAACAGGTTTGATGTGGGATCGCTGTGCTTTAGGCCAAGCCTGGGATAATGGCCTACAGATCTGCTCTGGAACTGCCAGCACTAAAAACTGGCGTCAAGCGACAAGAAGTGGAATGGATCATACTTTAGGAGCTTATACAGATTGGCGCTTACCTAACATCAAAGAACTACAAACTATTGTAGAATTAAGCTGTTGGCGGCCTGCAATTAATGTAACTATATTTCCCGACGATGGCTTTTTATTATTTCATAATTACTGGTCATCAACTCCCCATGTGGTTTATGCCAATCAAGCATGGCTGATTAATCTTGATTCAGGATACAGTCGCATTGATTTAATGGATAAAGAATCAGCGCATGAAGTAAAGCTAGTGCGAGGTGGTAACTGAGAGCAGTACACTTGGTAACGGCGTTTGAACAAAAACCTTCAACAATCACGTTGCAGAATGAATAGTCTTAGCTGCACGGTGACGGTGGAGCTCAACTTTTATTTAAAAGGGCTCTGACCTTTTTTATTTCTTGAATACTTGCTTGGCGTCCCCACCAGGACTCGAACCTGGATCGATCGCTTAGGAGGCAACTGTTCTATCCAGTTGAACTATGGGGACTTTCGATAGGTGGCGATTGTATCTCAAATCTTTAAAGGCGTGTAGTGAGAAACACGTGAAACTATGAGTCATATCATGACATTGAGTTGCGCTTAGCTAGGGGCTGTTTAAATGCGTTGCTGGCATAGCTTTGGCAGTTTCTTTTAATATTTCACTGAAATTTGATGCAAAAATCCCCAGTCGTGAAATTTAAACCCATAATAATGTCTCATATATCATCTACTCCCTTATTTCGGAATGACTATGACTAACGAATATATACCGCCTCAAGTTTGGACCATGGACAGTGAAAGCGGCGGCCAATGGGCTAGTATCAATCGTCCAGATTCTGGAGCTCGCCATGAGCAATCTTTACCTGTGGGTCAGAATCCTTTGCAGTTGTACTCAATGGGCACACCGAATGGTCAAAAAGTAACGATTATGCTCGAAGAGCTATTGGCATTGGGCGAGTCGGGTGCTGAGTATGATGCGTATATGATTAAGATTGGCGATGGCGATCAGTTTTCATCTGGCTTTGTTGACGTAAACCCTAACTCTAAAATTCCAGCCATGGTTGATCGATCAGCTGATGAGCCGATCAATATCTTTGAGTCGGCTTCTATTTTGCTCTATCTGGCTGATAAATTTGGTCATTTCTTACCTACAGATGTGCGTAGCCGAACTGAGGTGATGACGTGGTTATTTTGGCTACAAGGCTCTGCTCCCTACCTTGGTGGAGGTTTTGGTCACTTTTATGCCTATGCTCCGGAAAAACTCGAATATCCGATCAATCGTTTCAGCATGGAAACCAAACGCCAGTTGGATGTGCTGGACAAGCAACTGGCAAAACATGCTTATATCGCAGGTGATACATACAGTATTGCGGATATGGCCACTTGGCCTTGGTATGGTAATTTGGTGTTGGGCAACTTATATGATGCTGCTGAGTTTTTAGATGTAGCCAGTTATACCCATTTGGTTCGTTGGGCGAACACTATTGCGCAACGTGAAGCTGTGATTCGAGGCCGAATTGTCAATCGCTCATGGGGTGAAGAATGGGAGCAAATTGAAGAGCGTCACAGCGCTGAAGATCTTGATAAGGTGTTGAGTAAGGCTCCTTAATAAAACCTGTTTGTGACTTGTTTAATTGGATTGAAGAGAGTGGTTGAGCGTTTTTCCAGCGGCAGTGATGCCGCAATCTAAGTGGACAATTCTCGCTCAAATCACTAAGCTCTGCTCGCTATATATTTGTCATCTTTGTCTTTTATACTGATCGGTTGTTAAAAAAATGTCGACTCATAATTTTAATCGCCCTTACTATCTAACCATTATTGGTTTAGTTGTGCTGGCGCTTTTCGTCTTTATTTTATCTATCTCTGTGACTCCAGAAACACGTGACTCTTTTATGAAAGAAGGGGGGCCGGTTGAATCGTTATCGGCTCTGGGTTATTTGATTGCCGTTGCTGTCATGTTTTTTAAAGGCGGTAAAGAGTACCTTACAAAATATTGGTATTTTGCGGTGATGTTTCTGAGCTTTGCAGCGCGTGAACTAGATTTTGACAAGCGCTTTACCAATTTTGGCGTGTTGAAAAGCAAGTTTTTTGCTCACCCAGATGTCAGTTGGTGGGGTAAGGTCATTGCAGCCATTATTTTATTGGTGGTGCTGTCGGCTATCATCACGATTGTGCGTCGTCATGGTCGTAAATTTATCGCGGAAGTGTTTCGTTTTCAGTGGTCGCCACTGGTGTGGAGTATTGGCTTTGCCGGTGGGTTCTTAGTTGTATCCAAGTCGCTAGACGGCTTAGCGCGCAAGCTTTCGGGGTGGGGCATTGCTGAGCTTTCAAAAGAAACAGACAAAATCGCCAGTATGGCTGAAGAAGCGATGGAGCTGGCCGTGCCGTATTTGTTTATTGTGGCAATTTTATATTTCTTGGCGAAGCAAAAACGTGCATAAGTATTGCGTGTCATGTCATAAAAAAAGCGCCTTGTCGGCGCTTTTTTTATGTCTTACTTAATCAGTCAAAGTCACTTTTACGGGTGGTTTTGAACATGACAACGTCGTTATTTTGAATATTGGCTAGATCGGATTGACGCTTAGGTTTTAAGAAGGCTTGGCGCGCTTCTACCGCATGAACTTGAAGGATGATGTCGGATGTTTGTAGCGTATTTTTCACGCGTCCAAAAGTATCTAAAAAGGTACCGAGCCGACTAACACTAGCCGTTTGCCCTTGTAGAATACCGTCTTGACTGCCCATATTCACGATCACACCTTGTTTTTGGCGATGCACAATGTTGGCGATACTCGGCTGGCACGCCAATGCGTTTTCAATGTCTGTTTGCACGTCTTGAAGCATGCGTAACCAGGCTTTACCGTAGGAACTGGTCCAGAAATCGGCTGAATAAGGATCAACCTTTTGCTCGGGCGGAAAATCCCATTCCACAGAATCGATGTAGCGGAGCCGCTCAACGCGCTCACCACTGATGCCATCAATTAAATCAAGCTCTAGTGCGAGGGTTCTTGGTTTGGCTTTATAGGTCCAAAACGTAATATTCACCGACTCTTCTTGCGTGACGCTAATGTCACGTACGTGGCCTATTAATACATATTGACTGTTGGTGCGACGAGCAAGCGTCCGTGCTAACTCATCGACTTCGGGCATGGGTTCGAGTTTGCCGGGCTGGTAGGCCACTACTTCATCGAGCCATAAATGACTTTGAACGCTTTGGCTATTCTCTTGGAACATGCCGTGCAGCACTTTACTGGTGGCCCCTCCAAGTTCAAAAATACTGCCATGCTGTGCTTGTTGACGATGCGCGATTGGAAATCTAGCAATAGCCAAAGTGTGATTTAGGCCGCTGCTGGCACAGACGGGCTCTGCAAAAATATCGGCTCGAACGTGAATGGTGATTTGATCACCGCTATGAATTTCGGACACGATATGAACCTGAGCAATTTCGCTGTTACTTTCAAATGAGTAATTGTCTTCTGTGAGTACACCGTTATTGACTGATTGTAGGCTTGCGACTGACACGCCTGCAAACATGGATGCAGCGCGAATGGCGTCTTCGGTGGCTTCTTGACGGGCGCGCTCTATGTTGCCATCAATCACATACGCGGAGCCACTGGCTTCATACCACTGGGCCTGAGCCGAGAAGCTGCATACAGCGGCTACTCCTATCAGGCAAAGCTTTAATAATGATGCGAGTGCTCTAAACATGATGAATTCTACTCAGAAATTGACACGCCTTTAATGTAAGCAAAAACCACACCTACTTTTTATGTCGAGTTTCTGGCGCTATAACAGGCATAGTTATTGCAAACCTCTGGTCAGATTGAACCATGTGGCAAATAACTGCCACTAAAAAGGGGAACCCAAGACAATGACGACCATTCGAATCTTTATGGTTAGCTGTCTGTTTGCGGCTCTGGCTGGATGCGCAGCTAAGGCGCCAGTGCCCAAAGAGCCTGCGTTTAATGCGGTTGCACAAACAACACCCATGACGAGTGTTGTGGAAGATATGGCGCGGCAACTGTTCATCACCAAGCATTATGTGACCAATGAAACTCCGATTGCGGTGACATCATTTGTTGATTTAACAACGCTGCAAACTACCAATTTGCTCGGTAACCAAATGGCCGAAAGTTTTGTTCATCACCTGCAAGCGAATGGTTTACGGGTGATAGAATACAAGTCTCCTGGCTATATTAAAGTCACTCCCGAGGGCGATTTTGCGCTGAGTCGTGATTATCGTGACCTCACAGACAAGCTTGAAATTGATTACATTTTAACGGGCACTTATTCTCAGCAGCCCGAAGGATTGCTGGTCAATGCCAAGTTGTTTGCTGCCAAATCTCGTATCGTGGTGGCTACAGCGCAAGGCGTCGTGCCGAGCGTAGCGTATGCTCAGGAGCCTCCGCGTAAAACATCGCACCAGAAACTGAAATTGCAGCATGGCCAGTTGGTGCGATCGTCGGTTGATGAAAGCTCGGAGGATGCACAATGAAACAGTTAGTGAACTTGATGCTTTGGGCTTCTCTAATCGCCTTGAGTGGATGTAGCCTAATTTACGACAAAGAAATTGAGTACGAGTACGTTGAGCCGGATTCTTACCCCACGTTGAGTGCCGTCGGTTATGCGCCGGTCAATGCGCAATCGGGCAAAGATCATAACGAGAAAGTTTTGCGTGCGATGAAAGCCTCCAAACTTGAAGCGTACCGAGAACTTGCCGAACAAGTCTATGGTCAGCGCTTAACGAGCCAATCAACCGTAGCTGACATGGTGTTAGGAAATGACGCGATGAAAGCGAAAGTTGACGGTGTGATCCGTGGGGCTCAGGTTGTTCGAAGTTATCCAGTGGGCGACAATTATGCCACTGAAATGACACTAGATATGAAAACTGTCCATCAGCTTTATATTACGGTAAACAAGCCGCGCCGCGTGAAAGATGTGCATTACTATTAGCGCTAACGTGGTGATCTAGACAAATAAAAAGGCTGTTTATTGATGCAAACAGCCTTTTTTGTTATCCCATTTTTGAAGCCGTATGACATTAGCCCGTGGGCAAAGTCAACAACGGTGCTTGTTGCGCTTTGGCAGGGGCTTGAATGTTATACAAGTACATCATTAAGCCAAAGTACCGCTTTGAGGTTATATCGTCGTGCTCGATGTAAAACCAATGATCTCGATATTCAACGGCAATGAATGAGTCTTCTGGATACTCTTTTGAGCTTTTTATGGTCATGGGGAGTTGGTTGGGATCAATTTTTGTATCGACCACTGAGTCTTGGTGGGCGTCTGGAATGACGGTGCCTCGGCTCATGACTGACATGATCGGCAGTAGTCCACGTGTTTTGACGGTGATTTCTTTATCACTGCGATGCGCAATTTTGTCGGTAATGGCAAATTTATTAGTGGCTAAATCTAAACTTAATTGCTGTTTGAGATCTCTCATTTGTTGCTTGATGCTGTCGTCTGGGTTGGGCTCAAATACAAGGTAGAGCTGTTCATTTGGGCCTGATCGTTGAACTTCAATCGCGTCTTTATCACTCAACACCAGCATCAGGTTTAGCATTTTTTGAAAGTTAAGATGCGCTTGCAAATCGCGATCGTATTGTTTGCTCAAATCAACACTACCAGGACTTGGAATCACACCAAACGACATATTTTCTACGTTGTTCATGCGTTGTAAACTGGCCCCCATTAACACCTCTACAGGCCAGCCGCCTTGGGCAATGGCAAACACGAACTCAACCGGAATAGGGCGCATCATGCGGATGGCAAAATCATGGCCAGACAGAGGCAAGAAAGTAATGGTGGGGCGTTCTGAGTAGGAGCCGCTGACCCCCGCATTCACAGAGCTTCCAGTAAAGCCGTTGTCGCTTAAATAGCCGGTACTGGCCGAACCGCCAAAACTATATTGAGTGAGCACAGAGCTGACATCTAAAAATACCGGCATGTCCAAATATCGGATTCGAATAATATTCGCCAGCATTTGCTTTTTTTGGGCATCGGACAATGCGCCAATGTAGCTTACATTGTCGCTTTCGAGACGGTTGGCGCCAATTTGGCTGCACGCGGTTAACAGTATGCTGATGGCCGTAACGGCTACTTTGATAAGGGAATGGGGCATCGGATGTTGATCAACTTTTAAATACATGACTGTATGTCAGCATAATTTAATGAGCTGTTTTTACAATGTAATTTTATTGATTGGTGTCACTGTCTGAGTACTTGCAATGGCCAGAGGCGATAAGTCAAATAATTGATTTGGGGTTGCGATTTGGTAGCCCTTGGCTTGCATATCACGGCCTTCTTGTTCTGATAAATAATGGTATAGAACAAGCCGCTCAATGGCCTCAGGTACATATTCGCGTGGCAGATCGTCTAAGCCAGTGTGGGATGGGTTAGCGCAGAGTCGGCAGTCATGAAAAATGGTTTCACTGCCGCTAAGAGCATGATGAATGATTTCTGGTACCGGACGTGTATCGGCGCTGTAGAAAAATACACCCGGCAAGTGCAATGAAAAACAACTGTTTGGAGCATGATGACGCGTGGGATAAATTTTAAAATAATGCTGATTGAGCCAAAACCCTTGAGTGACGGGAATGAGTTGTATCCACTGCCACATATTGCAGTTTCCCTCGGCCAATGCCGCACTCTCTTGATCGAACATGTGCACGAGTTTAGGCACAAGTGCAGCAGCAATAAATAGTTGAGGACGATTATTCGGCTCTGAATTAAACCTTGCTTGGTAAAACAGCGCTTGTAAGTCGGCAATATGATCGTAGTGCAAATGGGTAATGTAAATAAATTGAGGAAGAGTGGTGTAGCGCTCCAAATATCGTTGAAGACTGCCATGGCCGCAATCAATCAATAATCGCGTGTGCGCATGCTCAAATACAGCGGATGAACAGCCTAAAGTTTGGCATTGCCCCGCACCAACACCTAAAAATCTTAATTTAGACATGTTCAAGCCCTCTAACTGTTAGCCATTTGAGGTTGAGTTTCCGCCTGCTCCAAATCAGGGCGTAGCAATATCGATTCGATACTGTGTTGATAAGCGAACTCCTGAAAGCTCCCTTTGAACCCTTGCTCCAATTGCTGTAAATAAAAGCGGTTGAAGGCCTGTTTTTCTGACAACATCTTCAATACGATGCGCTGATAATCGGGCGTATTGAACCCCATGCCATCGGATTGCAAACGCTTGAGTGAATGAGTATATCCGCGTTCTGCACGAATGGCTGAGTCGGGACTGTGGCAGAGACTGCGATTGTGAACATAGTAGCGATGAAGACATTTGGAAGTAATTGGTACCAGCACGCCAACTTCTTGCATTAAACGCAAATTGAAGAGTGTATCTTCACCCAGTTCCACATCCGATTGCCAAGGGAGTGTAACTAAAGAGCGATGGAACAAAAACGTCATGGGGATATTGGTTTGGCAATATTGTTCGGCATCGAGCCATAGTAATGAGTGACTTGCTTGCTCGGGGAATAACGTGCGAATGAGTTCGCCATTGGAATGATTCACCACGCTGACGTTGTCACCTGCCATGTTGTATTTTTGGGCAATAGGTAACAATTTTTTCAAGCGTTTGGGCATGAAGCTATCATCGGCGTCGAGCGTTGTGATCCACTCCCCGTCTGCTTGTGACAACGCGATGGAACGTGAGGTGTTCACGCCGGCTGCAACTTGACCTGTGCTAAAAAAACGAAGTCGAGGATCTTCAATGCCTTGTTGAGCCAAAATTGCTTGGTAGTCTTGCAGGTCATCACTAATAATCAACATTTCCCACTGAGTGTAGGTTTGTGAGATAACGCTGGACACTGCGCGCGCAATAAATTCTTGCGCTTGGTATGCGGGGGTAATAATCGAAATGAGGTTGCTGGCTAATGTCATTGCTGGACGTGTTCCTTTGGTTCATGTGCTTTGCATTAGACACATTGTGAGAACATCGCTGAGGGCTCTCAGCGAGAGTCGTCCAGTCAGATTAGTCACTAAACCTTACGGTTTAGTGACGATGACAATTAATCTTTTAATTTGAAGAGTGAATCACGTTCCATTAACTTCGGTTGCAGTAAGTGACCAATCTGCGAAGCCTTTGACTGCGCCATTGCAAGTGCCATGTGGCCTGCGCGTTCTCCCATTTCTTCCACCGGAAAAAATACACTGCTCAACGATGGGTTGAGGTAACGAGCAAACAGCACATCGTCAAAACCTACCATGCAAGTTTGCGATAAACGATCACGTTCTTCCAACACGCCTCGAGCGCCAATTGCAATTAAGTCATTGCCACAAAATATGGCGGTAAACTCGCGCTCAAGATTAATGAGCTTTTGGCACATTCGACGACCACCGTCTTCGTTGTAGTCATCGTCAAACACCAATTCTTGGCGGAATGGAATGCCAAATTCAGCCAGTGCTTTTTGATAGCCAGCTAAGCGTTCAAGGCTGTCGTTGTGGGTAAAGTGGCCCGCCAAAAATGCCACTCGTTGATGCCCAAGCTCTAACATTCTGCGAGTAGCGAGGTAGCCACCGTGCTTGTTATCAAGGTAAATACAGTTGTCCTCAAAGCCTTCGATATGGCGATTGAGCAATACCACTGGGGTGCCACCTTGGTGCAGTTTTACAATTTCCTCTTCAGGGAAACCAAAGACCGTTAAAATCATGGCGTCAACGGGGCGGTTGAGCATGAATTCAATGGCTTCGCGTTCTAATTCGGCTTGGCCTTGTCCATTGGTCACCACTAATTGATAACCGGCTTCGCGAATGACGCGTTCAGCACTTTTCATGATAGGGCCAAAGAAAGGGCCCGATAAATCACTCACCACCATCCCGATGGTGCGAGATTTGTTGGTTGCAAGTGCTTGGGCAAGGGCGCTGGGCTTATAGTCCATCTCTTCCATTGCTTGGTGTACTTTGTCGCGAGCTGTTTGGGACACTCGCTCATTGCCGTTAATTACCCGAGAGACTGTTGCTTTAGAGACTCCGGCTAACTTAGCAACATCTTTAATGGTTGCCATATGTTGAATGCTCTTGTGTGATTGATTTGTTGTAATTATTAGTATTGGTGCATGGCCATTATTCAGTGCCAGCGTCTTGCTGGCAAGTTACATAATGTAAGTGCTTGCTTCAGCATATACTTTTTTAGGAAAAGTGTTATTGCGATGTGTCATATCCTGTCATTTCCAAATAGCCTTGTCCTGCATGGCTGCCGGTAAACTGAACAGGCCCTTCCCAATAGGCTGAATCAAGATCCATCCATTGCTCTTTTTGACGCGTTTTAATGTGTAAATCGAGTCCAGTTTGGGTGTGTTTAACGTGCCATTGTTGCGGAATTTGTCGTCCTTGTACTGATGAATAATGGCTTTGTGAAAGCTCAAATTGATCTGTTTTTAACACCGTTTCTCCGTTCTTACCGAACCAAGATAAAAAGCGCCGATGATCTCCCTCGTGGCTTCTTAAATGATAGACCATGACTTTCTCGCCATTGTCTAAATGTAATGCGAGCCAGTCCCAACCGGCTTGTTGAGGAAGTAAAAACTGGCTGGACCATTCGCGGTCTAACCAAGCTTGGCCGGTTACTTTAATGATTTCGCCTTTAATCATCAGATCGCCAGCCACATTCAAGTAAGGATGACTGTAATAGTAAGATCCGGATCCTTGTTCGTTTTTGACGCTGAAACCCTTATCGCCCTGCAAAACCAAGGGTTGATCACTCTCTAATACTAAGTTCATGCTGGCCGTTTCATCGCCAGCTTGCATGACTAAAGGTAGCCATGTTTGGTGTTGGCTGCTGAGTTGCCATTGATCAATCCATGCAGAAAACGGCGCGTCAGGTTGGCTTACAATACCGGCTTGACCAGTGCCTGCGCGTGAATATTTTTGCATCGGATGATGCCCGCCTTGCCAGCTAATTGCAGCATGAGCCATCAACATTTGGCGTGTGTCGCCTAAATGTTCAGGTGCATCTAAACCGTAGCGAAACAGAGTCCATTGCACGCCATACCAGTTTCCTTTTGCATCTGAAAGATTGCCTGTGACATACCACCACTCCAACCGATAATCTGGGTGATTGCCATGATCAGCTGGAAATCGAAGCGTTTCAGAGCCGTCCGCATAGGAATAATGCGGACTATTGCTCGACAGCATCACTTGATAGCCGGTGTTTTCATCCGGTTTCGGTTCAGTGCAGCCAGTGCTCAGTAGTGCCGCTAAAAGGCTTATGGCAAGTGGCAGTGCGAATAATGTACGCATCATTCATCCACCTCTTTGAGCAGTGTGGCAGTCGCAACGCGCCTGAGCCTTAATGTGGGAATAAAAGTGGCAAACAGTAAACATGCTGCGGCCAGCAAGGCCAGTTGTGGGTAATGCTGCCAATACAGCTGAGTTGCAAAGCTCCAGCCAAAAGCAGTGGGTGTCACGACGCTAGCTAGCACATAGGCGAGCAGGGTGCCAAAGGGCCACACGATGGCCATGCTCAACATGGCAAATAATGTCCACTGGCCTAGCTGCAGCCATAATCGCTGCTGTAAACTGACGCCTAAACAGGCCAATAATGCTTGTTGCCGAATGCGATGATGATGAATGGCACTCATGGCACAAAAGATACCAATGCCAGCGACTAAAAGAGTCAGCACGTTCAATGCTTGTGTGACTTCAAAGGTTTTATCAAAGACCGACATGGCCATTTGTTTAAGCTGTTGTTGATCGATCATATCTTGATCGCCCAGTGCCAACTCCTGTTTGAGCTGAGCGATGGTCGATGGCCAATCCAATGACGTTGTGCTGTACATGGCGGTGCCTTTGGCTTGGTGCTGAGGCCAACAGTTTAAAAATAGTCCCTCATCCAATAACCACTGACTTTTAGGGTTTCCGTAATCACGGTATGCACCCAAAATTGGCAAGGGTGGCAACGCAGGGCAGACCGTGACGGTTTGGCCCACTTCGGCATGATCTAAACGCATGTGGCGCTCACTGATAAAAATACCTTGTTGATCAGCAAACAGTTGTTTGGCATTGGGCAAAGACAACATCAATTCAATGCTTTGACGATACTCTGGCGTTGGAGGCAGCGAGGCAATTTCAAGATCGGTATGTTGGCTGTGAGTCATTGAATGACGTTCAACCAAAATCAAGTTGAGATGATGGGTATCTATCCACTGCTGGATGTTGGTTTTGGCATCGGCAACATTAAAATAAACCGGTGCGACGAGGCGCTGATCGAGCCAGTCGAATGTTGCCGCTCTAAAACTCGTGATCATGGTGTTGAGCCCTGAATTGGCCACCAAAGCTAAGGTCATCGCCATTAGTGCTACCGCTGCTGGCCCCAGTAACCATTTGCAGTCTGCAATCAGCCATTGGCTCAGCGGCCAGTGACTTGGCAGCCCTTTTTGCAGGAGTTGAAGCAGTGCTCGCAATA
This sequence comes from Echinimonas agarilytica, assembly GCF_023703465.1. Lineage (NCBI taxonomy): Bacteria > Pseudomonadati > Pseudomonadota > Gammaproteobacteria > Alteromonadales > Echinimonadaceae > Echinimonas > Echinimonas agarilytica. Next base: position 73,399 of record NZ_JAMQGP010000004.1, on the reverse strand, counting down.
CTGCTGGTAAGGCAAATGCACCCGACAGCAATACGCACGCAAGGCATGCCAGAGCGTGCCAAAGTTCGGTTGCAAGATTGGCCAACAGCCACGCGACTAACGCTAAACACACGGATATGGCCAGCAACGCTTTGTCTCTAAGTTGTGTTTGGCGTTGCGCATCGGCATTTTGATAGCGGTTTAAAATGCGTTGCTGAAGCATCTGGTGCATGGGGATTGCTGCCGAAACAAGTGCTGCAATCATTGTCATCAATAAGGGCGCTAAGGGCATTCCCGCAAGCATTCGGTTGGGATATTGAATATACACATTGTAGAGTTGCGCCAATGTTTGGCCCAGCCCCGGCAGCAACTTAGAGGCAATCCAAGCGCCTGCCAGGTAGCCAATGGCTGTGCCCAATAACACAAACACTCCAAGTTCAATGATGAGAGCGATTCTGAGCTGATGGCGGCTTACGCCACATATTCGAAGGCGGCGAAATAACGGGCCTCGGTCTGTGTAGCTAAACAAAATGGCATTGAAGGCCAAGAATATTCCGACGACAAAGCTTAATAGCCCCATAGCGGCCAAATTCAAATGCAAACTGTCGGCTAACTGCGCTTGTTGAAGGGGCTCTGGAGCGGGTGTGTATTGCAAGGAATCAGGAAGTGCTTGTAGCAGTGCATTGAACGATTCTGTCGATTGCGGCATGACCCATACCGACGAAATTTGCTGTGTTCGACCACTAATGGCTTGAAGCGCCATAAGTTCCATTAAACCGCGATGCCCCATGTCTTGAGACTGTGCATAGGCTGGCGGAAGCTGCCGTTGATTTTCCAGAAGCAGCGATTGTCCATTGTTCAGGCCAAGCTGCTGCATGCGCATGTCACCAAATACAACGCCATAAGGTGGCAGCCATAGCTGAGATAAGTCTACATCGGTTGTGCCATCGATCGAACCTTGTTCGGAGGTGCCAGCCAAGGCCAGCCAGTCCACTCCCATCATTTCGATGAGCCCGTGATCTTGGCTCACCATGCGATGTTCCAGTGTTGGCACCAGTTGATCAAAACCTTGGCGGCGCAATGCAATGTAGTCAGTTTGGTCAAACGACTCATCGCCATTAGCTGCCACCAAATAACCTACAGCTTGCTGATTCAGCAATGACTCACCCTGGGCGTAGCTGGCTTGCGCTTGCGCGTTGATGAGTTGAGTTGCCACCAACAGCACATTGGCGATGATAATGCCAACCAGCAAAAATACGCCTTGCAGTGGATGATGACGGTAGTGGCTAAGAAGTGCCCTAAGCAGAGGCATGCAGATGTCCTTCATGCAAGTGCAGCACTTGGTCTGTGTATTTGGCCATTTCGTGACTATGTGTGACCATCAAGAGACTGGTATTGGCTTCGCTGACAAGGTCGCTGAGCAATTGCATCACACCGTGACTAAGCGAATCATTTAAGTTACCAGTGGGCTCGTCGGCAAATAAAATGGCAGGGCGATGAGCTAATGCTCGAGCTATTGCCACCCGTTGTTGCTGACCTCCAGAGAGTTGCTGAGGTTGGCGATGCTGTAGCTCTGTCAGCTCAAGCGCGTTTAATAAGTGTTGTAACCAAGCGGCATCATGTGCCTGCTTGTTTAAGCGAACCTGAAACAGAATGTTGTCGGCAACACTTAGCCCAGGAATTAAATTAAATTGCTGAAAGACAAACCCCAACTGATTTCGGCGAAGCTGACTTAATGCTGAATCATTGAGTTGATAAATAGGCTTTCCGGCTAGTACAACGCTGCCTTGTTTAGGAGGCTCTAGGCCTGCTGCAATTTGCAACAACGTGCTCTTGCCGCTGCCACTACTCCCCATCAAAGACAAACTTTTACCTGCGCGAAGTGATAATGAGATATGACTCACGACCGCATTGGCTTCTGTTTGATCATCAAACCAATGGCTAATTTCTGACAATTCGAGCATAAACATCCAGTCCGTTATTCGAGGAGATGCGTAAATTATATAAACTAATACGAGAGAGGCGCAGATTTGGTGCTGCATCAATAATACAGAGATGCACTTGCATTCATAGGTCGGGAAGCTGACAATCTGCCGCGAGACCCTCAAATGCTTAATGGGAGAAGGCCAATATGCTGGATTTGTCGGACGTTCGTCGAGAATACATTCAAGGTGGTTTGCGCCGCGAAAACTTACCGGACATCCCGTTTGAGTTATTCGAGCAGTGGTTACAGCAAGCCGTGGATGCAAAACTGACCGATCCCACCGCGATGGCATTGGGTACCGTAAACCAACAAGGGCAGCCATTTCAGCGCATTGTATTGCTGAAACAATCCGACCCCAGCGGCTTTGTGTTTTTTACCAATTTGGGCAGCCGAAAGGCGCTGCACATAGAACAAAATAGCCAGGTTAGTGCGCTGTTTCCGTGGCACATGTTAGAACGACAAGTACATATCACTGGCCGTGCTGAAAAGTTGTCGCATGCTGAAGTGTTACGCTATTTCTTATCGCGCCCGAAAGAGTCTCAGATTGCAGCGTGGGCGTCGAAGCAAAGCGCTCGGCTGACTGCTCGCCAAGTGCTCGAAGCTAAATATTTGGAGCTCAAGCAAAAATTTTCTGAAGGCGAGGTGCCTTTGCCAACGTTTTGGGGGGGGTATCGGATCGTGCCGGACAGCATCGAGTTTTGGCAAGGGGGAGACCGTCGCTTGCATGACCGTTTCTTGTATCAACGTGATGGCGATGATTGGACTATCGACCGCCTTGCGCCTTAGTCCATGGGGCTATTAACATTGGAGAAGGGTGTGAAACAAACGCGTTAAGATATGGCCAAATCTCCTCAAGCTATGAACTTTGATCGCTGCCGCGAGCTTGCCGAATCGCATTGGCGTGTGCCACTTGAAGCGAAAATGCAGCAACTCATCGAGCGCGCCTCGCGTCAGTTTGCACACGAATTTACGACGCCCGAATTGCATTTCAATCAACGCGGAACGTGTGCTGGCAGTGCTCGTTTGAACACTCAAGAAATGCGACTGAATCCGGTGCTACTCGAAGCTCAACCCGACTGTTTCGTCAGCGACATTATGCCGCATGAATTAGCCCACTTGTTGGTGCATCAATATTACGGCCGAGTGCCGCCGCATGGCGCTCAGTGGCAGCATATGATGGCTGAAGTATTTGGTGTGAAACCTGCACGAACACACCGTTTAGATGTGACCGACGTGCAGGGCCAAACATTTGCATATGAATGCGGTTGCCAGCGCCATTCGTTAACTATTCGACGTCACAACAAAATTGAACGTGGCGCGACCTATCGCTGTCGAAAATGTGGCGAGGCATTGGCCAGAGCCGCTTAATATTCTAAAGGCTAATGAGCTGATAGGAACTGAGCTGAGGCACTTCTTTAATTAATAAGTCTTGAGTCGTTTTCAGTTCAAGTGCTTGGTGGCACAAAGATTCTGCGCGCTGAATGAGTTGTTCTTTTTGGGGCGACACTTGTTGGTCTATTTGGTCTGCCATGGCTTCCATTCGTTGGCCAAAATCTGACATCTGTTGGTCAAAATCGCCTTTGTCTGAGTCAAACAAATCGCCAATTTGATGAAAAGTCGAACTCAAGCCAATCATTAGCGCTTTTTCAACCACGTTCTCAATGCTTGTAGAGAGCTCTTCACCGAGCTCGCCTTCTGAAATTGCGCCAAGGTAATAGCGATTTCCATCATGAGAAAACTGTTGGGTGAGGTTGTCTCTTAGGGTGCGTGTCAGCGCATTAAATTCGTCTTGCTGCTGCGCTGAACTCCCAAACCCTTGCATGACGGTATCTGCTGCCGACAGCCCAATTTCAAGGCCGTCTTCAGCAATGCCAATGGCGGTGGGCACGAGCTGGCGTAATTGTTGGTCATATTTGCTAAGGAGCTGGGTTGAGGCAGCGTTCAAATCGATTTCACGCTCATCAATGATGAGCTGGCTCGGTTGAATGATGACATGGACTGATTCGTCATTGCGAAGCTCGATTTGTTGAGGAGTCATGGCGACGTCCATATCGAGATTTACCACGCATTCAAATGCCAGAGAGGATGTAGATACGAACAGAGTGAGTGCTGTGATTAAAGTCTGGCGCATTTGAGTTCCTTGTTGTTAGTTCAATTGATTGTATCCGAGAATACTTATTGGCGAGTCGTGTTTTAGTAAGTATCAAGCAAGTCGTGTTCCAATAAAATTAAATCGTTAAATATCATTAATTTGAATTTTTCAAATAAAGTCTTAGCCCCACACTTAGCCGGAATATATAAGAGACGTTAGTGAATTTCACTTAACAGTGGCAATTTACATCAAACGGATTGCCCACTCTTCATGTGTTTCATGGCTGTTCATATTGGGTTCAGCTTGGCTCAGTAAAATACCTTCATTCCCTGCACGTCACCACGCCACGTTGAATTCTCACAGGAGAGCATTATGTTTACTTGTACTGAAGACGGAGTTCGTAGCCTGAAAGGTTGGGTCACCATGGTCACCCTTTTTGCCTGCATTGCGGCTGGTAGTATCATCGGAACTGCCGGCGGAACGGCGGTTCGAAGTTTGGGTGGGTGGGGTTAAGCCTTCTCTCAACCCCAATGAAATTTGCGTTAAGCGAGTTCTTTGTCCAAGGCTAAACTCAATGCTGGCCGTTGACTATTTCGCTTGCGATAAGCGGCCAGTTTTGGTGGCAATGGTTGGCCAAACTTCACCGCCCAATTGAGCGTTTGTGTGAGTAATATATCGGCTACCGTAAACTCGTCGAATAAACTGTCGGTGTCTGGCATTCTCGGTTCTAATTCATTGCAAATTTTCTCAAACTCCCATTCAGCAACCTCTAACATTGGCTCAACCCGTTGTGGTTCGGGCAGTGCAAACTTGTGTTTGCCCATGGTCCAAAGAGGTTGCTCGAGTTCGCATGTGATTAACGATAACCACTGATGATGGCGGCCTTTGTCGGCTACGGATGTAGGCAACAGCTTTCCATTGCCATAGGTTTCGGCTAAATACATACAGATTGCAAAAGACTCAGAAAGCACAAGGTCGTCATCGGTGAGCATGGGGACCTTGCCATTGGGGTTCATGGCTAAGTAGCCTTCACTTCGATGCTCTCCTTTACTCAAATCAACCCGTTTATATACCCACTCAAGCCCGAGCTCTTCTAAGCACCAACTCACCCGTAACGAACGACTTCGTGGCGAACCGTAAAGTGTAATCATCAAATTCTCTCCATGATCGTGACCCTAAAACATTAAAATGTTGGGTGATTAAATCTTCAATAACGTCTTTAACAGCTTGAGTGTAACCTCAAACTTCTGAAATACTAGCTCACTCACTGGAACTATCAGGACGGATCCAAATGCGCTTGGCTGACCAAATCATTATTGCCGATGATCACCCATTGTTTCGTCAGGCTTTAATGCTGACGTTGAAGACAACCCCAGAGTTAACGGATGTTGACTGGTTGGAAGCGGACACTGTAGGGGCTTTAGAAAAGTTGCTAGAACAGCATGCAGATGCAGACTTATTAGTGTTGGATTTACAGATTCCAGGCGCGCATGGCTTTTCTACATTGGTGCATGTGCGGTCTCACTTTCCTGACTTGCCTGTGGTGGTGGTGTCGGCTCATGAAGAAGAAGACAACATTCGCCGTGCAATGCATGCAGGAGCGGCTGGATTTGTGCCTAAATCGAGTGCGCCAGAGGTGTTGCAGCAGGCCCTGATCGCTATCTTGCAAGGACAAATTTGGGTGCCCAACGACGCGATTTTGAGTCAAGCGGTTGATGACGATATTGTGTCGCAAATGGCCAGTTTAACCCCGCAGCAACATCGCATATTAATGATGTTTGCTGAAGGCATGCTGAATAAGCAAATTGCCAGTGATCTTAATGTGTCTGAAGCCACGGTCAAAGCTCATGCCACGGCCATTTTTAAAAAGCTCAATGTGCGCAATAGAACACAGGCCGTCATTGCAATTAGCCAGCTTGACCTTTCTCAGTTTCATCCCCAGTAAGCTGAACATGTGTTGAGCCTATTCATGCCCTTTGATGTCATTATGATCGGGCAGGTCTAAAAAACGCTGAATCATGGCACGCAAGCGGGCAGGCTTCACCATCTTCCTCATGAATCCGTAGCCTCGGTGTTCAGCGTACTCTTGTAGTCCTTCTTTTCGGTCAGCGGTGATTAAAACGCCGGGAATATCGATCTGTGCCAATTCGCGAACGGCATCCATCAGCTCTAGCCCGGTTTCGCCGTGATCGAGTTGATGATCAACCAGCATAATAGATACGGGCTCATCTGATGCATTCACCTTATCTAAAGCTTCTTGAATACTTTGCGCCTCAATAACATTGGCATTCCAACTGCTCAACAAAGCGGTCATGCCGTGCAGTACTGACAAATCATTATCCACACACAACACCGTGCGCCCTGCAACGAGCTGAAAGGCTTGCCTTTGTGGCATGTAGGTGTTGGTTGGCAGCATGCTACAGGCAAACGCTCGGGTTGCGGTTACGGTAAAAGCACAGCCTGAACCCAGCTTGGATTTGAGCGACAACTCGTGACCTAAAATACGGCAGAAACCTTGTGCAATGTTTAACCCTAAGCCCAACCCATGAGAACCTGTGGTGCTGTTTTGGTCGAGCCGAGTAAAGGCTTGGAACACGCTGTTTTGCTGAGTTTTGTCGATACCCGGACCTGAATCAATCACTTGAATATCGATGGTTTTAGCATGGCGACGACACCCCAAAACAACTTTATGACCGCTGGCATAACGGAATGCATTCGCCAATAAGTTTTGCAACACACGGCGCAGCATTCGGGCATCCGTTTCAATCCAGAGTTTGTTCTTTTGTACGTGAAATTCCACATTGTATTCTGAAGCAAGCGCGCTAAATTCATTGGCTAATTCAGTAAAAACATCCTGCACTGCCAATGTTACCGGAGCCGCTGTAATTCGGCCTGATTCGATACGTGCGACGTCACCCATATCGTTGAGCAGCTCGCTGGCGGTTGACAATGAGGTGTTTAAATTTCCCAGCAACGCCCGTTGTTCTCGATCAAGGCGTCTGTCTTGCCCCAACGCAGAGCTAAATAAACGCGCGGCTTCTAAAGGCTGCATGAGGTCGTGGCTGCAGGTGCGTAAATAATGACTTTTGTTATAGTTAGCTTGCTCTAAAGCATCGTTCACTTGTTGTAATTCTTGGGTGCGCTCATTGACTCGTATTTCCAATTCTTCATTGGTTTGTTCTAACGCTTGTTGCGCTTCACGGTAGGATGTGACGTCTGAATAGGTCATGACGAAGCCGCCGCCGGGCATAGGGTTTCCTCGACTTAAAATCACTCGGCCACCCGGAAACGTTCGCTCAGATGTGTGCGGTGTTCCGCGTCTTAAATGCATAAGGCGTGCTCGAACTAATTGTTCGACATTGCCTTCACCACACAGACCGCGTTTGGCGTTGAAACGAATCATATCGGCAATGGGTTTGCCTATACCCACAAGTGCTTTGGGGTACTCAAATAAATCGATGTAGCGTTGATTCCAAGCCACAAGGCGCAGCTCGGTATCGACCACTGAAATACCTTCACCTGCGTTTTCAATCGCGCCTTGCAGTAAGTTCTGACTAAACGCCAAGCGTTCGGTTGAGGTTTGTTCAACCAATTGAGCAATTTCATCTAAGGCAATGTCGCGGCCTTCCAATGCAGAAGACAACAGTAATTTAGCGGAGCTGGCGCCCATCACGCTGCCTAGTAACCGTTCGCAGTGGGTGTTGAGCATTTGCTGGAACTGCATGGAGTGCGCTTTGATATCGTGATTGCGCATACTGCGTTCAAAATGCTTAAACGCAGCTTCAGCGCGACTTTCGCCAACAAAACGAGCGGCCAATACCGTCAGCTCTGATACACTGGCTTGCTTAATTTTACGAGGAAGCTGTTGATTGGAGTCGTGCTTTTCTAAAAATTGCCCCGCTTGAATTCGCTCGACCACAGAAGGTCGTGCCCAGCTGCTTCCAAACCAAAGGCCGAAGACATTGGTGAGCAAGCTAAGCAAGGTGCCAGTGGTGAGTGCCGACATACCAAATTGATGCAACCAATCTGGATCATCAATCACCCCAAAGTGAGGGAAAACCACCCAGACGAGCCAGTTGGTACTGCCCAATAGGAGCCCCAAGGCAACGCCAATTCGGTTGGCTTTGCGCCAGTAAAATGCGGCTAACAGTCCGGGAGTGAGCTGGGCAATCGCGGCAAATGCAATTTCTCCCAAGCTACTGAGAGTGTCGGGTGGAGCCAATAGAAATGCAGCAAACCCGAGTAAAATTACCAGTACGATGAGTGCTCGCCGAATGAATAAAACTCGCAGGTTAAAGTCTTCAAAAGTCCGGGCTCGTTGTTCAAATCCACGTTTGAACATCAAAGGAAGGATGATTTCATTACTGACCATGGTCGATAGTGCAATACTCGACACAATCACCATAGAGCTTGCCGCGGATAGAGCGCCTAGAAAGGCCAGTATCGATAACCAACCAAAACCATGATGCTGGGGCAACATCAGTACATACGCATCGGCGGCAACGGAATCACCCAACAGTAAAAATCCAGCAACTCCGAGTGGGGCGGCAAATAGGGCAAATACCATTAAATAGGCTGGGAAGATCCAACGTGATGTTTTGGCTTCCTCTGGGCCCCGACTTTCAACGATCATGACGTGAAATTGCCGAGGTAAACATAAGAATGCAGCACTCACGACTACGGTGGAACCGAGCAGAGTCGTCAAGTCAGGCCAGCCGAGTTGTTGCTTTGAAACGCCAGCCGCTTGAGCTTGCTGCCATAGATCGACAGGACTCGAAAATACCACAAAGCTGATCACTAATCCTACCAACAAAAAGGCGATGACTTTAATCACAGACTCAAAAGCAATGGCCAGCATAATGCCGGGATGGCGCTCAGTCATATCCACAGTGCGAATGCCAAACCAAACGGTAAATGAGGCCAGTACTGCGGTCACAAGAAAGCCTAATTCAGCATCGCTGAACGAACTCGGGCTCATCAGCCTGATGCTGTACACAATGGCTTTAATTTGTAGGGCTAAATAGGGCATGGTGCCAATGAGTGCAACCAGCGTTACGCTCAGCGCTAAGCCTTGAGACTTGCCAAATCGAGCGGCAATTAAATCGGCAATGGACGTCAATTGTAAGCTGTGACTCACCCGCATCATTCTTTGAATCAGTGGCCAGGCAAACAAGAACAAAGCAATCGGGCCCAAATAAATGGGAAGGTGCGAAAAACTAGAGTTTGACGACTGAGCCGTCGTTCCCAAAAAGCTCCACGATGAGCAGTAGACGCCAAGCGAGAGCGAGTAGACCCAAGGGCGCACTTTATCGCTGAGCTGAAAGCGTTTTAAGTCACCAAACCATGCAAGGGCAAACAAAAGGCAAATGTAGCCAAGGCTAATCGCAATAAGTTGCCACTGATTTAGCATGAGGTCTTCCTATAGCACTGATAAAAATCGAATCTTTGAATCATCTTGGACGATGGCATTGTCGCGTCGGTAGGTCAAGTCAGACGGGTGATATCGCTGAGCCGCGTGTCATTCGTTTTTGATGCTTGTTGGGCCAACAGGAGTTCGGCGCAACCAATGGCATCAGCTAGGGCTTGGTGGCCAGAAACAGGCGGTAAATTATAGTTCTCTCGGCAATGATGTAATCGTAGCCGATGCAATGGAATGGCTGGATTGGTGCGTTGTTGTGTTTGGCGCTCAATAAATTGGGTATCAATCACCAGCAGCGGAAGCGGTGTGCCATAGCATCGTATAAATGCGCGTTTGAGAAATGCGATATCTAACGGAGCGTGATGGCAAACGAGTACTTTGCCAGTCATTTCAACAATCAATTCATTCATCGCTTGTTCGAGCGTTTTTGCGGCCTTTAAATCATGATCGGTGAGGTGATGGATCACTGCACTATCACCCACGGAACCGTCTATTTTGACAATTTGTTGATGCGCCGATTGGAGGTTAATCGCCAATTGCGTGATTGATACATACCCCAACGATACAATGGCATGTGTTGCAGGGTTCAATCCTGTGAGCTCTAGATCTAAGGCCAGAAGGTCTGCATTTCCAATGGTTCTTGTGTTCAAAAGTTGCGTGATGCGTTGTATGCCCGCCACATAATCATTGATCTGCGTGCTGTTCAACAGATGAGGTTCAATGGCCGCAATCATGCGACTGAGCCGCCATTGACGCCAGAGCTGCTCTATCATTAGGGGCGACCACCTGCAAACTTTAAAATGAGCGCTTTTTGTGCTTGATTAATCATGCCGAAACATTCTTTTAATTGGTGCCGCTGCAATTCACTCAATTGAGAGGGTTTAACTGTGGTTGTCGCACCCAACTCTAGTTTTAATGATAGTAAGAACTGCCAGCATTCGATGAGGTTTTTGTAATCGACCTTGCTTAACAGTTGTTGCTGATATGCGGCTTCTGCACGACTTCTAAAGTCGGCTTTGGCCGAAGCGCTGGCTAATCCGTATACTCGCATGATGTCGATCAAAGGGGCATAAGCCCGCTGTTTTAAACAGATGCCTTTGGAGCCACTGCCTATGCGTTCGGCAAAGAAACGGCCAAAAGTTCCAAACGGCGTGGCCGCATGATTTGCATTGCGAGCCAGTAGCGATAAAAACAACTGATTATTGCGACAGCCGACTTGCAGTTGTTGCTGTAATTGTTGGGCGAGCCCATAGGGATCGTAAACAGCGCGATAATCGAAAAATATACTGGCATTGAGGGTGGCCTCAGGGTCGCCATTGCGTTGCCAGCGCTCGAATTGGTCGAGCCACTGTAAACGCGATAATTGGTATTTGGGGTTATTGCCCATAATTTGACCTGGACACTGCACAAAGCCGCATCGATGCAAACTTTGGCACACGCCATCTGCAAGCTGGGTAAAGTAACTGCGCTGCTCGGGCGTGATGGGTTCGGCCAATAATAAGCCGTTGTCTTGATCACTTGCTATGCTCATATCTCGGCGCGCCTGTGAGCCAAAACTAAGCCAAGCATACGATTGCGGAGGAGCCCCTAACTTTGCTTCTGCAAGCGTTAAAAGCCTTCTGCATGCCGCGTCTGCAACCATTGAAATAAACTGGCTGACCTTATCACCGCGCAGACCCTGCTGAGTCATGGATTCAACTACAGAGGCAAGCTTTTGACAGGTTTGCTCCACAGCTTTGGGGCTATTCTGACGAGATATTTCACTCACCAAATGAATAGGATTGCTGTGAACCAAAGCGAGCAGATCGGTGCTTGTGATCATGCCAATCACAACCTCATCCTGCGTCACCGGAAGGTGATGTATTTGGCGCTCGGACATTTCCATCAGGGCATCGAGTGCAAGCGCATGTTTGTCGATGGTATGCACTGGGGTGGTCATCACTTGAGAAACCGGCTGCTCGGGGTCGATACCTTCTGCCAACACTCGGCTTCGCAAATCGCGGTCGGTGAGTACGCCAAAAAGTCGACCGTCTTTGACAATCGCTAGCGCCGACACGCGCTCTAAGGTCATGCGTTTGGCCGCCAATTGAATACTGGCCTCTGGCTTAATAGCGATTAAGTCGCGCTGAATGAGCTGATCAATGTTTGATTGCAGTGTGGGTAAGTTTGACTGTTGCGGTGGCAGCGACAAATAGCGGTTGTGTGCATTGGAAATAAAGTGATGCAACGGCGGATGTTCGTTGGCTAGCTGGTGCAACAAATCTTCAGCCAATGAATATACCAAAGCATCTTGCAAAACTCTGATATGAAGCGTTTGCTCACCGTTAAACACTTGACCGAAGCTGCCCCCAGTATCAACGGTTTCTTGCCGCTCGTTTTGGACGTTATAAAGTTCGACAAAACCTGAACGAAGCCAGTGAATTTCAGGTTGTTCAAGCAGATCAGTGGGCTGAGATTGGCCAACATATCGTATTTTTATGTGAGGACAGAGTGAAAGCTGCACCGCTTTGGGTAACTCCGAAAACGGTGCTGTCACTTGAAGGTACGCCAAAATATCGGGGTACTGAGCTGGATCCAAAACTAAAACGTCCTTTTTAATCGTTTAGGTTAGTGGTCTTGTGCTTCGCCCGCGCCTTTTGGAAAGCGAATTGATTCCACCATGTCTTGTACGTCTTGCGGCACAGGCTGGGTGAATTTACTGACGCTGAGCGACACAGCAAAATTCAATAACATGCCCAACGTGCCAATCCCTTCAGGTGAAATACTAAACCACCAGTTTTCAGGAATATTTGCCGCAGGATTAATGAACTTAAAGTAAATGATGTAAATCGAAGTGAACGTGATTCCGGACAACATCCCTGCAATTGCTCCTTCTTTATTCATGGTCTTCGAGAAAATCCCAAGAATAATTGCCGGAAAGAAGGAGCTTGCGGCGAGACCAAACGCAAAAGCCACCACTTGAGCCACAAATCCGGGCGGGTTAATACCGAAATATCCGGCAACAAGAATTGCCGCCGCTGCTGCAATTCGAGCCGCTCTTAGCTCCTGCTTATCTGAAATATTAGGCATAAAATTGCGCTTCAACAAATCATGCGAGATGGCGGTGGAAATCACCAATAGCAATCCCGCAGCCGTTGATAGCGCAGCTGCGACACCTCCGGCAGCGACCAGAGCAATTACCCAGTTGGGAAGCTCGGCAATTTCTGGATTCGCCAGAACGATGATATCGCGGTCGATGTGCATTTCATTGCGTTCATCACCGGAATAAAACATGCGTCCATCATGGTTTTTGTCGTCCCAAGCGATGAGACCTGTCTCTTCCCAATTTTTTATCCAAGTGGGAGCTTTTTCGTATTGGGTGCCTTGCATGTTGTTGCCATTGATGGTGTCGATCATGTTGACGCGAGCAAACGCTGCAAGGGCCGGAGCTGTGGTGTATAGAATTGCGATAAATGCGAGAGCCCAACCTGCTGAAATACGCGCATCTCGCACTTTAGGAACGGTAAAAAAGCGCACAATAACATGAGGTAATCCTGCGGTTCCAACCATCAGCGCTGCGGTAATAAAGAACACATCAATGGTGGATTTAGATCCGTCTGTATAGGCCGAGAAACCCAACTCCGTGGAAAGACCATCAAGCTTGTCCATCAAATGAATACCGGGTTCAGACACGAGCTCGCTGCCCAGCCCTACCTGCGGTAACACGGCGCCTGTCATCATGATTGAAATGAAAATTGCGGGCACTAAATAGGCAAAAATAAGCACGCAGAATTGAGCCACTTGCGTGTAGGTAATGCCTTTCATTCCGCCCAGAACAGCGTAGAAAAACACCACGGCCATGCCGATCACCACGCCCCATTCAATATCCACTTCCAAGAATCGGCTAAACACAACTCCTACCCCACGCATTTGGCCGGCAACATAAGTGAATGAAACAAAGATGGCGCAGAATACTGCAACCGTGCGAGCCGCTTGTGAGTAGTAACGATCCCCTACAAAGTCGGGCACCGTAAATTTGCCAAATTTGCGCAAGTAGGGCGCTAAGCATAGTGCCAGCAATACGTATCCACCGGTCCAGCCCATGAGATACACACCGCCATCGTAGCCCATAAAAGAGATTAACCCTGCCATGGAGATGAACGATGCGGCACTCATCCAGTCGGCCGCAGTGGCCATGCCGTTTGCAACTGGATGAACACCACCGCCTGCCACATAAAACTCTTTGGTTGACCCAGCTCTCGCCCAAATTGCGATACCGATGTAAAGTGCAAATGAAAGTCCGACGAGTAGAAAAGTGAGCGTTCTTACGTCCATGATTATTCCTCCCTCACGCCAAATTTTCGGTCAAGCCGGTTCATCAACCAGACATACACAAAAATAAGTGCAACAAAGATATAAATAGAGCCTTGCTGTGCAAACCAGAAACCAAGCTTAATACCGCTTAGGTGAAATTCATTGAGTGGTTCTGCAAGCAGTATTCCTAAACCGAACGAGGCCGTGAACCAAACCAATAACAACGCCAGCATAATGCGGAGATTCGCTCTCCAATATGCTTGCGCCGCCTTTTTGTTTTCAAATGCCATGGTTTCTCTCCGTGTTTTTGTTGGGTAACCATTGTGTGTGGTGTGCTTTGAAAACTAGAAATTCAAACACGTTTTGGATAGGCGACTTTAGTCTATGAAAAATCATTTTGAGACCAAGCTCTTACTCAACGTCACATTTTCTGGCTGGTTAGACCAAAGTCCTATGGTAGTGCGTCACAATGGCGTCTAGTTTTTGCCCCAACGCAATGAATAGTCCGATTTAAACGGACAAGCGACAAATCCCAATACTTATAAAAACGACTGGAGAGCACGAATGGTCGACAAGCAAGATGAAATCTTCCATCCAAGTGAAGATGTAATAGCCAATGCTAATGTTCCTGAGTATGAAAAGTTGTATCAATACTCGGTTGAGAATCGTGAAGAATTTTGGGCCGATCAAGCCGATAACTTGAGCTGGTATAAAAAGTGGGACCAAGTATTAGATGACAGCAACAAACCATTTTACAAATGGTTCAGCGGCGCTGAGTTTAATATTGTTCACAACGCAATTGATCGCCACTTAGACAGCGCTACACGGAACAAGCTCGCCATTATCTGGGAAAGTGAAGCGGGTCAGGTGCGTTCATTTTCTTACCATGCTTTAAACCGCGAAGTGAGCAAGTTTGCCAATACGCTTAAAAGTATGGGTGTGAAGCGCGGTGAGATTGTTACGATTTACATGCCGCAGGTACCTGAGCTGGTGTTTGCTATGTTGGCTTGTGCCAAAATTGGCGCCATTCATAGTGTGGTTTACGGCGGCTTTTCCTATGAAGCATTGGCCGCTCGAATTGAAGACGCCCATAGCCGTGTATTGGTAACCGCTGACGGTGGTTTCCGTCGAGGTAAGCCGATTGATTTAAAATCCATTGCTAATGAGGCCATGAAGCGTAGCCCTACGATTGAAGTGTGTATTACAGTGCGCAACAACGGCTTAGATGTAGAAATGGAGTCGGAACGAGATTTTTGGTACCACGATTTACAAGCCCTTCCGATTGCGAGCAATAAGTGCGACACCGAAGTATTAGACGCAGAAGATCCGCTCTTTATTCTCTATACATCGGGCACTACGGGTAAGCCTAAAGGTATGCTCCATACGCATGCTGGGTACGGCGTTTACACCTCCACAACGCATCGCATGTTGTTTGATGTGAAAGATCAAGACCGCTGGTGGTGTGCTGCCGATCCGGGTTGGATCACAGGCCACAGTTATTTGGTTTACGCACCACTGATCAACGGCGCAACGATTGTGATGTACGAGGGAGCACCAAACTACCCGTATCCAAACCGTTTATGGCAAATGGTGGAAAAATATGGGGTGAATATTTTCTATACCTCACCGACCGCGATTCGCGGGTTGATGCGCTTTGGTGATCGTTGGCCGAAGCGCCATGATTTATCCAGCTTGCGAGTATTGGGGTCAGTCGGTGAGCCGATTAATCCAGAAGCTTGGAAATGGTATTACGAAGTGATCGGCGACAATAAATGCCCGATTATTGATACTTGGTGGCAAACTGAAACGGGTGGGGTGATGATCGCTCCTCTGCCTATCACACCGCTGAAACCTGGTTCGTGCACTAAACCATTCTTTGGGAACGAAGTGGCAGTCGTGGACGATGAAGGCAATGACGTGCCTGTAAATGAAGAAGGCAAGCTCGTTATTAAGAACCCTTGGCCCGGCATGGCGAGAACTATTTATGGCGACGATGAGCGCTACGCCAGCTTGTACTGGGGTGACTACGGCGATAAAAACTACTACAAAGCAGGTGATTCAGCCAAAATCGATGAAGACGGTTATGTATGGGTGATCGGCCGTATGGATGAAGTGCTGAAAGTGTCCGGCTACCGTTTAGGCACCGCTGAAATTGAAAGTGCGTTGGTGAGCCACTCTGCGGTTTCAGAAGCCGCTGCCATTGGTCTTCCGCATGAAGTGAAAGGGAATGCCATTCACACGTACGCGATTCTTCGCGACGGATTAGTGGGCGACAAAGCTTTGGAACAAGAGCTAAAAGAACATGTTGGCAAAGAATTGGGCAAAATTGCACAGCCTGAGGACGTGACCTTTGTTGATACCTTGCCTAAAACTCGAAGCGGCAAAATTATGCGCCGTGTATTGAAAGCTCGCGCATTGGGCCAAGACGAAGGTGATTTGAGCACGCTCGAAGAGTAACTTAAGAATACCTAATGAGTGTGCCGAGATAGGCACGCTCATTAGGGCCTACTCATCTCGTCCAACTAATCCCCCTTAAACGCCAAATATTGACTGGGTGATCCCACCTCCAGTCCTCCTGTTAAATATTAATGTGCGGCATAATGCTTTCTCAACAAGCCACATCAAGGTGAGGGGCTGTGGCTGATGTTTTGGTTTAAAAATTCGTTAAGTTTCGGTTAAACTGGCGGTTCAAATCACTAGTTTTGGCGTGCCATGAAATTTTTGACCTTCCTTTCAATCTGTCTACTCAGTTTGAATGTTTCTGCATTAACCCCTGATTCCAAAGGTTGTCCTGCACATTCTGTGATGTGTTCTGGTTCAGCTTCTTCAATGTCTGGGCTTTATTTAGAAGGTGCAAATCAAACCATGCCACCGCAAAAATTCGATGGTATGGAAACCAACGAAGAGCGACGCTGGTCGCAAACCAAATTGATATTTGGATTGGGGTTCGGTGTTGCTGGTGTGCTTTGGGCAATGCCGGAAAGTGTCACCAACTGGGAAAAAGACGGCGACAACACGTTGGTGAAACGCTGGTGGGATAACGTCTCACATGGGCCTGTTTGGGACGAAGATGATTGGTATATTAACTACATCGGTCATCCTTACTTTGGTGGCGTGTACTATCAGGTCTCACGTAAATCTGGTTACTCACCAATGGAATCAACTTATTACGCATTTCTGATGTCGACCTTTTACTGGGAATATGGCTTAGAAGCGTTTGCTGAAATACCGTCAATTCAAGATTTGATTGTCACGCCTTTGGGTGGTGCATTGTATGGTGAGTGGGCTTATCAAACCGAAAAAGAGATTATTGCCAATGGGGGGGTTGCGTTAGGTTCAGAAACGTGGGGCAGTGTGTCTTTGTTTTTACTTGATCCGGTGGATTCGATTGGCGAGTCTATCAATCGTTTAATGAAAGACGACATTATTCATACCGGATACATGCAATTCCATCAGGACAGCCGCTTTGGTGATGCTTCTATGCCACCTGTTGAAGATGACCAGTTCTTCGGTGTTCAACTTACATTTGTGATGCAAATCTAATTGAAACCACTCCACTGGCTAGATAAATACTGGGGCCATCCGGCGCCAGTAATATCCGCGATGAGCTCTATCTTCCCAATACTTTAAGTCGTGCGGTACGTTTTTTTGCCAAAGAATTTGGCTGAGCCTTTCGTTGTTGGCTCGAAACGGATCTTGTTCCCCAATTACAAAGGTCATATCGGTTTCTCTGAGTGATCGCAACCGGTTTTCACATTCTAAGTTGGGTAAAAAGTGCAAGGGCGTGTTGAAGTAAATATTGTCGTCGTAAAAGCCTCCAAACAAGTCTGCAAACCATTCCACGCCTTCAGTTAAGTCGTAACGTCCAGAAAATGCAATGAGCCTTTGAAACAAGTGCGGATGCTTAAACACCATGTTTGCCGCATGATAAGCGCCAAGGCTACACCCGTGAGAAATTGTCTTTGCTCCGGGGTTAAGGCAGTCCATTAATGGAAACACTTCGTTAAGAATATATTCTTCATATGCAAGATGGCGGCCAATACGATGGGATGGGTGAGCCCAGTTGGCGTACAATGATTCGCAATCAATACTATCAACACAAAACACTTGCAAGCGACCGGCTTCTATCTTTGGTTGAAGCGCTTCGATCATGCGCATGTTTTCGTATTCGTAAAAGCGAGCATTACGTGTAGGAAACACCAACATACGGTCGCCACTGTGACCAAACACAAGAAGTTCCATCTCACGATGTAAACGGTTGCTCCACCATTTATGATATTCGCGCTTCATGTGATTCCGTGTGCTCAAATGCTATAGGTGTTTGAAAAATTGCATTAACTGTGCCAAAAGTTGCTGGTGTTCCTGCTCTTGCTCCGGATATTCAGCATGCCCGTGGCTTAACCAGTATAGTTGCTTACTTGAAACTGTTGCATTATAAATAGCAAACTGACCCGGAGGTGCCACAATTGGGTCGCTTTTTGCACAAGCGAAGTGCATTGGAACACGGATATATTTCGCTGCGATTGCAGCATCATGAAATGCCAGTGTCTTATTTGTGACTTCAGGATGACGCTTATGAAAACGTTGCACACTAAAGCCACTGCCTTTGGTTGGAAGCTGCAATCGAACCTGATAATTGCCGAACGTAGGCACGTTCACATGGCCACTCTGAATTCGCTGTTCAACGGCTAAAGCCAAGGCAGCAAGGCCTCCTGAAAAACTAATTCCCATTAAGCCTAAATGCCCACTCAATTCAGGAAACAACTTGAGCATTAAGCTAATCGATAGCCAGAAATCTTCCACACATCCGCCAATTACGTACCGTTGGTAGTCTTGAATGTTATGCAGCACATGCCAAAACGACTGGGATGAAATTTTGTCGTGACCGCTGCGGCCTAAACCTCTGAAACACAGAAATAGCATGGCGGCATCAGGGAATGGCAAGGTGGTATCCGGCCCGTCGCATCCGCCATAGCCGTGACCGACGATAAAGCCGCGCTTGATCTCGCGACCGTCAGGAACCAGTAGCCAACCTTTAATGGTGATGTCATTGGTCGAGATAAAACTGAATTCATGAATCTGAAAGCCATCTCGCACTTCACCTGTATTCCGAACTTTTTCATGGAGTGGTTTTCCCAAAACAGCTTCGTATCGGCGTTGCCAAAACTCCAAAAATCCATCGGGCTCCTGTGGGGCGGGCACACACAGTAATTGCTCTTTGGAATAGCCGTAGCTCGGGTCAAAGTCTTTCATGAAAGCAAACAGATTCCATTTAAGTTATGGGCCAATGGGTATAAGGGACGTTTCTAGTGAGTGTAATGTTATATGTATTTTGTTGATAGTTTGATATGGGTATTGCTTAAATTTTTATGCAAATCAGCAAAGTTATTCGCCATAAAAAATGGCTTCAAGCCGAATTCCTGCTGGATCGTGGAAAAATATCTGGGTTTGTTTGGGCGTTTCTCGGCGCTTCTCAATGTATTCCACGTTGTGGTCTTGCAAGCGTTTGATCAGCGCATCAACATTAGTCATTTTAAATGCGACATGATCAAGACAATTTAATTGTTCGGCAACACTGTGGCGGTCGCTCTCGAACATATGAACTAACGCTAAATCACCTGAATAAAGCCAATACCCTGGGAGTGATAAATTCGGACGTAGGCCGACGTTCAATTGCAGTATTTCACAATAGAAATCTTTGGTGACCTTGAGCAGCGCTGCAGGAGCGCTGATATTAATGTGGTCGAGTTCCATACGAATGCTCCCTAGTGATTGGCATTATGTGTGTTCAGATGTTTGCGTTGAATTGATTAAAGCAACGACTTGAGTGATTTCTGAGTCTTAAGACGTCACAAATTCCCACCGTTTTAGTGCGTGAATGTAATGGTCGATATGGTGGTCTGTTACGGCATCAATACCCGACTCATGAATGGCTTCTAAAGCGCCTTCTACCCAATCTAAAAACTTTAACCAGTTGCTAGGATCTCGATGCAACTTTAGGTCTTGATCGATGTAAAGATAGCTTCCTGCGTGGCTGTAGCCCATAGAGCGGGTGGGGACGCGCGTGACGATGTCGTTATTGTTGTGGAAACGAAAGCTTCTTGAGCGGCATTCGTCATTGAAAATTCGGGCGGTTGAGCGTGTCATTGTGCGGGGCTGGCCAAAGGTATAAAGGTTATTGAATGGTCGGTCGGCATGCACGAACTTGGCCGCGGCAGCCATTGCCATTGCGCCCCCTAAACTGTGACCCGTGAAATAAATAGGCCGTTTGGCTGCGTGGAACAGGGTATTGTAGCGCTCTAACATGGGTTGCCATACATCTTCTAACGATTGCCAGAAACCACGATGAAACTTGCCAAACAATTGCGGAATGGCAAACGCATTGAGATTATCGAGCCAGTCTAAAGTTTCATTTGTGCCTCTAAACACCATGGCAATGTAATCTCGATGTTCTACCACAATCGCCTGAGCTGAATTCTTATTCCATCCTTTGACGGAAATAAATAAAGGATCTTCGGCTTGGAGTTTGGTGAGAATTTCAACCTCATCTGGCATTTGATTGTGAGGTGCCACTTTGAGGTATGACAGGGCGCTCAGGCGAGCCATCCAATATGCATTGCCTTGGTTCAGAGTGGTAATCTGTGGGGAAACTGAGAGGCTCACACGCTATCCTTATCGTATTAATACCTGTTTACAATTGATTTTAGCTCATTTTCGAGCGCCAATGGTAGGGTGAGTTGCGACGTTAACAATTGACGGTTTTGCGGCAAAATGCTGAGATATGGCAATGACGATAAAACAGTATTTAATGCATGCGTTGGCATTAATATGTATTGGCCTTGGTATTTTAGGGGCTTTTTTACCGCTGTTGCCAACCACACCTTTTATTCTTGCAGCCGCTACTTTAAGTGCGAAGGCCTCTCCGCGCTTGCATCATTGGCTGATGCACCATCCCGTCTTTGGGCAGTCGTTACGTGACTACCAGCAGCACCGTGCGGTTAGCCCTAAAACCTTTAATAGGGCTATGCTGGTGTTGTGGCCAACCATTGCGCTGAGCGCATATTGGGTGCCGTTGTGGTGGGTTGCCGCTTTACTCATGGGTATTGCGTCTTGTGTTAGCGTTTTCCTTTGGCGAGCGCGTCAGCGTTACGCTCGGATTGGCGTATAGTTTCCTCATTCGATTAGAGCTAGGCATGCATAAGCCACTTTAAAGCGGCCATTCATCTGATTTTTAGATGAGTTAATGCAAATTATTGCGCTTTTTATTTAGCTATTTAGTTTTATGCTTGAATCATCAATGACGAGAATGAAAATCAGATGAACTTGAAACGCACACCCGAAACCTACAACGCCATGGCCGTGACGCTGCATTGGTTGTCTGCCATGGTCGTGTTTGGTCTATTTGGCTTGGGGCTGTATATGGTTGAATTAGGCTATTACGACCCTTGGTATCGACAAGGGCCAGATTTGCACAAGGGCATTGGTGTGTTGTTGTTCATTGCGACGATCGTTCGGCTGATATGGCGGGTGATTTCCCATACACCACCACCGTTAAGTCGTCACAGCGAAGCGGTGCGAAAAGCGAGCTATTTGGGGCACCTTGCTTTATATGCTTTGATGCTATCAATCATGTTGTCGGGCTACCTCATTAGTACCGCGGATGGGCGCTCGATTGACGTGTTTGGTTGGTTTGAGGTGCCAGCCTCGGTGACTTCAATTCCAAATCAAGCTGATGTAGCAGGGCAAATACATTTGTATTTAGCGTGGAGCCTTATTGCACTCGTTGTTGTGCACGTACTGGCTGCGTTAAAGCATCACTTTATAGAAAAAGATGGCACTTTGAAGCGAATGTGGTTCCGTTGATAGTGCCGCTTAGAAACTCTTTTACTTAAACCAATAAAGACTCATATAACTTGTAAGGATATAAAGATGAAACGAATCTTAACTGGAATGGTCATGGCTGCTAGCCTGGTAACAAGCTTGACTGCCAATGCTGCCGAATACGTGATTGATAAAAAAGGCGCGCATGCGTTTATTCAATTCAAGATTCAGCATCTTGGTTATAGCTGGCTGTACGGCCGGTTCAATGATTTTGACGGTGAATTTACCTATGACTCAGCAAAACCTAACGACTCCAAGATCAAAGTGAATATTGATGTGACTTCGCTGGATTCAAATCATGCAGAACGTGATAAACATCTTCGCGGCACTGATTTCCTCGATACCGGCAAGTACCCATCGGCTACATTTGTGAGCACTAAATTTAATGACAAAGGCGATGGTAAAGCCACGCTCACAGGCGACCTTACGTTGCACGGAGTGACGCGTTCAATTGATATTGATGTGAGTAAAATAGGTGAAGGAAAAGATCCGTGGGGTGGTTACCGTGCAGGCTTTACCGGCACAACAACGTTAAAATTAACCGACTTTGGCATCCCTGATGTGCTAGGTCCAGCGTCTGGTTCGGTAGAAATGATATTAGACGTTGAAGGCATCCGTAAGTAACTCAACATTGTGTGAAGAACTCCAAGTGGGGCAATGATGTTTTGGAACGGTTTTAAGAGCCACCTTCGGGTGGCTTTGTTGTATCTGGACACAGAGGATGGCTCGAATTCAAAAGTTACACCTTTAAGTGCCTAATAATTAATAGGTAATTTGTGTCTAAAAATTTTTATAAAAAATAATGCCTCGTTTTTGTCCGTGTCACGATTACTTCTATGTCATCTTTCTAACACGGAATATTTATCATGAAAAAGACCGCCTTATGTTTAGCCGTATTGGTTACCGTAACTGCATGCTCACAGAATCAGGCCGCCCATAACAACGCTGGCGAATCCGCCTCGCAGCCGCGCAAAGCGAGGCATGCGGATATGACTCGAGCTGCAGAGCAACAAACTCTGGTGATGAGTGCACAAGCTTCTCAAAAATTGGCGGCTATCAGCTATATGGCTCCACCGCCATCTCCTCAGCAAGCGGTGAGCACTGAAAATTATCAAGATCTAGAGAGTCATGATGTGATTTTGGTGTCGGAGCAGCCGGTATCAACTTTTAGCTCAGATGTAGATACTGCAAGTTACGCCAACATACGACGCTTTATCAATAATGGCGCTGTGCCGCCCAAAGATGCGGTTCGAATTGAAGAAATGGTGAATTACTTTCACTATGACTACGCGAATCCATCATCGGAACAGCATCCAATTGCAGTGGATACCTTGTTGACCACTTCGCCTTGGAATCAACAAAACCAGATCATTCGAATAGGTGTCAGTACTTATCAACAAGATACCGCGCAAAGACCGGACGCAAACCTAGTCTTCTTGATTGATGTGTCGGGATCCATGCAATCAAAAGATAAGTTGCCGTTACTGCAACAGTCGCTGATGTTGATGCTCGACCAACTCAGAGGTACCGACCGCGTGTCGATAGTGACTTATGCCAGTGGCACTCAAATTGCCCTAAAAAGTACCCCTGTGAGTCAAAAAGCGGATATTCAACGGGCGATTTCAAATTTGCGAGCTGGCGGTTCGACCCATGGAGAAGCTGGCATTGAGCTGGCGTATCAGCAAGCAGCACACGGTTTCATCGATGATGGCATTAACCATGTTTTACTCATGTCCGATGGTGATTTAAATGTTGGTATTCGCGATGTTGAGCAGCTCAAAGATCGAATTAAACTCAAGCGCCAAAGTGGTGTGCAATTCTCGACTTATGGGTTTGGCAGAGGGAATTACAATGATCATTTAATGGAGCAACTTGCAGATCATGGGAATGGTCTCGCGGGCTATATCGATACCTTACATGAAGCACAAAAACTGTTAGTGGATCAAATTGGCAGTAGCCTGCATACCGTGGCTCACGATGTGAAATTTCAAGTCGAGTTTAATCCTGCCTTGGTCTCTGAATATCGTTTAATTGGCTACGAAAACCGCCAACTGAATCGCGAAGATTTCAATAATGATCAGAAAGATGCCGGTGATATTGGCGCAGGTCACACGGTCACCGCTCTATATGAAATAACCCCTGTGGGGTCACAAGGTTTAGTGGACCCTTTGGTCTTTCAAGCCCATGATGCGACTCAATACAACAATCACCAAACATTGGCAGAGGTTCGAGTTCGGTATAAAAGCAGCCAAGGTCAGGCATCAAATAAGATCATCGCGCCAATCGACAAAGACCAATTTGTTGAATTTGATGCGGTATCACAGGACGACAGGTTTGCGTTGTCGGTCGCTGCATTTGGGCAAAAGCTTCGTGGAAGCGATTATTTAGCGCAACTCGGGTATGCTGAGATTATTGACTGGGCGAATCAAAGCAGAGGGCAAGACCCATTTGGTTATCGTGCAGAGTTTGTAAAGCTGGCTCGGTTAGGACAGGTCCTTGCTGAGCAGAAAAGCGCTGTGGCGAGGCAGCCCCATTCAGAGCCTCCGATAGCAAAGCAAGTTCGCCCAGCACGGATGAAATCAAAGGCAAAAAGTACCTATGAGCTTTCGCAATGATGATCAACTAATGATGGATTATGGCAAGCGTGGCGATACCGCCGCGTTTGACATTTTGTATCAACGTTATCGTAAGCCGCTGTTTGGCTTTATCCGGCAGCAGCTTGCTGAAGCCCCTGCAAATGAAGTGTTTCAGGAATGTTGGGAGGCGATTATTGCGCAAGCATCGGGGTATCATCCCAGCGGCAGTTTCCGGAGTTTTATTTATACCATTTGTCGGCGTCGAATTTCCGATTATTGGCGTAAACAAATTCCGCATGAGCAACACCATGATGATGACTCAGAAATTAATTCACAGTCTTCGGGTGCGCCCAATCCAGAACAAATTCAACTCCAGCAAGCGACGGAGTCAATTATCTTAATGTGTGTTGGCAAGTTACCGAAGAAACAGCAGGATGTGTTTCGTCTCAAGCAAGCGGGACTGGCAGTAGACGAAATTAGTCAGCAGCTACACGTTTCATTTGAAACCATTAAGAGTCGGATCCGTGCAAGTTATCAGCAGTTGCGGATCTGTTGGGAGCGGCATCATGACTGAACCAAAAACGCCGGTGACAGATGACCAAATTGATTCGGCCTACCAAGACGCATTGAATCAATTGGAACCCAACAAACTGGTAGAGCAACGGATTCGCAACACGGCGCATGAGCGTGTGAAAAAAACGTCTGATTGGGCGTCTTTTTCCATGTGGGCTCGGGCTGCGTCAGTTGTGGGGGTGGCTGTTTTGGGCTGGTGGCTTTGGCAACCGGGGCTGCTGGAACTTCAGCAATCGGAACATGCGCCTTTAGCTTCGACTCCGTTTGAAGATCAACCAGCAGCGCCGGAACAGCTGCGTTCAGAGGCTCGAATTGTTGAGACTGAGCGCGCAGAAATGCAGGCCGACGCGCTGGCTCGCCGAGAAGAAATCCATGCTGTGGCTCAGTCGAAAATGAAGTCTCTTGCTCGCCAACCGAATACGCAGGGCAGTGCTATTGCCGCTCAGAAAAGTACCCTCAAGCAGCAATATTGTTTGATGTCGGAATTGGGTAAGGTTGAAACACTTGATGCCAACCAAGCTCCGCAAGATTTTGTGCGCTCAGAGCTAGACTCAGCACCACTGCTAAGCTGGCAACGACGAACGTGGAAAGTGGTACAGCGCTCAGAACGTTGGTACTTGGTCAATGATGACAGTGAGACGCTTGAGTGGCGGGTGATTCCAAGCGCAACGATGTTGAAATGCAATTGATAGTTAAAAAGCGGCAGAAGCCGCTTTTTATGTGAATGGAACGCGTAGGCTGCTCAGAAATTTTCTTGTTGGCGGACGTGCTCCCAGCTTGCTCCTGCATCAAATGATTCGTAGAAATCTCCCGTAGAGCCGCTGCACGAAAGCAGCAAATGTGTTTTCACATACCCCACTAATTTATGACAGTATGGCTCAGGTAATGAGTGTGTCGATGGCATCCAAGATGCGCCGGCATCTTTGGTTTCAGCAAACTTTATTTTCTGAACACGTTCGCCTTTTTCTTTGTCATACTCTGGCACTCCAACAACGGCGTAACCGTCTGTCTCGTTCAGAAAGATAGGCGTACTGGCAAATGTAAATGAGCGTTTTACAGGTTTTTTCTTTGATGGAGATGATTTACTCGCAAGAGGGCATTGCTGCTCCAGCGTGTACTGGTTTTTATTGCACACGTAGAAGTGGTTGTTGATTTCAGTCTTCGTCTGCGTTTGACTATTGTATTTGTAAAGTTGGGAGTCACCGAGAGACCAGAAGCCCTCGCGCTCCATGGCCAATTCCCCTAAGCCAGCAGGTACCACAGCTGAAAATTCAGGTTCATCTTCAATTTCGTATACTACCCAAGATTCAGGATCGAATTGATAAATTTCACTTTTGATTGTATTTCCAAAAAAATCTGGATCGTGCATGGCGTATACGGTGATGAAATGCTTGTCATCAATGGTCAAAATTGACAGTTCATCAACCGTACGTTTCGATGTTCGTTTGCTTTTTTTAGCGGACTCTTTCAGAGGTTGGTAGTTTGCCCAGCCAGAATTAAAGTCAAAACTATTGCGTTGCTGCCACTCAAAATTGTCGGTTTGAGTGCTGCTAATAGTCAATCGGTTGTCTTTTAATGTCGCCATAAATAAGGTGTCATCGTCAGTGAATTTTAAGTGACGAACAATACTATCCTTGGGCTGTGAGCGGTCTTGCCAATCTTGCCCTTCAGGTTTCCAAAAAAGCGTACCTTCATGGCCTCCTACTGCCATATCTCCTCGGCTATTGACGGCAACTGAGATCAGATCTTGATTCGTATCCACCGCATCAATATCCCAATCGCCATTGGCATCTCGAATCACCAAAACGCCAAATTTAGCTAGAAAATAGATGGTTTCATCGGGTGCTTGATAAGTGTTAGCGAAGCTAATCGGGTTTTGAGCAACTGATGCGTATAAAGTTTCTCGGTCTTCTTCTTGCTCATCTTCAAGCCAGCCACGCACTTGAGATTGATCAAAGGAATAATAGGGAGCGTGACGAGTTAAGATCTCGCCGGGGTTATTGGCAGGAATATGGAATAATGTTTCAACGTACATATCGTCTTGAGGTTTCGGGTAATAAATAATGGTCCCGAGATCGACGACTTCTCCTGGCTTGACTTCAAACGTGCCCATTTGGGCATCAGTCGAAGCAAAATGGCTATACCAACGCTCGCCAAAAATATAAAAAGCTCTGACGCTGTTCAATGCATACCGTCCAGATTTTACCGGTGACATGAATACTGTGCCGGTGGTTGCTACGTTCTCGATAGCTTGTAATCGCTCCGGCTTGATCGTTTCGGATGCATTTAGATTCTCAGGAACGATAGTGACCTGATTGAACTCTAATTGTCGGTGTTTGGCATGCATAACACGAACAATTACCACGCCTTCATCTTGTTTCAATACAGTCGCAGGAGATAGGGTTTCGAGCAGGTTTACATCACTTGTCGTTGCGCAACCACTGAGGATGACGCAGGTCAAAATAAGAGTGCACAAATAACGCGGGGCAATGCTTATATTTAGCATGGTTGTTAATTCCTTTTAACGGTAATGATCGCTTTGGCATTATAAGCATATTGTCGTTTGTAACCTGATTTATTTAATAAAATTTGATATTTTTTGAAGTTGGCAAGGAAGCAAAGTTATTTGTGGGAATAAAAGGAATTTACATTGGAACTTTTCAAAATTTTTTTACGTTTTTTCGGGATTTTTGGGCTGCTGATGTGTTGGCCCTGTATTGGGTTGGCCAAAGAGCTGGCATCCATTGAACTGATCGCCCCAGAACAATCCTCTGTTTTAGCTGACAACTCTGGGTATGCAGTGTTTTCGATTGACGTTGCAGGAGCCGCTCCATCACTCGAACTGATTCGTTTGCGTACACCGAAAACTCTTATGACAGGAAATGAAAATCCTCCAGCAACTCTCGGCAAAACCATCGCACTGGATATGACAGATAGAGCAAAAGGGATTTATTTAGTGGCGCTTGCCGCGGGTGAATATCAAATTGTGACGGTCAAAGCTCCATTTTTTAATTTACCGTACTTCATCAATACTGAATATGCGCGAAATTGGCGTTTCAATGTGGCCCCTCAACGCATCAACTATGCAGGCTTTTTGAGTATTCAAAAAGAGCGTGGACGGGATTTTATCGACATTCAATATTTAAATCGTTTGGCAACAGATTTGTCGGCTATTGAGGATGAGCTTGAAGAACAACTTAAAGTCTATCCATTGCGTTCTGGAGCCGTGGTGAACGATGACTTTTATACTGAATTAGTGAGCACAGGAAACCCCGAATCATGAAACCATATATCCTGTTTTGGTTCGCAATGTTAGCGGTGTTCAGTGTTGACTCGGCACACATGAAAGCCAGTGATTTCTTTGCGGAACCCGACATGGTCATGGCTCAAATGAGCCCGAACGGTAAATTGATTGCAGCCATTCGCAATTACAATGGCGCACATAAATTGGTGATGATTGATAGTCATTCGGGGGCGCAACATGACTTATTAGATGTGGCGGAACTGACTGATAATGAAGCGTCGCTACAGGGTTTTTCGTGGCTTGATGATCAGCACGTTGCGGTGCAATTTGTGGTGCTGAAAAAAGGCGTTCAAAACCTATTGAACACGAAAGTGGCGCGTTACATGTTGGTGGTGAAGGTTCCTGCGAAAGCCTCCCAGGAAATAATTGTGTATCGGGTTAAGACTGCGGGGCAGTTAGTGGCACCACAGGCCCATCAAACCGATCAGTTTTTATATGGTAAAAGCGGCCACGTTTCCAAAGTTTATAAAATCCAGCCGAGTCAGCTTAATGTCTTGGGCAAAAAAACATCGAAGTTAACTAAACGAGATGGTGGACAGTTTAAACGTGCCAACGAAGTAGCTTCGGTCAAAGGTTTTGCAACCCGTTGGTTTAGCAACACTGAGGGGTATCCGTCAGCGGTTCTGCATTTTACTGAAAGAGATGTCATCGCATTGAGCACGATTGATGATGAAGGAACTGCCACGGAGCTTACGCAGTGGAAACTGAACGAATTTGATGAAGACACTCCTCGAATTTTACCTGTGGCTAATGCAGATTCCCCTACTCGATTCTATTGCCTTGATTTTTCCGAACATAGCAAACGCTCTGTTTATCGGGTTGATTTTGAAAGCGGAGAGCAAGAACTGCTTCATCAAATTGATTCATTTGAAATTCTAGATTTATTGGTCAACCCTGATGATCAGAAACTGTTTGGAATTTTGGTATTGGAAAACGGGATGCCAAGAGTGGAATACCTCAACGCAACAAAGAATGGAAAACGCAGTGCGTTAGGCCAGATAGATTCAGTGATATCCAAAGGAGCCAATGAATTAACACTCAAATACCAATCGTCCCATGAGCAACCCGGACGTTTTTATGTGGTGAATAAAACGGGCAACAATACACGTCAGATCGGTAGCTGGTTTCCACACCTAGATAAAAAATTGAAAGCCAAGGTCATTGAATCTGAGTTGTTGGTAGAAGGCCTCAATATTCCATATCTTCTTACTTTACCCACTAAAAACAAGACGTCTGCGCTGGTCGTGCTGCCTCATGGCGGGCCTATTGGAGTGTTTGATAGGGCAACATTCGATCCCATTACGCAGTTTCTGAGTGCTCAAGGCTATGCCGTGTTACGGGTGAATTTTAGAGGCTCAAGCGGATACTCCGATGAACTCCAAGACGCTGGCACTTTGCAGTGGGGTAAATTGATGCTGACCGATATTGAGCAAGTCACGCGAAAGGTGATTGAGCGCGAGGACATCTTGAGCAGTCAAGTTTGTGTGATGGGTATGAGTTATGGCGGATATGCTGCAATGATGTTGGCACTTGAATATCCAACATTATTCAATTGCGCGGTAAGTATTGCAGGTGTCAGCGATATTAATTTGCACATTAACCAAACTGGTCGCACTCAACAGCAAAATGACTGGCTTAAAACGCATGTAGGCGACAGCCACAAAGATTTTTACGACTTGAAACAGCGATCGCCTGTTTACCTTGCTGACAAGTTGCAAGTGCCGTTGCTGATCGTTCATGGCGATGAAGACAGTACGGTAGATGTTGAACATGCTTGGCGAATGCGCTTGATGTTGGAGAAGCACAATCGTCCCTTTGAATGGCATATTGAAGAAGGGGCGGATCATCAACTTGAGGAGATTGATCAGCAGATCGCAGTGTTTGAGAAAACGCGCTTATTTCTTGATAAAAACATGATGAAATAGAGGCGCAATAGGCGTCATGGCTAGGGTAACAGTACTTTAGATTTTGCAGTGATTAAGACGGTACCGATGACGATCATTGCAATACCTGAAGTGGCATAAATGTCGAGTTTTTGATGCCAAAGAAGGGCGGATAGGCCACAAATCAGTGCAACGCCTACACCGGACCAAATGGTGTAGGCAAGCCCCACGCTCATGTCTTTAAGTACGAACCCCAGCAACACACCTGACAGGGAAAAGAAAGCCACTGAAGCGCTTCCAAGCCAAATATTCTGCCAACCATTTGAGGCTTTAAGCATTACAGTGGCGATGACTTCAATTAGTATGGCACTAGCAAGTAGGGCATAACTCATAAATATCCTTATCAACGGTTATGTGGTTCACTTGAACATCAGCAAGCGTTGCGTTGCTCATTGCAAGTATGTAGCTGTTAGCTTAGTCGCTCTTTTTAAAAACGGTATTGCGCGCTATTACCGCAGCAGAGGCTTGGTTTCAGAAGCTGGCAGAATGCTGTACTCTCAGTTGGCAATTCTCCATTCACCTGCATGAGTCGAATCGATGGCGACCAATACCTATTCTGCGGCAAAGACATTTAAAGAATTAGGGCACCCTGTTCGGCTAGATATCGTCACGTACCTGTGTAAATCAGAGCGAGCAGATGTGTCGGTGGGTGAGCTACAACAGCGCTTAGAAATTCCACACTCTACGCTATCGCACCATATTTCAGGGTTGGTGACAGCAGGGTTGCTGGTTCAAAACAAACAGGGGCGTTTGCTTTGTTGCGAGGTTCAGCGCGAAAGTTTGCACAAGCTGGCCCACTTTTTACTTCAATTAAGCGGCGAACAAGTATAAATACGGGGGCGTCTACCGGTTGATAGCGCCCCATTTGAATGGATGCTCTATTTAAAGCTTAATGAGCGTTCTGCCGGTGACTTTGCCTTTGATGATGGCGTCTGCAAGTTCAGGTACATCCTTTAAGCCCACAGTTGTACTCGCCTGCTCAAAATATGAACCAGGTAATAATTCAGACAGTCTTTGCCAAGCTTGCACTCTTTTTTCGTAAGGGCACATCACAGAGTCGACGCCTAACAATGCAACATTTCGAAGAATAAAAGGCATGACCGTAGAAGGAAGGTCAAACCCTCCTGCTAACCCACAGGCCGCCACTGCGCCATTGTAATGGGTTTGAGCAATCACCTTAGCAAGAAGGTTACTGCCTACAGTATCGACGGCACCCGCCCAAAATTGTTTTTCCAGTGGCTTCGCTTTGTCTTCAAATTCGCTTCTTAGGACAATGCGTTTGGCGCCCAATGATTTTAGATAATCTTCGTTAGACGGTCGTCCGGTTACGGCAGCAACCTCGTAGCCTAGCGCAGCTAAAAGAACGATTGCAGTGGAGCCAACGCCACCACTTGCACCGGTGACCAATATTTCTCCGTTGTCGGGAGTAATACCATAATTCTCAAGTGCTTGAACACATAGCATTGCCGTTAATCCTGCGGTGCCAATAGTCATGGCTTTTTCAGGTGACAATGTAGCTGGCAGCGGCACCAGCCAATCGGCTTTTAAACTGGCTTTTTGAGCCATTCCACCCCAGTGACCTTCACCTACACCCCAGCCTGTCAAAATAACGTTATCACCGACTTGATAGCGCGAGTCTTTTGATTCACTTACTTCACCACACAGATCAATACCTGGAATCATTGGAAATTGGCGAACGATCCTGCCTGCGCCAGTGATGGCGAGTCCGTCTTTGTAATTTAGAGAAGAGTAACCAACGTTTACTACAACGTCTTCTGCTGGAAGGTTAGATTCATCAAGTTCTTGAATAGAAACAACTTGATTGTCATCCTTTTGCTCAATAACAAGGGCGTTAAACATGCCATATTCTCATTTGTCGAAGGTGGTGTTAATTCTAGCTGACTTTGTGGAGGCTGCGCATCGGAGCCCTTTGAGATGTGTCAAATTTACACGTACTAATTCGAAATGATTGGCCCAAGGGTTTGTAAATATCAGCAGGAACAAAGATGATACTGTCCGCTCATGGGGCAAATTCACTAAACAAAGGTTGCATCTCACGTGGCTCAATTATATTTCTACTATTCAACAATGAACGCAGGGAAGTCGACATCATTGCTCCAGTCGGCATATAACTATCGCGAACGTGGCATGAGAGCCGAGATCTTTACCGCTGAATTGGATGATCGATTTGGCGTGGGAAAGGTTGCTTCTCGCATAGGTCTCACGTCTGATGCGCACTTGTTCAATGCCGCGACCAATTTGTGGGATCACTGCGTTGAATTGTTGAGTCAGGGGCCAATTCACTGTTTATTTGTAGACGAAGCGCAGTTTTTGACCAAGTTGCAAGTACAGCAGCTAATGCAAGTTGTGGATGAGCTCGATGTACCGGTCTTGGCATATGGGCTGAGAACTGATTTTAGAGGTGAAACTTTTGAAGGTAGCCACCATTTATTAGCTTGGGCAGATAAGTTAACTGAGCTTAAAACAGTGTGTAGTTGTGGCCGCAAAGCTAACTTTGTGGTGCGACGGGACGAAGCAGGGCAAGTGGTTCGCTCTGGCGAGCAAGTTCAGGTGGGCGGCAATGATAAGTATGAATCCATGTGCCGAAAACACTTTCGAGAATTGGTTTGGGTAAACGAATCGTAGGAGTACGATTTTTAGGCATGCTAAAGCGGGACGCGGCTTTTTTTTGGGGCCCGCGTTTTACTGAATTTGCAATGCCTTTACCACAAGTTTTGATAATAATTATTAACTTAATGTGTTTAAGGGTGTCTTTGATCACACTTTACCGTTATACTGCGCCGCTGAAACCGATATCAATTCGATCATCAGTGGTGAAGCCTTCCACAGCAGCCGCTCAAATCGAGTGGTTTCCGTTGGGCAGAAGGATAATTGCCCCATCTCATACCAGTTGCATAAATATGTAATCAGTCAGAGCACTGCACGGACTTTAGCTTGGGGGAGTAGCTCCAAAGAAATAACCCTTTTATTTCTTGGTGTTACAGGAATAAGCATCTCAAAGTTTCGCATCTAACACGTCTGATTGCCCAAAACGTTTGGCTAAATGCTAGTTTTTCTAGACGCTAAAATTGCTTCGTTTATCGCGAAGTCGATCATAATTAGTGTCTAGGATTCGGCGCATCGCTGTGTTTGTTGATCGCGATTGGTAGTGTTTTTCTGATTTATACATATTAGGGCGTCTCAATGACCGACCAAAAAAATGTGACCTTTACTGATCTGGGTTTACCAGAACACCTTCTTAATGCACTCAAAGAAGTAGGTTACGAAACACCTTCTCCGATTCAGGCAGAAACAATTCCGCACCTGTTAAACGGACACGACGTATTGGGCCAAGCCCAGACCGGTACCGGTAAAACAGCTGCGTTTGCACTCCCTTTAGTTGCAAACCTTGAAGTAGGGACTCGCAAACCACAAGCGTTGGTGCTTGCCCCAACTCGTGAACTGGCGATTCAGGTTGCCGAAGCCGTTCAAAAATATGCCTCGCATCGTAAAGGCTTCCACGTATTGCCTATTTATGGTGGCCAAAACTACACGGCTCAAATCCGCTCATTAAAGCGTGGTGTTGAAGTCGTTGTAGGTACACCAGGACGCGTGATGGATCACATGCGTCGTGGCACTTTAGATTTATCTGATTTAAAAACGTTGGTATTAGATGAAGCCGACGAAATGTTGCGTATGGGCTTCATTGATGATGTTGAGTGGATTCTAGAGCAATTGCCTGAAGAGCATCAGACCGCTTTATTCTCAGCAACAATGCCTAAAGAAATTAAGCGTATTGCAACACGTTACTTGAATGACCCGAAAGAAGTCACGATCAAAGTTAAAACTCAGACTGCAGCGAACATTCGCCAGCGCGTTTGGATGGTCAGTGGTTTACACAAACTCGACGCATTAACGCGTATCCTCGAGTCAGAACCATTCGATGGCATGATTATTTTTGCCCGCACTAAAAACTCAACAGAAGAGTTGGCTGAAAAATTACGTGCTCGTGGCTATGCCGCCGCCGCACTCAACGGTGACATGCCTCAGCAGTCACGCGTTCGTACCGTTGAAGGTTTGAAATCAGGTGAAATTGATATCTTGATTGCGACCGATGTTGCTGCTCGAGGTTTGGACGTTGAGCGTATCAGCCATGTTCTTAACTACGACATTCCTTACGATACTGAAGCTTACGTTCACCGTATTGGTCGTACAGGTCGTGCAGGTCGTACCGGTGATGCAATCTTGTTTGCTGCACCACGTGAGCGTCGCATGTTGAAGTCGATTGAGCGCGCAACTCGCCAGCAAATTGAATTGATGCAATTGCCAACGACCGATGCAGTGAATGATATTCGTGTATCTCGTTTCAAAGACCGTATTACTGAAGCATTGGCGATCGATGAAACGGAATTGGCGAAATACCAAGAGATCATTGAGCAATTCCAAAATGATAAGAATGTTCCAGCTCTAGAAATTGCAGCCGCAATGGTGAAGATGGTTCAAGGCGACTCGCCATTGTTCTTAAAAGATCGTCCAGCTCGTACTTACAATGAGCGTGATGAATCTCGTGGCCGTCGTGACCGTGGTGAGCGCGGAGATCGTGGTGAACAACGCCGTGAGCGTAAACCTCGTGTTCGTCGTGACAATGATGATGACAAAGTCACATACCGCATTAGTGTGGGCTATGATGATGGCGTTTCACCAAAGCACATTGTGGGCGCAATTGCGAATGAAGCGGGCATTGAAAGCCGCTTTATTGGTGCCATTGATATCAACGATGACAGCTCATGTGTTGATCTGCCTAAGGGGATGCCAGACGAAGTAATGGGCCACCTGAAGAAAGTTCGTATTTTGGGTAAAGCCTTGAACATTCGTTTAGACGATGGCTCCGCAGCACCGTCTTCATCGGGCGACAAGAAGCCACGTTTTAATCGCGATCGTGATGGTGGTCGAGGACATCGAGGCCAACGTGATGGACGTTCTGATCGCGGTAACCGCAGTGGCAAGCCTTCTGGCAATCGTCCACCGCGTAAACCACGTTCTGCAGATTAATCATTCCTCTGTTGATATGTTTAAAAAAAGCCGCTTTAGCGGCTTTTTTTATGCGTAGGAAAGGCCTACGTCAGTGAAGTTGTTGCGGTAATAGAGGCCGCTTTCAGCAAGCGGCTTCTACTATGAACAATTGCTATTGAGCTTTTAGTGCTTGCTTGAATTCGTCGGATTTAGCTTCTCGCAGCGCAATACATTGATTAATAACTTCTTCGGTTTCTTTCACCATGCGAGGCGCGCCTGAAATTTTTGCTTCATTCTTAGTGAAGAAGGCAACCATGTCATTGCGCATGTTTGCATCGCAAAATGTGTTAGTACTGCTCACCACACGAGCAATACTAAATGATGAATAACGGCGTAAAAAATCATCTAAATTACTTTGTAGCCAGCTCCACGTGGCGTCTTGCAATACTGGATTGGCCATAAACGAATTGACTAATGCTTGCGCTTCGTTCGATCGAACCTGCTCTGACAATAGCAGTTCATCAATAATGGCATCGCCTAGCTCTAATGACGGGATGTTGCTAATCGCATAGAGCGCATCACCTCTGAATACGGCATCGGTGGATTCGATAGCGCGATCTTTAAGTGCCATGATAAAAGCATGATCGCCATCTTCCACGGCAACGAGTAGGGCTGTGCCTACAATGTCTGCGCTCATCGCTGTTTTATTCAAAGTAAACGCTTGTGTTGAACTTAAGTCGCCTAAATAAGCCGTTAATTTCAGTTTGAGTGCCTGACGGATCTCAGGATTTTTGGCATCCAGTGCTAACGCCTTGATCACCGCTGCTCGCAACAAAGCAGTACTATTTGGGCTTTGCATGTCTGCATCGGTGCTGGCGTCAAAGCCAAGTTGGTCAAACAAAGGCCCATACAAGCTTTCAATACGTGCTTTATAGTCGGAAGTGGCTTCATCATTCAATACCGTTCTGCGAAGCGAACGCATATGTTGAGCAGGAAGTGATGCAACGTCCCAATATGGAGTGAGCACAAGCTTCTCGTAAGTCGTTAGTAACGTTTGCGCGGATACTTTCCCGGCTTTGAATGACGCATATAAGTTGTCGGCCAAGCTGAACAGTTCGGCAGCATTCAGAGTGTTGATTTGAGATTGAAGTTTATTCCACCCTTCATCAGTTAGGTTCCAACGGTAGTATCCTGCCGCATTGCGGTTGGGCATCATCCACTGTGGACATGTGCTTTGCGTGAGGGTTTCATCTGGGCCCGTCAGCAATTCACATGTTGAGTCTTTATCAGAGGCGTAACAAAACGGGATTTGCCATTGCTGTGCGTCTGCGGCTTGCACACCCAGAGGGACATAGCGTTGCTGTGTGAGTGTCAGTTGCCCCTCATCGTTGCTGCAGCTCTGTTGAATATCGACCAACGGCACGCCCGATTGATATAAAAAGCTCTCGAACGCTGGAATCATTTCAGGATGGCCTGAGCCGTCAGCCAGCGATTTCAGAAAATCATGAATGTCAGCGGTACTATGAGCGTGGCGCTTCATGTGGAGTTGCACACCTTTGCGGAAGTTGTCTTCGCCCACGTAGCTTTCAAACATTTGAAGCACACCACCACCTTTGCGGTAGGTGATGCCGTCAAACGCATTCATGATGTCGTCGTTAGTTGTGATTGGGTTGCGAATTTGGCGGGCAGATGAACGTGCATCAATAGCCATAGCACCGTGTGCTGCTTTGGTCATGTTGCGGTCAAACTCCAAATCTGGACGCCATACATGAGCTGCTTTATACGATACCCATGTGGCAAAGGCTTCATTGAGCCATATGTCATCCCACCATTTAGGTGTGA
This sequence comes from Echinimonas agarilytica, assembly GCF_023703465.1. Classification (NCBI taxonomy): domain Bacteria; kingdom Pseudomonadati; phylum Pseudomonadota; class Gammaproteobacteria; order Alteromonadales; family Echinimonadaceae; genus Echinimonas; species Echinimonas agarilytica. Next base: position 36,500 of record NZ_JAMQGP010000004.1, on the reverse strand, counting down.
CTAAATTACCAAACCATTGGTGGCCTAACTCATGCCCATGCACTGCACCGTATGCTCGAAGTTGCCAAAGTGGGGCATTTTCATCGAGCAGTAACAGCGTTTCGCGATAGACAATTGCACCGACATTTTCCATTGCGCCAAATGCAAAATCGGGCGCTGCGATAATGTCGAGCTTCTCGTATGGGTAGGCAATACCAAAATATTCTTCAAGTGCTTCTAAGATAGGGCGGGTATTTTCCAGCGCAAATTGCAGTTGGTCGCCTTTTCCTTTGGCGGCAATGCCGCGTAAGGGGATCGGGAAATCGCGTAGTTCGTTCGCTGGAATGGGCGACCATTCCAGCACGTCAAATTCGCCTACAGCAAAGGCAATGAGGTAAATAGGTAAAGGTTTAGTGGTGGCAAAAGTGTGTTTCACTGTACCGTCATCAAGCGTGTTTAAGCTGACTTCTGGAGTTGTTGAGATGACGGTATTTTTGGCTTCAGTGATGACTGAGATATCAAATGGCACTTTAAATAAAGGTTCATCGAAAGATGGAATGGCCATCCGAGCGGAAATCGCTTCCATTTGGCTAAAGATATAACTTTGACCCGACTCGTTCACCTTGTAAATAGAATCTAATGATTTGCTGTATTGAGCGTCATAAGTAATTTTTAAAGTGGCATCGCCTGAAACCTTTTTAGGCAAGGTGATGCTAACTACACCGCTGCTGTGGACTTGCTCGTAAATGGCGCTGAATACTTTGTCGTTCTGTAGTAGCACTGCATTTGTGACATTTAACCCTTTACCGTGTATGTAAAAAACTTTGGTATCGGGTTTGAGAGTGAGGTCTATTTCGGTGACGCCACTGAAACCCTCAGATTCAGGAATGAGAGTGAGTTCGATACGATAATGCTTGGGTTGAGCAATGTCGCTTAATTGGCCTAAAGGGGTCTCGTGGCTTTCGTCTGTCGGGGTGACTTCTACGATCTCGGTTGAGTCAGCAATCACGTTTTCGTCATTTGATTTGAAGCCAATGACCATGGCAATAAAAACGATAATAAGCCCAATGATGGGAAGGTATTTTTTAAGCATTGTCGGAAGTGTCCTTGTACCGCATTTGTCTGTCGTGCGTACGTATTTGCCGAGCGGCATCATCAATGTAGTAACGATAGTGAAAGGACGTTCACTTGTCACTTATTTGGCTGTGTCATATTTCTATCGGCTGTCACTCAAAAGTAACAGCGCTTTAACTGCTGTATCGAAGGGGCATCATACTAGGTAAATATGGGTTCGCTGGGTGCGATACAGATTCGGTCTCGCCCGTTATTTTTAGCGGTGTACATGGCTTGGTCTGCACTGTTGAGTAAGTCGTGTTCAAAGGTTTCTTTTGAGTATTCAGCAATGCCGGCGCTAAAGGTGATGTTGTCTAGTTTCATCGACTGCCGAATACGTTCAACCACTCTCACGGCTTGCAATTGGCATGTGAGTGGCATGAGCAAGGCAAATTCTTCGCCTCCAATTCGAAAGACTTGGTCAGTATCTCGGGTTTGTTCGTGAGCACACGCCACGAACTTTTTGAGCACTTCGTCGCCCGCACTGTGGCCGAGTATATCGTTGATTGATTTGAAATGATCTAAGTCGATAATCGCAAGGCAAAATGATTGTTCGAGATAACGCTGAGCAATTTGTTGCAAACGTTTAAGCTCATAGTCGAAATGGCGGCGATTATAGGCGCCAGTAAGGGCATCTGTTTGAGATTGCTCCACTAGCTTTTCTTGCAGTTTTTTCTGTTGAGTGACGTCGACAAAATTTGAGATAAAGAACTTGTCTCCATTTTCTCTGATCCCTTCAAGAACCGTAATATTTTGGATGATATGAACATGCTCTCCATTCTTTTTACGGTTCACGATTTCGCCGGTCCAGCGCTGTTGTCGATTCAGTGATTTCCACATGTGGCGGTAAAAATCTTTGTTTTGAGTGCCTGAACTAAACATTTTGGGATTTTTACCAATCACGTCATTGGCTTCGTAGCCCATGACTTCAGTAAACGCTTTGTTGACGCGAATGATTTCACCCGAGCTGTCAGTTACTAATACAGCAGACATGCCTTCTACCGCTTTAAACATCAGGCGTAATGCGTTTTCGCGGGCGATCACTCTTTTAAGCAAATAAGTAATGATCATCGCCAAAACAATGCCGATCATTGCCCGAATGACGATAGTTTTTAAGTTTGAAATAAACGCGCTACGCGCGTGTAAGTCGATGACTTCTTTAGGGATATGACTGACCAATAGCGTGTGAGGTTGATGAGCAAGTTTAAATGCTTTTTGGGGCTCTATATCAAGCCACCGATATGTCAGTACACCCCCTCTAAAATTGTCGATATTGCCTTGTATCTCTCGGCTGTATTGAGTACTCAGCAAGGTGTTGAATACATTGCGGTAATCAAAGTTCGACAGCAAAAGGTTGGATATTGGAAGATGGTGTTCAATGGGGGAGGGGGGCGAAAACTCTGATAATGTTCCGCCTTTTTGTGTCAGAAAATCGATGCTAAATCCACTAATACGTTCCTGCTCTTTCATCATTTGAACTAAGCTCGACATCTTGAAGTTAACAACGATATAACCAATCACGTTGCTAGCATCGAGAACAGGAGTCGTAACTCTGCCTGCTAGGCTGTGAATATCATCTGAGACTTCCCCCCCTTCTTTAAAGCAAAAGAAACTCATGTTATCGCTATTGTGTAGATGAGAAATATGACGCATGAATTCACTATTACCACGGTATTGGTGATCATTGTTTACATACGATGTTTCTGTCTCTTGTTGATATTCAACGTTTATCCTTTCGTATCCATTGGTATCAATAAATCTTATTTTTTCATAGATATGTGAGTCATTTGCAATCAGCATCCATTGATTTTCAATGATGTGTTTCACGCTCTGCTGGCCTGAGAGACCAAATCGAATCACATCATGATTGTCGGCGAGCATTCTTGTGGTTTGTTCGACTTTGTGAAGTTTTGATTGGGTTGTATTCCCGATTAAGTGGAGGGCTTGAAGGGAGTTTTCAATTAATACACTTTTTTCATGGTTGTAGATGTTGTTTCGTTGTGTCCACACCGACATTCCAATAATTCCAAACACTGTGATTAAAGATATAGCGATCAAAGGCGCAATGTAAGGCTGAAGTGACTGGTGCCGGCCAAGTAATGAAGCATTTGCTGCCTTAAACATTTAATGTGTCCCACGTCTTAAAATTATCAGGTATTTTTAGAGTCAAAACTTTAATTGCTGACTATTTGGTTAAGTAATTAGGGTTATGAAGCCACCAAAAGTTCCCAAGCAGATTCGTTCGAACGGTTTAAGCTGTTTTTTATTGATTTGGAATAAGTTTTGAGAGTAGAAAAAGTGATCGGAGGGAAACGATTGTAGAGTGGGATTGCATGTGAACAGCGGCTCGCTTTAAGACGAGCCTTGAGTGAGCTCCTTGTACGCGTGCATGAGACGTTGCGTGTAGTCAGTTTGAGGTTCTGAAAATAGTGTCGCAACTGTGGTGCGCTCAATCACTTCTCCATGCTGCATTACCAGCACTTCACTGGCCAAATGACGAATCATCGACAACTGGTGACCAATAATGATGTAAGCCATACCGCGCGACTGCTGCAAAGAGCTTAGTAAATTCACTAACTGAGCGCGCATGGTTACGTCCATGGCGGACAATGTTTGGTCAAACACCAATACTTCAGGATCAACAATGAGTGCTCTAGCTAATGCAACACGCAAGCGTTGACTGCTCGACAGCATATTTGGGTAATACTCTGCATGTTCGGTCAGTAAGCCAACATCACGCAGAGTAGAGATAAGCTTTTGTTGTCGCAATTCTTGGCTTAACGTTCGATACATGGTCAGCGGAGCAATGACTTGATCACCGACTCGTTGGCGTGGATTTAGAGACTGAGATGGCTTCTGCGGAATGAGCCGAATGTCCATGCAACGTTGCTGACGTTCAGTTGTTGCAAGATTTTGTCCGTGCAACAAAATCTCACCAGACGTCAGTTCAAGCTCACCTGCCAACAAATGAGCGAGGGTCGACTTTCCTGAACCCGCTTCACCGACGACGGCAACGGTATGGGCACGGTTTAATTCAAATGAAACACCTTTGACCGCTTCAACGGATTCTCGTTTAAACCAACCTTTATTGAGCTTGTAAGTTTTACTAATGTGTTTGACCTGAAGCAGCGGCGTTTGCATGTTTCTCCTCCAGATTTAAAGGTGTATGGCAGCGATAATTGCGATGGCGCACATAGCGCGTGCGAGGCGTTTCAATGCATGCTTTATGTGCTCTCGGACAGCGAGGCCCTAAACGGCAGCCGGTGGGTAAATGTTGCAGTGTGGGCATCGTTCCGGGCAGCACGTTGAGCATACCCATTTCGGGATCTTTCTTAATCATCGACGCCAGTGCATAGGTGTACGGATGAAAAGGTTGTTTGATGATCTGTTGAGTTGGGCCTGCTTCCACCACTTGCCCGCAATACATGACCGTCACGCGATCTGTCCAGTTTGCAGCGGTTTCTAATTCATTTGAAATATGTAGTACGGATATTTTTCGTAGCTGATTCATTTTTGCGAGCAGTTTGTAAATTTGAATCTTTGTAATGGCTTCCATGGTCGATGTTGGTTCATCAGCAATGAGCAGCCTTGGTTCGTTGGCAATGGCCATTGCAATCATGATTTTCTGGCAGAGGCCTTCAGACAGTTCATGAGCGTATGCGTTCATTACACGCTTGTGATCGCGGATCCCTGCTTTATGTAGAATGCCTGCGATCTTTTCATGTCGGGCGGTGTGGCGCTTCCAAAAAGCGAAACCAAAACTCGGCTGTAAGGGCAGGGCTTCAAGCAACTGCTCGCCAATTTTGGCGGAGGGATCAAGGTAAGTTGACGGTTGCTGGAAGATCATTGCGCCTTCTTGGCCCATAAATAAGCGGCGTTCTTCGGCGCTCATTTGCTGTAAGTCTTCGCCGCCAAAAAAGAAGCGATCGGCTTTAACATGCCATTTATCGGGGAGCAAGCCCATAATGGCTCGGCCCACCAATGATTTACCCGAGCCCGATTCACCAACCAGTCCTCGAATTTCAGCGTCTTGCATTACAATACTAAAACGGTCGACGGCTTTAATCCGACCTTTAGGTGTATCGAGTTCGATGGTGAGGTTACGAATGTCGAGTAGATTCATGAGACTCTCAATTGCTTAAAGCTATTTTTTAGGCCTTCGCCAGCGACGTTGATCGACAACACTGTGAGAAAAATGGCGGCTCCAGGAAGAGCTATCACCCAAGGCGCACGGGTTAACAGCTCGATACCGTTTGCCATCATGGTACCCCATTCGGGCGCGGGTGACTGTGCGCCCAAACTGAGAAAGCCCAGTGCGGCAATGTCTAAAATTGCACTAGACAGTGCCGCAGTAAAGCGAGTGATGAGTGCTTCAGCCATATTTGGCAATACGATTTTCTGGAATAATTGAACGCCTGAATAACCGTCTAAGCGTGCCATTCGGACATACTCTTGCCCGAGCACTTGCAAGGATGCTTGGTGACTCACCCGGATAAACTGTGGAATAAGCCCTATCGTTACGGCTAATAAGATCGTATCCCAGCCTCGGCCCAGTACAGCAATAACCAAAATAGCCAATAGCAATGATGGAATGGCCAAAATAGTATCGAGCAAGTGGTGCAGAATACTTGAACGTATACCTCGCAACATGGCTGCAATCGCGCCAATTGCAACACCAATTACGCCTGAAATCAGAACGGTAAGTAACGCGCCCCCAATGGTATAGCGAGAGCCTGCCATAACACGTGAAAGTAAATCTCGACCGAGGTCATCGGTTCCAAAAAAGTAGTCAACTCGTCCAGCATCGGCCCATGAAGGAGGCGTCAGCAGCAGATCAGTTTGCTGAAAGTGAGGATCGTATGGTGCTAAGATCGGCCCGAATAAAGTAATCAAACTCATGAAAAACAAGAACCAAAATGCCACCATGTAGATACCGCGGTCGGTATAGCTTTTCACCACTTGTTTTAAAATTGAAGGAACCGCGTCTTCTTGGTAAATGTTGCTCTTATCCATGCGGTTGATTCCTTTCTTTGGGGTTGCTCCAAGCGGCAATCAGATCGGTAAAAATGGAAATGCAAATAACCGATACAGAAATCATGAGCATGCAGGCCTGAATGGAAGGAACATCGCGCGCCAGCAAACTGTGAATGAGCCAGCGACCACTACCGGGCCATGAAAAAATAACCTCGACTATCATGGTTCCGGTGAGCAAAGGGTTTGCAAGCGCGCCCAATTGACGCACAAAACTACTAAAAAAATTCGGCAGTGCATGGCGGACGAGCACGTGCCACGAGCTCAAACCTTTTGCTCGGGCGGCTTGAATGTAGTTTTGGTCAAAAATATCTAGCAAGCTGGCGCGAGTAAATTGCGCCATCAAGGTCGTTGGCATTACAGCGACGGCAATAGTAGGCAAGGTCAGGTGCCGAAGCGCACTCATCAGCGCTTCGTCTCGAGCAGGAATATCAGATAAGAAAATATCTAACAGAATAATATGCGTATGCTCTGGCACATCGAACAGTAGACCAATTCGTCCAGAGATAGGGAACCATTGCAAGCCTAAGGCAAAAATCAGAATGAGCATCATTGCCCACCAAAAAATGGGCACTGACTGACCAATAAGGTTGATGCCGATAATGGATCTGTCTAAAAAGGAGCCATATTTAACCGCACTTAAAATACCAAGGGGGACACCTACCACAATGGCAATGATCATCGCTGCCAGCGTTAATTGGAGTGTTGCCAAGAACGTTGACACCATCTTTTCTGATATGGGGGTTTGATCAACCCGAGATACGCCCCAATTGCCATCTAAGATGTTGTTGAGATAGTGCCAGTACTGAGCCCAAAAACCTTGGTCTAGCCCATATAAATCACGCAGTTTCTGCTGCTCAAGAAGATTGAGTGTGCCTTGCGGATCTAACGCTTGCATGGGCCCGCCAGGTATTAGATGGAGCAGCCAAAATGAAAGCAAAGTCAGCAACAGAACAGTGATAACCAGCAGGTTGAGCTTACGAACGAAATAGCGCCACATGGTCTTACTCGACTGTTACTGTAGAAAAGTTGATTCCACCAAAAGCTTCCACTTCCAGCCCATGAATGTGTTTGCGAACTGCTTGCATTCGCATGCCGTGTGCGATGGGCACTAATGGCATTTGCTCGTTTAAGTAAAATTGAGCCTGCATATAAAGGTCTTTTCGGGTTTGTAGGTCGATGGATTGGCGCGCGTTATCAATCAGTCGATCGAAGTATTTGTCGCACCACATGGCGCGATTGGTGCCTGCAAATTTGGCTTGGCAGCTAAGTAAAGGTCTGAAAAAATTATCCGGATCGGCGTTGTCAGCAGTCCAGCCAATGAGCACACTGTCATGTAAACCTTGGCTTAGCTTGGTTCTAAACACTCCCCAATCATAGGTCACCATGTTCACCTTCACACCGATTGCACGCAGATTTTCCTGCATCAACAATGCCATTTTCTTCGCATTTGGGTTGTATGCGCGTTGCACCGGCATGACCCAAATGTCCATGCTGAAACCATTTGGGTAACCGGCTTCTGTTAACAGTTTACGGGCCTCTGTGCGATTGAAATCAGCACGATCAATACTACTGTGGTAGGCCCAAGAGGCCGGTGGGAGGAGACTGTCGGCAGGAGACGCTGTGCCATAGTATACAGCTTCCATAATGGGCGCCCGATCCACAGCCATGGATAAGGCTCGACGTACTCTAGGATTATTAAATGGCTCGCGTTCGGTGTTGAACGCCCAGTATCCTAAGTTGAAGCCGCTCTGATATTGTAGCTCCAATGATGGTTTTGAGCGCAGCAGGCTTAAGTCACTGGCCAACGGAAGCGCCATTACGTCACATTCACCCGTTAGTAATTTTGCCAAACGCATAGTGCCGTTGGGTGTGATGTCGTACACCACATTGGTTAGTGCAGGGCGGCCTTTCCAATAATCGTTGTGGCGTTTGTACTTTATGTACTGCTCGTCTTTATAACGATAAAAACGATATGGGCCGGTTCCTATGGGGTGTTTATCTATTAGGTGGCGTTGGCCTTGTGTTGACAGCATTTCGCCGTATTCAGCCGAAAGTAAAACAGAGAAATTAGTGGCTAAATTGGTGATGAAAGTACTGTCTGGCGCAAACAATTCAAATTGAACGGTATGCTCATCCAATGCCGAAATAGACTTCACCATCAACGGTAAGCCTACGCTGGTAAAAAACGAATACTCGCCGCCACCTACGTAGTGGTAAGGGTGTGTTTTATCAACGATTCGGTTAAAGCTGAACAGCACATCATCGGCATTGAACATACGTGATGGAGAAAAGTAATCCGTATGATGAAAGCGAACATTGCGGCGCAGATAAAAGGTATAAACTGTTGCTTCATCATTGGTGTCCCAACGTTCCGCTAAGCCCGGTAAAAGCTGGTGCCCGTCATCGCTAATATCAACCAAGCGATCATAAAGCTGAAAGCTAGTGGCTTCGACAACGGTGGCAGAGGTATTCAGTTGTGGGTTGAAACTCGAAGGCGTGCCTTGCGAACAATACAGCAACCCATCTCGACTATGGCCATCGTCGGCGGGGTGGCAGCCCAACAGAGCTATTGCTGTACCGATCCCAATACATCGTAAGGCGATAGCCTTGAATGGACTATTCACTAGCGGAAGCACCATCTAACAAGTTGTATTTTTTCATTATACCGTATGTTTTGGTATTCGGCTAAAGGCAAAGCCGTTGTCTACAAACGTGGTTTTCTCTTGCACAAACTTCCCTAGAGCCTTATTGATACCACTTGTAGTGGCCAATTTAAGTTGACCACTACAAACTAAGCAACGAAATATATTTATTAGTTAGCTCATCGACTAACTACTTAGCAAGCTGTCCTTTACAGTTATTTATATGCCAATAAGATTTATCTAAGTATTCCTTATAATTATCGCCATAGTTACTTTCAATCAGCATAAGAGCCTCTTCATTTTTTGATATGGTAATGCTAAAAAAAACCGAATTGACTCCCAAAGGAGGTTCTAACAAATTGTCAACCTTATTCATGATCGCCAATGCTGCATTAAAAAAGCCATAGTCAATAGATTCGGCCAGCAGTAAATACAAATATTGCTGTTCCATATCATCTATAACCAACTGAAAATCAGGGCTATCAAAATTTTTTACAAGCTCTAATGGTGAGCCAAACCTCTCGTAAAATCCACTGAGCAACTCCTTACGCTTGACTCGTACTAGCTCATGAGGAACATCACTGTTTTGTTGCAAAAAAGAGAGCACATTAGCGCATTCAGTACTGCTAGCACTACATGATGTACAAGCAAGCATCGTGATTGAAACCAAACTACCTTTTAGTAAATCTAACATCGACTGTTTCTCTTCCATATACAAATGTATGCCGCATTGCAGGCGGGGGAGTGGGAGCAAAAAATGTTGCTATTGATTGAATTATGCTCAATTTGTTTGGATTGATTGCTGCAGATGCTCCATGTGCAACTATATTTTCAGCATGTCTATATGTATTTTTTGACACAACTAAATCGACATTTAGTGCTTGAATACGCCGAAATTCATCAACGTAACTTCTTGCTCCGATTTCCAATGAAATACCTCTTTCGTTTGCTAGCGATGGGTAAGCGTCTTTAACACTCTCCCAATCCCCGCTTTTAATCCAGGTTTGCAGTTGCCGTGCTCTATTGCCTGCATCGTCAAACAGCTCCTCTGCAATTACTTCGCGATCCGCACTTGACATGTCTTCAGGCAACTCTTTGTGAAGTTCGTCGTTGAACGCACGTGCGAAAGCCCCTGTAACAGCCCCATTTGCAAACTTACCTCCTGTCAGTTTCGATACAGTCCCGCCTACCACAGCCGCTACCACAACTCTTGCAACGCTAAAGCTAGAGCCACTATCAACACCATCAATATGAGAACCCAATGCTTGAGTTACTCCTGCAGCCCAAAATCCGTGGCCAAACTTCCCTCCATTGAGATCAGACGCTATTCCTCCAACCGCAGCATGTGCGGCAATTTTTCCAGCGAACTGAGCCGAGGTTAAGCCATTTTCGAGAGTATTTGCCACTTTACCAGCTACATTGTCTGCTTTTATCCCTTCGAAATGTTGACCTATCCCGTAAAACGCTGCCGCACTAAATGCACCAACCAGTGCACCTCTCAAACTACCAGTAGCTACACCACCAGCAGCAAACCCGACCAACGCAGCATTGTGCCAAGCTTGAGCAGCCCAAGGTCCAGCGATAATTCCAATTGCAATAGAAACAAACGGAGCAAAATCGCCAAGAGCGCGGTTGATTTTTTTGAAAAGCTTATCGAAGAAAAAACCACTCGGATCGGTATAGCTCAGCGGATTATTCAGTACACATCAAAGGGGTCAGAGTCATTTGGTTTGGACTCAGTGTTCGACAGAGCCAAAGACATCGAGACATACCACCCTCCGAGCCTCTAGCCAGACTGCCAAAATTGACTCCCCCATATAAAAACGGAATATGCAATTGCAAATTCCGCCTGTCCAGCAACGCTGTTCCGCGAAACGGAAATGGTTAAGCCAAAACCGCTGAAAGGGGTTGAGAGATCTCTCAATGAAAGTCCTCTTGCCCCATTGGTTTGTTCATTTGGTTTTTACTACTGCTTTTTCTCGAACAACTGTATGTATATCCAAACCACAAACAGTAGCCCTACGCAGCCCCAGATTAGCTCCGAAGCATGTGACTCCGTTATACTAGTTGCCGAAAGTGCAATTACTAATAGAATCACAGCCAATAACCGGCTTAACCTAAACTTCATTTAGTCTACTCACTACAATTTGATACCGTGACATAACAAGCCTGCCCACCTGCGCCAACGGACGTATCGTAAACATCAATTATGGGCTTTCCTACAGCTATAGATTGAAAGTCTGATAAGAAACTATATTTTGCTCCGGGGCCATCCACATAGTAACCAAATTGCCAAGAACTACCCTCCACCAAATTCGAGCCGCCACTGAAAGCGGGAACGATAGAGACACTACTACCATAGCCAGGGCCGAGCCTGCCACAAATAGTATCGACACTACAAACTTTGCCCGATAGATCAGTAGCTATTCCTTTTTCATAGCTCCCGCCAGCAATCAACACATGTCCAGACACAGCTCCGGAACCTGCCACTGCGGCCTCTGGAGTTCCTATCGACAAAGCATTCTTTAGCGAATTCCATGTACTTTTAAGCTCATCGGACATATCCCCGAGTATTTGTGCCAATTTAGAGTCGGGGTGTTGAAAACGGGATGATGCCTCATTAGCAACATATTGCATTGCAGATGTAAGTGCGCCGTTTTTAAACTTACCACCAGTAATTGAAGATACAGTTCCCCCTGCAATCGCTTGAACAATCGTACGCGATATTGTTCCTTGCGTATTGAATTTTCCTGCGGCTTTCATTATTCCAGCAGTGATGAAACCATGACCGAACTTACCGCCCTGTAAATCATTCAACACTCCTCCTGCCATCGCATGTGCAGCATATTGCGTAGGGTTACTCCAACCTCCTACATGCTGTCCATAACCTAATCCTCCGAACACCGCTCCAGAAAATGCCCCTCTTAAAGTTCCCTTTAAAGTACCTGAGGATATGGCTCCAGCGATAGCTCCAGATATTGCCCCAGCGGCCATATATCCCCCAAGTGACAAACTGGTGCCATAAACAGCGATACCATGCATGGAAACCGTACCGATCTGCACCGAGGTAGTTAGCCCCCAGCCCGCTGCCCATCCCGATGCTGCACCATAGGTCACAACCGCTGCAACAGCAGCCACGATAGGTTTCCAGTATTTCTTAACGAAATTTTTCAATCCACTAAAGAAGTACCCAGTAGGATCGGTATAGCTCAGAGGGTTATTCAGCACATAGGAATAGCGGTTAAAGCTTTGGCTATTCTTCGGTGCCTGAATAAACGGATCAGCCTGCAAGAAGCGTCCAATAGTTGGATCGTAGATCCGACCGTTCATATGGATACAATGGATCTACTGAACTCTCATGGTTAAAAGAGCGGGATTTTCTAGGTCTCAATTTCTATTGTATTTTCAATCATTGTCTCTATTTCCGAGTATAGGTCTACTTCTATATCCGGCGCTTCGACAGATATTATTAAGCTATAACGCACATCGTTTTGCCAACGATCTTCCGCGGTCTTATACTTCCACCAACCTCCTACAGGACATATAGCAATAGTATGCATATCTGCTAGGTCTTGCGGTGATCCTATCCAAAAGTCAGAATGAAGGCTTCCTCGTTTGCGCAAAGCACTCCCATATTCCCACCCTGAATTATCACCTTCAGGACCATCGTAGTTGTCATATTCCATCAACTTATTAATTTTTGCCTGAAAATTTTCGAGCGTTTGACCTGGCCTTATTACTTCAAACCGCAAAGCATGCGACTGGTAGCTATATCTTTGCTTAAAACCCCTTCGACTAGGACTAGGCTCAATGAAATATGAAAGAGTAACGTTTAACCTTACATTAGAATCCGGCGGGAGCTCCTTCAATGCTTCCACTGGCCAGGGTAATTGATACAACTGCATTCGACCGAGCTTTGGATCGGAAGATTTACTTGAAGCTGCTGCAAATGGTTGAATAAAATTCTCAGCAACAATAGTTGCTTGGTTGGTAAGGCTATATTCAGCTCGTTGCACATCAGGCACACCAAAGCCGACTGTTCTTAGCATGACTTCCTTTGCCGTTTTTTGCTTGTGATCTTTAGTTAAAAGTCCGTAGCGCTCATACATTTTGTCAGTCCATCGCGCTGAATGAACCAATAGGCCTCTTATCGTCTCAGGCCAGAATGTAGGATATTTGGACATCAACTGAGCTGCGTAATTTGAAACCAACGCCGTTGCAGCACTTGAGTCTCTTGTAGCTGTGAATATTTGACCCGACGTACGACCTGAGGTAGTGAGCAAAGAAACTGAGTCTGCTTCTGATAAATAATTTTTGTCAGGCGACAATATTCGGTTTCCACCCTCCGCAACAACATCTGGTGCATACTCCGGTTCTAACGCTGCACCAGTTCAGATTAGATAGCGTTCTAATCCAGTTAACCCAGCGCACGATTTCGGCTGAAAAAACGCAGTTGTTTTTTTTAAATTAATTCAGCAAACAAATTTTCTTTGGGAACGGAACACGCTGAAGAAAAACTCAAGATTAGATCCACGCATTTGCTATGTTTTTAATCCATATTTTTCTACCATAAGTCATCAAGCAAAAAGCGAGGGTCGGCTTATGAACACCACCGTAGAAAATTGGTACATTGTTGCTGTTATGGATGGTGAGCAGTTGGTCGGTGAAGTTTTGTACGGTACGGTTCAATATGACCAAACCTTTCGCTTTTATGAAGGGGACTACGTGACAACATCACGAGTGGTGTCGATGGATGTTAAGGCTCAGCAAGTAATAACCGCCAGCAACTCTTATTATGCCCTTAAGGGAAACGGCAAACGGGCCATCATCGACTTGGATGATTTTGAACTCCTTCGCCACGGCTTTTCGCCAGTGCAAATTAGGGTGCTAAACAGTTCATCGCCTCTTTTAGCCCATTAGCTTTGGCACCAAGCCGATTTTCATCAATCAACCACAACTAAGCTGGAGAAAAAATGCCGAAACGCAAAATTGATTTTCAAAATGCTGAGTGCTCGGCCTGTCATAAAAAGCATGTCGATATTAGAACTGAAATAATTACGCCATCACCAGAAAGGCCAAATGCTATTCGTAAGAAAATAATCTTTCGATGCGAAGATCATCTCGATTGCGATGTCGATGAGATTGAAAAGCTTGCGCTTGTCAAAAAGCGTTTTCAAAATCTAGACGAAAATGACCTTGTTGATGGCGAAACATTTTTTAATCAATTGGACTCTGTATAGATATAGCAGCGACTGCCAGCTTTGGCACCAACCCAAAGGAAGCGAAGCACGAAGCGCTAAACGCCAGATAAAAGAAAACCAGCTTCCGCTGGCTTTCGTTGGCTTGGCTTAATTATTATTCCGCATCACTTCCGTAATTGCTCGTAAATAGCATTTTGGAGGAATTGCCGAATCACTACTCTTAGCCATGTCATAAAATAGCCCAGTTCTTTTTATGGATTCTACATTTTCTAAGATGTAACGCACTTCCTTCCCTGTTACCACCTTTAACTTTCCGAGAACACTTACAAAACACCCGTGAAATTCCGAAATTTCAGATAAAAGTGCAATTTTTAATGTTACGCGTTTAGAAGACGAAAACTTGTTTAAAGCGTCTGAGTCTGGAAATAAATAAACCTCTCTATCTTTGAATAAATAGCCCTCTAAAATAACTACTTTTTTATCATTATCATGCAACTCTTTCTCTTCAATAGCGATAACTGGCGCTAAAACATTTTTTAACGATTCAGCTTTCACCGAACCTGAGACTAAAATAGCCATGCATATTGATAAATAGCAATTAGAAACGTTGAACATAGTATTCCCCTATATAGGTATCTAACTGATTACTACCATTTAAGTTGATTCTAGACATATGGAAAGTCAGATTTGGATTACTTTGTGACCATGAACTGTAAAGTTCATGATCAGGATAACTAAAACCACCACTTTCTCCAGCAGCATGAGAATGCCAACTTGCAACCCATCCTTTCTCCCATCCTTTAATTGATGAAGTTAACAACGTAGCAGCACTTATTTCATGACGATAATAGTCTGTAACTGCATTTCCTAGTCTCACATTCCCTATATCATCAAATATGTTGACGCCAATTTCCACATCATGATTAACTGATAATGAATGAATATTTTTATGCGCCCACTTTAGAGCATCTGCTTTATTGGCAAATGACTTCAGTGATCGAATTTTTTTATTTAAATCAACCAAGTCTTTATCAAGAGCTACAGTTTCTTGTTCTGTTAATTCACCTTTAGCCTGACCATCACTTAATTTATTACCTCCCCAATTAGCTCTGAGTGCTGCGGCAAATGCGGCACTGAATGCTCCGTTAGCAAACTTACCGCCACTCAAAGTAGATATGACACCGCCAACAACGGCGTGACTGGCTATTTGTCCGGCAACCTGTCCTGATGTCAGTAAGTTGCCACCAAAGTTGTACAACTTATCCGAAGAACCTCCTATAGCGGCTCTTAGATTATCGCCATGCAAGTTATTAAAGTGGCTTCCAATTTGGTGGAAAGCAGCACCAGTAAACGCTCCTATTAAGGCGCCTTTGAGACTTCCAGTAGCAATACCGCCTGACACAAAGCCAACAGCAGCAGCGTTCCACATACTGGCCGCAGCCCATTGCCCAACACCCGGAATAAACATCAGAGCAGCGGCAACGAACGGAGCAAACTTCCCTAGAGCCTTATTGATACCCTTAAACAATTTATCAAAAAAATACCCACTCGGATCGGTATAGCTCAACGGATTATTCAGTACACATCAAAGGGGTCAGAGTCATTTGGTTTGGACTCAGAGTTCGACAGAGCCAAAGACATCGAGACATACCACCCTCCGAGCCTCTAGCCAGACTGCCAAAATTGACTCCCCCATATAAAAACGGAATATATAGTTGCAAATTCCGCTCCCTTAGCAAGGCTGTTCCGCTCAATAGAAACCCCGCAGCCAGATCTGCTGAAATGGATTTCCGCAGTTCTGGTGAAGAACCAGGGCAAATCAATACGACCAATTTTTTAACCTCTTTGGTTTCTCATCTTCCAGTCGGGAGTTACTGAAAAAAGAATTATCTTACTATCTCTATTAATGCTTCTCACTGGTTAACTAAGCGATTCTTGATAAAGGAAGGTATACATAAGATAGTTAACTAAGCCCCAAATCTATTTATATTTTCTGGATGGATTGATTATTTTTATAGCTATTAATCTTCTATTTCATACTCTGGATAGAACTGATCAATCAATTCTTCAAAGCTAGGGGAGCAAAAATCTGAATTACATATTTCAGACGTAACAGCTCCGTGCTCAATAAGATAATCAATAGAGACTTTTTTTTTCATTTTTACAGCTATGGAAAGTGGTGTTTCGCCATTGTGGCTTAAAGTATTTAAATCAACATTTTTTGAGCCGGATTTACTTATTAAATCTAAACTCCCCATTCCCGACAGCAGATGGGTAATTGTAAAGCCAACTTCGCTACTTATTCCCCATATTATATCTCCACAGGACAAAACATATATCAACTCGTTCTCGTTGGAACGATATGCAATGTCCTTTATTCCTTGCCAATCTTTAATTTGTTCACAATTTTCTACAAGTTCTAGTTTTAAGTCCGAGAGTATAATTTCTAACTCAGCCCCTTTAACCCGGTGGTTAAGTGATGGTAAAAACTTATCGGTTTGAGGAGTATGCCCAAAATCGTTAAAAAATTCTCCAGAACAAGGATCAACAAAGCCTTTATCAATAGGTGTTACTCTGCATCCAGTATACGGAGAAACCAAAACCAGCACTTTAAAGCCGCTAAGGTTTGAGGGGTTTGTCATCCGAGAGCTCTGAAACGTGCTCACTCTCATCTTTCATAATTAAAACAGGGAAGCCGTTCCACTCAATTACCTGCCCAACTTGAGCCACAGCAAGAAGCTGGCCTAAAACGGTACAAGGCCAGCATACAAAAAAACAAATTAGTCCAACAATTAGAATTTTCATTGTCCTGAGCACTGCCTAATTATGTCTGGGTTACTTCCACACGCCATGACATGTTTGTAAAAAGCACCTGCACTGGTTATTGCTCCAAATGCGTTAGAGTTGCTCAGAGCCCAGCCATTACCGATTATTATAATAGCTGTTACTCCAGAGTCTGCATCAGTAAATGAAAAATTACGCCTAGCGCCCAAACACAAATCAATTGCATCAAGTATGGTTGACTTACCAGAATCACCAGGCCCAATTAAACAATTTAAACCTGGATGTGGGTTCCAAAAAAGTGACTCTATACCTCTAAAATTTCGAATGTAAACTTGACGAATAACTGACACAGATTTCTTTTCCTTAAGAGACTTTTATTTTAATTACATACTAACAACTAAAATACATGAAACCATTAAAAATACTTATAGTTGGTTATTTAAAATGTCCACTACAGTTTGCGTATACACAAAAACGCCCCTGAAAAGGGGCATTTAATTTAATAATAAAACTTTAAGTCAAATATTCGAATAACTAATCAAGTTGGCAGTTTAAAATCAATTTTAAACTGCTCTGACTCATTTTGTTCCCAAAGGCTTTCGTTTCTTTGCTCCCAAAGAAGCCAAACCTTCGGGCAACTCAAGATGGATCTAGTTTTTTCCCACGTTGACCTAGCCAAACTCCAGCATAAAAAAACATTCCCCAAAAGAGGCTTTGCCACAGGCTACTTGCAAAAAAAGCTGTAACCAAAACAGTTGATGTAACTATTAACGTGCTTCCTTTTATTAGAAGAACTTTACTTAAAAAAAAACTAAGTAATAAAAAAATACTCATTCCAACAAGCAATGTTCCGTAAAATATATTTTGTCGTTCTGCTCTAGCCTTTGAGTCGTTGATATAGGCTTGTTCAAGGCCTTTTAATTCTCCAGATTCTTTTTCTGTTAAATAGCCTTTTTCGAACTTGGATTCATGAGTTTTTTTATATTCACTATTCGAGTTCATGTATTCCAACGTGACTAAGTTTACTCCTTTAACCAAGCCGAAAGTTATAAAAACTACAAGCAAAAATATAATTGATTGATTTCTAACTTTCACTCTATTCACCATTTCCGAATACTCCAGCTCCGTACCCCTCACATGAGATTATACACCCTCGTATATCAATAGGTGAAAAGCCCGTTGATTGCCCTGTAAACCTCCAACTCTTTATTCCCGTTGGTATTTCAGGGCCAATATGCTTTATTTCACTATTGTAGTCATATTGTAGTGGTCAACTTAAATTGGCCACGGTTTTGTATTCAAGCGAGTAAAGTCGCTCTGACTCATTCGGAGTTAGGTCACCGTTATGATCCCTAGTACTAAAACTAGACACGGCACTAAGCAATGCTCTTTAGTTCAAATGCTTCTGGGCTGAGATAGCCATTCGCACTATGCCTTCTCGTTTTGTTGTAATCAACTTCAATGTATTCAAATACCGCTTGGCGCATTGTTTTCCGATCCATGATGGGTTCGCCATGGTTCACCTGTTTTGCTTACGAGGTGAGCATATCACCTCTAATCAGGTGGCCAAATTCAGTGTACCACTACACACATACTGGCCGCAGCCCATTGCCCAACACCCGGAATAAACATCAGAGCAGCGGCAACGAACGGAGCAAACTTCCCTAGAGCCTTATTGATACCCTTGTAGTGGCCAATTTAAGTTGACCACTACAAACTAAGCAACGAAATATATTTATTAGTTAGCTCATCGACTAACTACTTAGCAAGCTGTCCTTTACAGTTATTTATATGCCAATAAGATTTATCTAAGTATTCCTTATAATTATCGCCATAGTTACTTTCAATCAGCATAAGAGCCTCTTCATTTTTTGATATGGTAATGCTAAAAAAAACCGAATTGACTCCCAAAGGAGGTTCTAACAAATTGTCAACCTTATTCATGATCGCCAATGCTGCATTAAAAAAGCCATAGTCAATAGATTCGGCCAGCAGTAAATACAAATATTGCTGTTCCATATCATCTATAACCAACTGAAAATCAGGGCTATCAAAATTTTTTACAAGCTCTAATGGTGAGCCAAACCTCTCGTAAAATCCACTGAGCAACTCCTTACGCTTGACTCGTACTAGCTCATGAGGAACATCACTGTTTTGTTGCAAAAAAGAGAGCACATTAGCGCATTCAGTACTGCTAGCACTACATGATGTACAAGCAAGCATCGTGATTGAAACCAAACTACCTTTTAGTAAATCTAACATCGACTGTTTCTCTTCCATATACAAATGTATGCCGCATTGCAGGCGGGGGAGTGGGAGCAAAAAATGTTGCTATTGATTGAATTATGCTCAATTTGTTTGGATTGATTGCTGCAGATGCTCCATGTGCAACTATATTTTCAGCATGTCTATATGTATTTTTTGACACAACTAAATCGACATTTAGTGCTTGAATACGCCGAAATTCATCAACGTAACTTCTTGCTCCGATTTCCAATGAAATACCTCTTTCGTTTGCTAGCGATGGGTAAGCGTCTTTAACACTCTCCCAATCCCCGCTTTTAATCCAGGTTTGCAGTTGCCGTGCTCTATTGCCTGCATCGTCAAACAGCTCCTCTGCAATTACTTCGCGATCCGCACTTGACATGTCTTCAGGCAACTCTTTGTGAAGTTCGTCGTTGAACGCACGTGCGAAAGCCCCTGTAACAGCCCCATTTGCAAACTTACCACCTGTCAACTTCGATACAGTCCCGCCTACCACAGCCGCTACCACAACTCTTGCAACGCTAAAGCTAGAGCCACTATCAACACCATCAATATGAGAACCCAATGCTTGAGTTACTCCTGCAGCCCAAAATCCGTGGCCAAACTTCCCTCCATTGAGATCAGACGCTATTCCTCCAACCGCAGCATGTGCGGCAATTTTTCCAGCGAACTGAGCCGAGGTTAAGCCATTTTCGAGAGTATTTGCCACTTTACCAGCTACATTGTCTGCTTTTATCCCTTCGAAATGTTGACCTATCCCGTAAAACGCTGCCGCACTAAATGCACCAACCAGTGCACCTCTCAAACTACCAGTAGCTACACCACCAGCAGCAAACCCGACCAACGCAGCATTGTGCCAAGCTTGAGCAGCCCAAGGTCCAGCGATAATTCCAATTGCAATAGAAACAAACGGAGCAAAATCGCCAAGAGCGCGGTTGATTTTTTTGAAAAGCTTATCGAAGAAAAAACCACTCGGATCGGTATAGCTCAGCGGATTATTCAACACATAAGAATAACGATTAAAATTCTGCGAATTCTTCGGTGCCTGAATAAACGGATCAGCCTGCAAGAACCTGCCCAATGTTGGATCGTAGATCCGACCATTCATATGGATAATGTTGGCATGATCAACTTGTTCATGGCCGGTAAAGCCTCGAGTGGTTATATTTAATACGTTCTCTAGGCTAAGCTCGTCATAATATTGCTGCACTGGAGACCCGCTCAAAGGAGTTCTACGTTGGCCAAAAGCATCAAAACTCATGCGTTGTTTTACTTGGCCAATTGAGTTGGTCATCGCGCTGATAGACCCTAGGTGATCTTTGTGAAGATATACGGTATCTCTAGAGCCGTTGCTACGAATAGTGTGAATAGCTTGACCGCCTAAATAGCGTTTATACTCAACCATATCTTCATCGGCTATGATGATGACTTCTACGTTACCCACATAGTAGGTGGTGCGGCTAGATCCTGCATCTAGTTTGTCGTGTCGCTTATATCGCTTTCGATTGGCATCGTACCAAAATTGAGTCGTGCCCGTCTGTTCACCTTGATGTGAAGTGATTACCTTCGCTTTGTCAAAATGGCTATATGTCACTTCTCTAGTTAAGTTGCCATCCATGTATGCGTGAGTTTGGTTTCCTTTGACATCGTAACAGAAGTTTTGAGTACCAATCTCAGTCACCGCATGCAGACCTGCTGCTCGAGCGCAAGAACTTGCTTTTGTACCATATTGATATTGTGCGTCTTGCTCTACGTCTGACTTAGTTAAAATATTACCATTTGCCATGTATGTTATTTGTTGAGTTGGTAAGCCGTTGCGAAAGACGTCTTTTAACCTATTCAGGGAGTCGTAGTGAAAGTTCTCAACGACATCTTCGGTAACATTTAACCCATAGCTTGTTCCTAGTTCTTCTCTGCTCTTTAAATTTCCACGCGCATCAAAACCATACAGAGTTGACAACACATTTCCTGAGCCAACTTGAGAGCCGGTTAAACGGCCTGTGGCTGGATCAAAACTATGGTGAGTGACCAGACCATTTCCTTGGCGAGATTTAGTCACGTTGCCCCATGCATCGGTATCGAGCACCTGAAAATAGACGATACCATCTGTATCTCGGGCTTCCTTTTGAGCGATAAGATGACCATGTTGGTAAACGTTTTGGATGCCATGAAAGTCTCCGCTGGCATCGAAGGTTTGAAATAATCGACCATACTGATCGTAGGTCATGGTTTCAGAAAAGAATTGGTCATCGATTGAGTAAAAGATGTTGTTTAGTCTGCCTAGAGCATCGTAAGTGAATTTTTTTGTGGCACTTCCATTGGTTTCGAAATCAAGCCGGTGGGGCTTATCGTCACTGTAGTTCCAAACCGATTGTTCTAACAAACTACTGTTTCGGTTGACGATTCGCTTAATGGTGCGCCCCAAGCTGTCTCTATGTATTGTAGTTACCTCATTTGCGGGGCTGGTTTGCGTTACTAGGTCACCCAGCGCATTATGTTGATATGACCATTCGCCTTTATCTGGATCGCTCATTGATTGCTTCATGCCATATGGACTAAAGACGGTCTTAATAATTCCACCGTCATCATTCTCCACTTGAACAAGGTTGCCAACTGCATCGTAGGTAAATTCAGTTATGCTCCCAACTGAGTCTTCAACCTCGAGTACTTTGCCGGCTAAGTTATAGTTGCGTCGGGTGGTCTGTTCAGAGTTATTTGATTTGCTAGTCGAGAATACGTCTTCTCCTCGTCTTGACGTTTCAACAATTAGTTGATCACCTGTAGCAATAGATGCAGGGGATGTGACCCGATAAGCTTCACCAAAGGTGGGCTCATAATCATAAGTCGTCCAATACACTGGATCTCCGGAAAAGTGCGGAGTCGATTCGCGTAAAATACGCCCTTTACTATCGTATTCAATCAACATCCATTGCTTATCAAAAGGGCCCTGTTTACTTTCTGCGATCTTTCGACCTAGTTGATCAAAGTACGCTACAACTTCACTTCCGCCTGCTTTTTGTTCCGATCTATAAGTTACTGCACCAGTAGGGCAACTCTCATTGCATAGCTCTATATAACTTAAGGTAAATTGACCTAGGCTAGGTGTTTCTGTGAAAAATGGAACTCCAAAAGAAGTGTAATATTGTTGGGTGATTAGACCATCCATTGAGCGGATTTTAGTCGGCTGCCCCCACTTATTTCGCTCCAAAATCGTTTGAGTGTTAAATTGACCGTTTGAGACAGAAATGGGATAGCGTCCCTCTGCATCAAAGGTCACGATGGATTTACGTAACACTGCAGCAGTGGCATTGTGCGGTGGTAAATTGCCATCAACGGTGCACGATTCAATATCATAAGAACAAGATATGGTTGCGACCTTGTTGCCTAGGGCATCGTAGCTATAAAAACGAGTCAGCTGATGAGTTTCATCTCCAGGCGCAACTATTTCTCGATCCAACATGCCATGTGCGTGGTCATATTCAAATTCAGTTGTTCGAGTAACCATTTCAATTCCATTGTCGTGGACTACTTCTGTTCGACTGAGTCTATTGATCCACCAACGTGTTGGTTGTTCAAACTGGTATTCATTTTGGGTTTTAATTATATTGATTTCTCCTGTAATCATGTTGGTTGTGTTGCTTGTACTTTCTTCCAGAAGGGGATAACTGACGGTTCCAGATGAAGCTAACATGTAACTCATTGAGTTAACGACTTGAGTTGAAGCGTTTAATGCTCCTAATTCACCGTCGTTTTGATCAAATCGATAATTAAATTCTTCGCTGATTTCGATGTATGGAAACTGAATCACACCTTTTTCATCTAATTCGAGTGAATTTAGCTCGTTGTTAGATCGCTGTAATAAATCTCCCAAATAGTGCTTTTCGGTAGAAATGGGCATGCCAATGAACGGAAATTCTTGAGCGTAGGTGGTTGTCGTTCTTACGCCTGTTGATTCATCAATGGTCGTGAGCTTTTCAAAACCAAGAGCTCCTCGTCCGCCCGATTGCATGCGCAAGTTTTCGTATTGATATCGAACCGACAGCGAACTATCAGGGTTATTTGTACTCGGAGCGTCAGAGGTAACTTTTGAAACAACTGGCATAGGGCCGTTGATATCAAACACGGGGAATTCGCGGTGATAATTAAGCTTATGGCCTAGGTTGTCTGTTTTGTAACCAGACCAATTACTATCGTTGAGATTGGAATACTCAATTTCTGTTCTGTTCCCAAAACCATCTTCAATGGCAGTGATCATCCTCTGACGCTCTTCTGGTCTGCTAGTGCCGTACTCAATCACAAAGGAGTTGTTTTTCGCGGCAACTCTATCGATAGCACCGTCACCATTTAAATCCATGAAACGGCTCATTGGGACTGTATCACTAATAATGTTTTCATCATCTAAAAGTTGATATTCGCTGAGCGTGTCTCCTTCCATTTTTCTGAATGCAATATAATTATGACTTGATGTATCTATATCATAATTCGACAAGTTGTCTCGATTAGAGTGAATGTAGACAAAATCTAAAACTCCATCACTATTAACATCTAGTAATTGTTCAGCATAATTTATTAGATAATCCTCTTCCAAACTATGGTGTTGAGGTGTGGTAAATCCAACTCCTGTAGAAAACCAAATTTGGGGCGTTCCAGAACGAAGGTTTTTTATTATATCGGATAACCCATCGCCATTGACATCTGCATACATGAAGTCATTTTGGAAATCTTCTAATTTAAAATCTTCTTTACAAAAATCTCGATCTGACGTGCCTGAATAACGATGAAGAACAAATAATTCTTCAGAAAAAGAAGAGTAAGATAGTTTTCCTAAGTTAATATGCCCAAATTCAGGTTTACTGTTTACCGAAACGACATATCCATAGCCATCCCCTCCACTAGGATCAAGACTAGATGAATAATCAGAGTTGCAGTCAACTTGATAGGCCAATCGGTCCATTATTCCATCGCCATTGAAATCTGCAGCCGAATATTGATCAGGGATAAGCATTTTTCCTGATAATAATTCTGGAGAACTAAATGAGTTTAGTCCTAGTTTTATTTCGGACTTTTGCAACCCTTGGTTGATTAGTTGATATGTATCTCCTGAATTGGAAGATATCATCAAGTCAACTAAACCGTCTGCATTAACATCAAATGGATAAATGTCTTTTGGATTCCAATCCAAATAGCTGTTTAGATCTATGGGTTCAAATTTTTCATTGGATAAATCTATATAGTGGATTTGATAGTGACCATCAGTTTGATAACTGAATATAAGGTCATCTCCGGACTGATCTGCTCTTGTAAAAGGGAGTGTTTTAATATCTGCGTGTTCTGAAATTTGATTGTCAACTTTAAGAACTCCTTTAAATGAGTGTGAGCTGCCGTCAACTGACATACCATGGTTGACGCTATTATCGTGTAGCCACAGACCCACATAATCACTGTCTGCGTTGGCCAGATATATGATCTCTTGCTGATGATCATTATTTATATCTAAACCAATAAAATTGTAAATTCGATCCACATTGGTTTGAAGGCGTTGGTTGTCAGAAAACAAGTATGCAGGCTCTAGTGGTGTTTCGAATATTAAAGGTGATTTACATTGCTCTTTAAGAGAGCCACTGCAATGTCTGATCGATTTTATGACATCACTCGTTCTATTCTGACTATATGTGTCAAACTCTAAAAAATAACTTGATAATGGCTCATCTAAATGATTTATAACGAGTATCTCTGAGAGACGATGGTGTCGCTGGAACTTTTTACCATAAGAATACTTAATAGGGCTGATATGAGGAGATTTCTCGTATATAAATTCAATCGTATTTCCTGAATACTCAATTTTATGGAGTAATACTTCTTCAACATCAGCATCGTCCTTGTGAGCTTCATAGATATAGTTGATTGTGTTCCCCATATTGTCTTTTGTAGTATCCATCAACCAACTCACTGGAATACCATCGATAGTAGATAGGGTCGACACCTGAGAGCTTCCGTAGTAACTCGTTGAACCATCCTCACGAAAAACTGTGAATTCTTGATAGTTTTCACCAGAGGAAATGACCTTAACTTTGGGACTTAATTCGGGTCTAAACTCTACTTCGTCACCGTAGCGATCGACCTCTATTAAACGTGAACCATCCAGACACAACGCGTCGGTTCCATCGAGACGAACGGGTAAGAAGCTACCTTGATCTGGCCCAATCTCGGGAACTGTCTTACAGCGACTGATTGATGATTGGCCTGCTAAAGACCAGCCTATGCCGGCCACACCTAATCCATTATTGGAGCTGTATAACAAACTAACTTCGGGTTTAATTCCGGCAATACCCGTTGGAATGTCAATTGGTACAGAATAGTTCACATGACCCGCTTCATTGACTCTGAACTGACCCGATAACGAACCGTGGAATGTGGGCGCATTAGGGTCTACTTCATCCATAGGATGTTTGGGCACTTCTGGCGAAGGGGCATCTAAATTTGACACATAACGTACTAATTTAACTTCAGACTTTAAACATTTACCTTTACCGTAAGTTTCAAAAGGCTCTCCTGTGATTCGGTCAAAGCTCGTCTCAGTAACCTGAGCGCAAGACTCTAGCTCATATTCTACGATGCCCTGGTCCACCATTTCCAAATTCAGAGGTTGGCTTGGAGCGCTATATTTCTTTTGTCCAAGAGAGCCTTGCTCATACAAAGTCACGTAGTAGGGGGCTTTTCCGCCAATCCGTCCAGGCTCCCAGCTCACTGAGTATTTACCATCTGTTGTTTCTTGAGGTGTTATTGCTAATGTTGGGGAAGTATCAAGAATAACCTTCGTCGAAATAGTGCGCTCATCTCCGCAGCTTGTTATGTTGCAAGCTCTAACCTGAACAACATAGGTTGCATCAAGGTCTTTGTAGTAGCTTATCACTCGATTGGATCCGACAGATTTGAACTCTTGCCATGTTTGACCACCATCGTCACTTTCTCTGATCTGATACTCAGTTACGGTATCTTCTGGAGGCTCCCATGAGAGTATGAAATTTCCATCGTAGGAAGTGGCTACATCAACGGTTAAGTCTTTAACTGCACCAGGTGCTAAACGAATAATTTGAGATTGAATGTCTGACCAATTGGAGCACTCATTGAATTCATTACAAGCGTTCACCTCAAACTCCCACGTACCATCAAGTAGCCCAGAGAAGGTTTTGGATAAAGCATTATTGGAAACGGTTGTTTTGATGGTGCCCTTTTTACCTGACCGGATTTGGTAGTGAGTCGCCGATGAAATTGCTGTCCAGCTGAGTTTCAAGTTGCCATTTGTATCGTAATTCCCTTCAACACCATCGAGTGAAACCGAAGGGGCACTTGCTGGGGCAGGCCGATCGTATGTAATAGAATCAAAATTTGAATAGGTACAATGATCGTCAGTACCAATGGGTTGCGCATCACTACTCCGGCTAAAGCACGCTTTTACTCTATATTTAAAGGTACCTTGGTTGTTTAGTGAAATAGATTTAGGTGATGTTGAGGCGTTAATGCTTCTCTTATGGGCTGCCCCTTCATATTCTTGAATTTCTATTGTTGTTGGTGTTCTAGACTGCCATTTCCCACCGGTCCAGCTTGCACTAAATGAACCCCTTGATGTAGTCGTTAACGCAATTGACAATGTTGGGATGATATCCTTGTCCACCTCTATAGAAGTCGACGCCACCGTACTACATCCAACCGTATTACATGCCCGAACCTGATATTGCCAAGTACCATTAGCTTTATTTCTAGTTAAAGTTCGACTTGTACTGTTGCTGGTAAATGATGGCCAACTTGTCTGCGTGCTTAATTTTTCTCGCCATTCATAATGAGAAACTGAATTTGAAGATTGTCCCCAAGTTAGCTTGAACGATCCATTATAAGAACTTGTTTTATCTAGCGTTAATGCGGGAGGAGTGGAAGGAAATCGAAGCACTTGTTTGGAAGCTATTGCTGAATACGCGCCGCATTCATTGAATTTATTGCATGCACGAACTTGAAATTCCCAAGTACTGTCACTCAAGCCGGTAAAGCTTCGTGCTGTTGTTGTGAGCGTCAATTTAGATTTCGTCGAACCTTTCTTTCCATACAACACGTCATACTTACTGGCGTAACTGACGGTATTCCAACTTAAATCTATGCGTCCATCGGTGTCGTAGGCACCTTCGCTATCGCCTAGTGTTAGGCTGCTTACCTTAGCTGGAACAGGGAGATCATATGTGATTGAGCCGTAGCTTGAATATTGGCAGTCCCCAATGGTTTCGTAGGTTTTACCAGAGGTTCGGTCGTAAGACGTGACCTTGTGACATGCTTTTATTCGATATTTGTAGGAGCCTTGTTGGGTGACTGTGATTGCATGAGGTGCTTTCGATGAGGGGAGCGTGCGGTTTAGTGCTGCTCCGAGGTATTCTTGAATTGACACCTCAATCGGCGCGTTGCCTTTCCACTTTCCGCCTGTCCAGTGAATTGAGAATTCGCCCGTTGCAGATGAGGATGCAGAGAGGCTAATCGTTGGTGCTATGTTTTTATTAACCGTGACGGCCAAGGAGCTAACACTACTGCACCCCGACTCATTACAAGCTCTTACTTGGTATTGCCAAATTCCGTTGGATTTACTTCGAGACACAGAGCGATTTGTTGCGTTGCTCGTGAAGGAAGGCCAAGAGGATTGTGTACTTAACTTTTCTCGCCATTCGTAGCGAGTAACGCGATTGCTAGAAGAATTCCACGACAGCGAATAAGTGCCATCATAAGAAGGACTTTCGCTGCTTTTCAATGACGGTGGAACCCCTGCTGGGCGCATCACAGGTTTACTTTTAAGCGTTGAATACGCGCCGCATTCATTGAATTTATTGCATGCACGAACTTGAAATTCCCAAGTACTGTCACTCAAGCCGGTAAAGCTTCGTGCTGTTGTTGTGAGCGTTAATTTAGATTTCGTCGAACCCTTTTTTCCATACAACACGTCATACTTACTGGCGTAACTGACGGTATTCCAACTTAAATCTATGCGTCCATCGGTGTCGTAGGCACCTTCGCTATCGCCTAGTGTTACTGAGTTTGGTTGAGTCGGAGTCGGCAAGTTGTATGTTGCGGCTTTCTCGCTACTGTAGTGGCATGGACCTAAAGATTCGATGACCCGTCCTGCAATCCGATCGTAGCTATATGAAATCGTGCAAGCTTTGATTTTATAGTGCCATGTGCCCTGAGTTGTTTTGGTTCTAGTTGCAGAGGAACCCGTAATCGACATTTCCGAGCTTTGGGAGCCAACCCTTTCAAACAGCCATATTTTGGTCGGAGTTTGAGCGTTGATTTTTCCTGGGTTCCAGGAAATTGTAAAATGACCTGTCGTTGATGTTGATGGTGAAATTGATACTACTGGTGATACTGTTGTTCCTGCGAAGGCTTTCAGAGCGCTAAGAAATAAAACAGCCACAGTAATACACGTAAAAAATCCCTTTTTACGAGTCATTTGCGAGTCCCTTTGCAAACTTTTAGTGTCTACATTATTTGTATGAAAACGTTTTCTGTTTTGCAAAAGTCATCAACAATAAATGTGATGAATATTTAATCAATTTGAATGAATGGCATGTTTATCCATATTTGCAGCGTGTTTTTAGTGTGTTGCGAGATTTGAGATAGAGACTTAGTTGAAAAGCTGTGAAGGGGGCTTATGTGTTTTATGCCTCAATGAAGTGCTTTGCAAACCATACATTCGGCATTGTAAGACTCTGCTATGCCGGCTACCGCCATCGTAAGGCGAAAGCCTCGTATGGGCTATTCACTGGCGGAGGTACCATCTAGTAGATTGTATTTTTTCATTATTCCCCGTAGCTGATGATAAGTGAGGGACAAAGATTCTGCCGTTTTCTTTTGATTAAACTGATGCTGTTCCAAGGCCGTGTTCAGCAACTCTGTTTCATAATCTTGCAGGTGCTGTTTGAGGCTGTATGGGTAGCTGGGCCCTGTGTTGATCAGCGATGACTCGGTGGCTGTGCCTTGGCGATCTTGTGTTCGGGTGATTTGATCTGGACGCCATGGCGAATCAAAAGGGTCTAAGATGATTTGCTGGATTGGAAAGTCGGGCTCATTCTGGCGGTAAATACTCCGCTCTACCGCATTCTTCAGCTCCCGCACATTGCCCGGCCATGCATAATCCATCAATGTTTCGTAGGCGTGTTGGCTGAAACCAGAAAACACAGGATGACCTAATTGGCGGGCCATTTTTACGGCAAACGAGTCGGCCAGCAACATAATGTCGTCTTTTCGGGCTCGGAGCGGAGGAAGGGTGATCACATCGAACGCGAGCCTGTCGAGTAAGTCGGCTCTAAATTCGTTGCGCTCCGCCAGAGTGGGTAAATCTTCATTGGTTGCAGCGACCAGTCGCACATCGACTTTAACGGATTGACTTCCACCTACACGCTCAAATTCGCCGTATTCAATCACTCTTAATAGCTTTTCTTGGATTAAACCTGAGGTATTGGCGAGCTCATCCAGAAATAGTGTGCCTTTGTCGGCGGTTTCAAAGCGTCCGGCTCGGCGTTTGCCTGAACCGGTAAACGAACCTGCCTCATGGCCGAACAACTCACTTTCAAGCAGACTTTCATTCAGCGCTGCACAATTGAGCTTGACGTATTCTTGGTCCCAACGTGAAGATAAGAAGTGCAATCGCTCGGCTATCAGCTCTTTACCTGTGCCACGTTCTCCGATAATCAGAATCGGTTTATTCAGCGGAGCAATTTGAGAAACATGCTCTAGGACGCTTACGAATGAATTGGACTCACCAATCAGGTTATCTGCTTGAGGTTGCATTATCGAACACGCTATGTGGTAGGAATTACTAAATAGTAGTCTATTTCACTATTGATGAAATTAACACTATTTACACAAAATAATAATTCCTATATTTTACATTGGCTTAAGTTGTTTTTTAAAGTTGGCCTAATTCCTGAATAGTGTTTAAGCAAGAAAACAGTAATTATTAAAAGCCAATGTTAGGAGAATAGTATGGGTATTTTTTCGCGCTTCGCAGATATTGTGAATTCTAATCTCAATTCCCTGCTCGAGAAAGCCGAAGATCCAGAGAAAATGCTTCGTCTGATTATTCAAGAGATGGAGGATACACTGGTAGAAGTTCGTTCTTCAGCTGCACGTACGCTTGCCGATAAGAAAGAGCTTGAGCGCCGCGTGACTCGTTTACAACAAGACGCGTCTGATTGGGAAGAGAAGGCGGCTTTGGCGCTATCAAAAGACCGAGAAGATTTGGCTCGAGCAGCATTGAATGAAAAACAAAAAATTAGCGAGTCTTCAGATCGTTTAGGCTCAGAACTTGAAGTTGTTGATGATAACCTTGCTAAACTGAAAGAAGAACTTGAGCAGCTTCAAACTAAGCTCAAAGATGCCAAGGCTCGCCAGCATGCAATGATTATTCGTTCGCAAACGGCAACCTCGCGTTTACAAGTGAAACAACAGCTCGACAGCAGTAAAGTGTCTGACACGCTCAACCGTTTCGAATCATATGAACGTCGAATTGATGATTTAGAATCAAAAGTTGACGCATATGACTTAACTGAAACTAAAACACTAGCAGACGAGTTTGCTGAACTTGAATCAGAAGAGCGTATTAATAGCGAGCTCGAAGCGCTTAAGGCGCGAGTTAAACCCAAGTCAGTAGATACTGAATAATTGATAAAGGCGGAGTGATTGATGGACTACGAATCTCTAGCGGGCATTATTATTGCTCCAATCTGTATCTTCTTGATATTGGTTGCACCAATATGGCTGATTATGCATTACCGCGCGAAACGCCAAGTGTCTCAGGGATTGACCGAAGACGAGTTTCGCCAAATAAGGATGTTGGCGACTCAATCTGAACAAATGGCAGATCGCATCGAAACGCTTGAAGCGATTTTAGATGCAGAGGCGCCTGATTGGAGGAAGCGCTCATGAGTGAGACCAAACGTAAACTTTACCGCGATAGCGACAATGGCAAATTTGCAGGCGTTTGTGCAGGTTTAGCTGATTTCTTTGGTTTTGAGGTGTGGTTGGTTCGGGTTGTGACAGCGTCGGCTATTATTCTTACCGGTGTGTTTGGCTTACCCTTACTCATATACATAATCGGCTGGTTTTTACTCGATAAAAAGCCTGCCAGTGAGGAACCTAAACCTAGCCCTCATATTTCCGTAAAATCAAAGGTTTGGCAAAGTGGGGAATTGCCCCGACAAGCTTTGTATGACATAAAGGACAGATTCGCCGAATTGGAAGTTCGCCTTCGTCGATTAGAAGGTCAGGTCACGTCGAGTGCATTTAGCCTGAAACGTGAAATTAATAAGTTGTAATCGGAATCAACATCAATGGGAATTAAAGGTACTGCTAAGCAGTCTCTTCAGTCAGCGCAGACCTTTATCGAACGAGCTCAGCAGCGGCATCTAACACTTGCCGTTACAGGCTTGAGCCGTAGCGGTAAAACGGCATTTATTACCTCCCTCATTAATCAACTCACACAGGGCAATGATGCTGAACATTTGCCACTATTCGACGTGGTTCGTGAACGTCGATTATTATCTGTGAAACAAGTTGAACAGCCCCACTTCAATATTGCGGCATTTCGATACCTGTCGGGCTTAAAAAAACTATCTCAACAGCCGCCTGCTTGGCCTGAAGCTACACGCAGCATCAGCGAAATTCGCTTACAAGTGAACTATCGAAAATCCAAAGATAGTTTGTTTGGCAAAGACTCCAATCGATTGTTGTTAGATATTGTGGATTACCCCGGCGAATGGTTATTAGATTTGCCGATGATGAAGCTCGATTTTCAACAGTGGAGTGAGCAACAGTGGCACTTGTTAGAACGAGAGCCCCGCAAAGCTCGTAGCACACAATGGTGTCAGGCCGTATTAGAACTCAGTGGTCGAGAGCTTGATGATGAAATTATTCATGAGCTTTCTCATGATTATGCTCGGTTGCTGAAACACTACAAAAATGATCTTGGATTAAGCTTGCTACAACCGGGGCGCATGTTAATGCCGGGGGATTTAGAAGGTACTCCCGCGTTAGCATTTTTTCCTTTGCCCCAACAAATGTTGCTCGACGAACCAGAAGCTAAGCGACTTTGGCAATTGCTTGAATCTCGGTACAACTATTATGTGAAAAATGTGGTGGGTGGCTTCTATCGTGACCATTTCAGTCGTTTCGATCAGCAAGTGATTTTGGTGGATTGTTTGTCGCCACTGAATGAGGGCGAACTACACTTTCGCGAGATGCAACAAGCATTGGCGCAAGTGATTGAGAGCTTTCGTTACGGCCAGCAAAGCTGGTTAAGCAAGCTCATTAAGCCTAAAATTGAACGGGTTTTAGTGGCCGCTACCAAAGCGGATCATGTGACGGTTGAACAGTTCTCAAATCTTACTAACTTGCTCGGTGAATTAGTAAAGGGCGCTCAACTGTTTGTAGAATCACATGAAGTGACAATGCAATCGCAGGCATTGGCTTCAATTCGCACAACGCGCTTTGGTCATGTGAATCATCAAGGGAAAAGGACTCCAGCAATCAAAGGCCAGCGATTAATCGACGGCAAATCTATTACTGTTTTTCCCGGGCAAGTGCCTGCGAAGTTGCCGAATTCTGAATACTTTCAGCAACATGGTTTTAAATTTTTGGAATTCGCTCCTCAACCTAGATCCAGCGAATACGAAGCGCTTCCTCATATAGGCATGGATAAAGCGATGCAGTTTTTATTCGGAGATACACTGAAATGAAACAAGTCGGTGACCATCATCAACAACAGGCTTTGTTTGGCGAAGAGCCCGATTTTCTAGAACCGAAAGATTCAGTTAAGCCGGAAGTTACTGAAGAACAACCGGTTGCGGAAGAGCTTTGTTTTGATGATGAAGAACCTCAAATTTTGCATCATCAAGAGCTGCATGATGCCGATGACTGGGATGAAGTGGAATTATCAGCGGCGACCGATGAATGGTCTGAATCATCAGAAAAAGAGGTGTCTGAAATATTAAGGCCGCCAGCCAAACATCGTTGGTGGCTGAAGTTGACCGCTGCCATTGCGTTATTGTTAATCACCATTGAAGGTCTGACACTTGCGAATCAAGCATGGCAGGAGCAGTCACTCGTATCGGCTCTCTACGGACTGTTATTTTTGCTCGTGGTGGGCGGTATTGTGACTTTAGTTCTGCAGGAAAGCCGTAAGCTTTCTATTTTGCATCGGACTGAAAAACAACAACTCACATCACGCAAAATCGCTGAAGGCGAGGAATGTGATGATATCGTATTGTATTGCAAATCTATTTTGCCTGGTTCAATTCAGCCACAAGTTAAAGAAGCGACTTTGCTTTGGCAAAGTATGATTGATGACACGCATACTGACGCTGAGGTTTTACGCCTATATCAAGATGTAGTGCTCGTGGAATGCGACAAAAAAGCCAAAGAAGTTGTCACCAAGTGGTCGTCGCAAGCTGCGGCGCTTGTTGCATTGAGTCCATTGGCAGCGCTTGATATGTTGCTCATTGCCTGGCGTAACATTCGTATGATTGAAGAAGTTGCATCTTGCTACGGTATGGAATTGGGGATTCTTGCGCGCATAAGGTTATTACGTTTGGTCATGTATAACCTGGTCTATGCGGGCGTTTCTGAAATGACAATTGACTTAGGAATGCAAAGTATCGGTGCTGATCTGATGGGTAAAGTATCAGCCAGAGCCGCTCAAGGTTTTGGTGCTGGCTTGTTGAGTGCGCGCTTAGGCTTGAAAAGCATGCAGCTGTGTCGGCCAGGCATTTACAGCGATGCCTCACAGCAACCCAAGATGTCGGATATTGCAACTCAACTTCGTATTACTGTTATCGAACTGTTTAAGACTAATTTGACTAAGAAATAAAATAAATATTTTAATTCAAATAGTTATGTTGTTTATTTTTGCTTCATTAGCTTAAATAAACACTGAGTCCAGTTCGCCATTTTATGTTTTTGTACTGGCTCTGGAAACAGAGCTTTACAAACCTGCCTTTTGTCGCTATTTTCACGCCTTCGTATCAAATGTTTTACAGTGCCGTTTGTTCTGGCAATAATAGATTACAGAAGGGTATTACGTCGTTATGAGGCTTGAAGTCGTTTGCAAAGATCGCATGGGAATTGCGAAAGAAATTCTTACCATTATGGTAAAACACGGAACCAACCTGCGCGGCATTGAAACCGATCCAAGTCGTAATATCTTTTTAAACTTTCCTGAACTCGAGTTTTCAGAATTGCAGGTGCTTCTTCCTGAAATCCGCAGAATCGACGGTGTGGAAGATGTTCGTACTGTGCCTTACACGCCCTCAGAGCGAGGCAGCCATGAACTCAACACGATCTTACGTACGCTTCCTGATCCTGTGTTTTCACTTGATATGCGCGGGCGTATAGTTCGGCTCAATGAAGCCGCTCAACTAGCATTGCGCGGTGATGAAGACAAATTACGCGGCCAAAGTATTAATCAATTTGTGCATGGTTTTTCATTTCAGCGATGGCTAGATGATGAAGAAATTGAGCCGCAAGCCACCAAAGTTTCCGTGGGCCAGCGCAGCTACCTAGCCGACATCTTACCGATTCTTGTTGACGCAGACGTGTCATCGTCACCCGGCAATGTTCTTGCTGGCGCAGTGCTATTGCTAAAATCGACAGATCGCTTAGGAGAGCAAGTTAACGCTTACCAAAAACAAAGCAGTGATGGCTTCGAGCGTATTTATGGCAATAGTCAGCAAATGAAGCAGGTGTTGGCTCAGTCTCGCAAAATGGCTCAGCTCGATGCTCCACTTTTAATTCAAGGTGAAACTGGCACTGGTAAAGAACTACTTGCCAGAGCATGTCACGAATTTAGCTTCAGAGGGGATGGCCCGTTTGTCGCGCTAAATTGTGCATCTTTGCCGGATAATGTGGCAGAAAGTGAAATGTTTGGCCATGGCGAAAATGCATTTGAAGGCGCAGGTGAAGCGCAACGTGGAGTGCTTGAAATCGCAAATGGCGGCACGGTGTTTCTCGATGAAATTGGCGAGATGTCGTCTTCATTACAAGCCAAGTTACTGCGTTTTCTGCAAGATGGTTCATTTAGGCGTGTAGGTGAAGAAGAAGAGATTAATGTGGACGTACGCGTTATTTGTGCAACGCAAAAAGATTTGCCCGACATGGTTCAGAAATCGGAGTTCCGCGAAGATCTTTACTATCGGCTAAATGTGTTGTGTTTAGTGGTGCCACCCTTGCGAGAGCGTAAATCAGATATTTTGCCTTTGGCGGAGCGCTTCATTGAGCGCTTTTGTGCTCAAACCAGTCGTCCATCAGCATTAGTAAGCAAATCGTGTCGAGATTACATGATGCAATATCCGTGGCCGGGTAATGTACGCCAGTTGGAAAATGCATTATATCGTGCTATTTCGTTGCTCGAGGGCAATGAATTGTCAGCTGAGGATCTGCAGTTACCTTCATATTCAAGTAATTTTGGTTATTACGACGAGGTATTTGAAGGCTCTTTGGAAGAGTCAGTCAAGCGCTTTGAAAGTAATTTGTTGCGTCGACTCTATCCGGCTTATCCAAGTACCCGACAACTTGCGCGTAAATTGGGCGTCTCTCATACCGCCATTGCGAACAAGCTCCGTGAATATGGCATTAATAAGAAGAGCATTACCTAATGCGGACACCTGCAGTGTTCTTAGATCGAGATGGCGTGATTAACCAAGACACCGGTTATGTGCATACCATTGACGACTTTGAATTTCTTCCGGGGGTGCTTGAAGGGTGTTTAAAGCTTCAGAGCGCAGGCTTTAAATTAGTCGTGGTGACCAACCAATCGGGCATTGCGCGTGGTTATTACACTGAACAACAGTTCCAAACACTCAATGCTTACATGGTTGAGTGTTTTTTGACCGCTAAAGTGTATATTACAGCGGTTTACCACTGTCCACACCACCCGAGTGGGCAAAACCCGCAGTTAGCCATTGATTGTGATTGCCGCAAACCAAAGCCTAAAATGTTACTCGATGCAGCATCTGCTCATGCCATCGACCTTGACCGTAGCTATATAGTGGGTGATCGAACATCAGACTTGAAAGCGGGCATGAATGCGGGCCTTAAGCGTAATGTACTCGTTTCGACCGGTAAAGAGCTCACTTCCGATGGAACCGAATTAGCAGACTACGTCGCAGCGGATTTTAGCGACGTTTGTGGCTACATATTGAACGATTGAAAACTTTCTGACATTTGTCATAAAAAAGCCCTTGACCGTGTCAGAAGATTCCCTATAATGCGCCCCCACAGCAACGGGCAAGGCGGCAACGCTAGAAGTTAAGGCTTCAGTCCGAAGCGGTGAAGAAAATCGGTTAGCAAAAAAGATTCATTGAATCGCTTGACACTAACCACCGGAAGCGTATTATACGCCTCCCGCAACGGCAACGCCGAAGCGACGCTCTTTAACAATTTAGCAAGACAATCT